>NZ_JCAMOQ010000026.1:0-115403 GCF_059512365.1 Bradyrhizobium sp. Ses1
CCATCAACCCGCCCTGCCGCCTCAAGCGGCGGGCACCTGTCCCTGATTATCGTGTCTCACGATAAGGGTGCACTTCATGCACCTATCCCGGATTACGCTGCGCTCCATCCGGGCTACAGGGGATCAAAGACTAATCCCTGCTCGTGGGGGTCTGGATGAAGCCGCGGTTGTGGGTCGGGCTGATCAGGATCTCGTTGACGCAGACCCGCGGCGGCAGGCTGGCGACGAAGGCGATGGTGCGGCCGAGATCCTCCGGCTGCAGCATCTTGGCCTGCTCGGCTTCGCTCGGCACCACCGGCCGCAGTTTCAGGATCGGCGTAGCGACCTCGCCGGGCGACAGGCAGCAGGCGCGCAGGCCATTGGCGCATTCATCCATGTTGAAGGAATGGGTCAGCGCCAGCACCGCATGCTTGGTCGTGGTGTAGGCCGGCCCCGGCATCTTCGAGACATGGCGTCCGGCCCAGGAGGCTACGTTGATGATGCAGCCATCCTGCTGCTTGCGCATCGCCGGCAGCACCGCATGCATGCAATACAGCACGCCGTTGAGATTGATCTCGACCAGTCTGTCCCAGCCCTGAAGCTCCATGTCGGCCCAGCTCCGCTTCGGCACGTTGATGCCGGCGCTGTTGACCAGGAGGTCGATGCGGCCATGACGGCCGAGGATCTGGTCGGCGGCCTTGTTGACCTCGTCCTTGTTGCTGACGTCGAGCGGGATGGCCTCGGCCTTGCCGCCCTTCTTGGCGATGTTGGCGACCACCCGGTCCAGCTCCTCCTTGCGGCGGCCCGAGACCACCACCGTCCAGCCGTCAGCCGCCAGGAATTCCGCCCCGGACTCGCCAATCCCGGTGCCGCCGCCCGTCACCCAGGCCACGCGTTTCCCATTATTTGTCATGCAAACTGTCTCCGTTGCTTTCCAAAGGGCGTTTTTGCTAAGCCATTCGCCGGATTTCCCGGCCTTTTCGCCCTTCCAGGGAATGTTGCATGAACACGAGCGCCAACGCCAACCTGTTTTCCCGCCTGTTCGACGGTCTCGAGGATCCGAGCCGGCTCGCGATCGAGCAACTCGACGGCAGTCGCATCAGCTATGCGGACCTGATCGCGCGCACCAGTCAGATGGCGAACGTGCTGGTTTCGCGCGGCGTCAAGGTCGGCGACCGTGTCGCGGCGCAAACCGAAAAATCGGTGCAGGGCCTTGTGCTTTATCTCGCGACTGTGCGCGCCGGCGCGATCTATCTGCCGCTCAACACCGCCTATACGCTGAACGAGCTCGACTACTTCATCAGCGACGCCGAGCCATCGCTGGTGGTGTGCGATCCTTCCAAGGCGGAAGGCATCGGCGCGATCGCGGCGAAAGTCGGCGCCAAGGTCGAGACGCTCGGTGCCGACGGCAAGGGCTCGCTGACGGAGGCCGCCGACAAAGCGAGCCCGGAGTTCAAGACGGTCGCGCGCGGCAATGATGATCTCGCCGCGATCCTCTATACGTCGGGCACCACCGGCCGCTCCAAGGGCGCGATGCTGAGCCACGACAATCTCGCCTCGAACTCGCTGTCGCTGGTCGACTACTGGCGCTTCACCAAGGACGACGTGCTGATCCACGCGCTGCCGATCTATCACACCCACGGCCTGTTCGTGGCCAGCAACGTCACGCTGTTCGCCCGCGCCTCGATGATCTTCCTGCCGAAGTTCGATCCGGACCTGATCACCAAGCTGATGGCGCGCGCCACTGTGCTGATGGGCGTGCCGACCTTCTACACGCGCCTCCTGCAGAATCCCGCGCTGAATAAAGAGACGACAAAGCATATGCGGCTGTTCGTTTCGGGCTCGGCGCCGCTGCTCGCCGACACCCACCGCGAATGGTCCGCGCGCACCGGCCACGCCGTGCTCGAGCGCTACGGCATGACCGAGACCAACATGAACACCTCCAACCCCTATGACGGCGAGCGCGTGCCCGGCGCGGTCGGCTTTCCGCTGCCCGGCGTCTCCGCGCGCGTCACCGACCCTGAGACCGGCAAGGTGCTGCCGGCGGAGACCATCGGCGTGATCGAGGTCAAGGGCCCGAACGTCTTCAAGGGCTATTGGCGGATGCCGGAAAAGACTAAGGCCGAGTTCCGCGACGACGGCTTCTTCATCACCGGCGACCTCGGCAAGATCGACGCCAAGGGCTACGTGCATATCCTCGGCCGCGGCAAGGACCTCGTGATCTCGGGGGGCTTCAACGTCTATCCCAAGGAAATCGAGACCGAGATCGACGGCATGCCCGGCGTGGTCGAATCCGCCGTCATCGGCGTGCCGCATGCCGATTTCGGCGAAGGCGTCACCGCCGTCGTGGTGCGCCAGCCCGGGGCCACGATCGATGAAGCCGCGGTGCTCAACGGGCTCGATGGCCGATTGGCGAAATTCAAGATGCCGAAGCGGGTGTTCATCGTCGACGAACTGCCGCGCAACACCATGGGCAAGGTGCAGAAGAATATTTTGCGGGATACGTATAAGGATATTTATACGAAGAAGTAGGGGCGCACAGCCGCTCCGGGGGACAGAGCTTATGAACCGAGAGCAAGCGGAAGAGATTCACGAATATCTGCTTGACGTTGTTGAGTCGCTCGAGCGAGCAGAGGGAGCGATCTCCAGCCTCGGTGAGGAAGCACGAAGGATGTTCGCCAGCGGTCTTGGGGCAGCCGGCGATGCCGTGTACTACGAGCTACTGTTCGTGCTCTACAAGAAATTCCCGGATCTGAGACCGCCGGATAAGGAGGCTCCGCACATCCTCAGCACGCTTCGCTGGGAAGAGGTTTCGCTTCCCTCTTCGATTTCCGAAGCCGATATCGATGGGATAATCTTTTCGGTGCTGCATTCTCAGTGGCGCAAGACCGCGGCGATCATTGGCTGGGCGCTCGATCGGTGTAGGGAACTGGGACTGGTGGTCAGCGATGAGGTTCTCGCTGCGCGGCTCGGCGCATTGGCCGAAGCCGACTGCATTGAGAGCCAAGGCGATCTCCGCATGTGGCGGCATAGTGAGGTAAGGAAAAAGCCGTCGAACTGACCGTCCGCCGCTGAAAGCGCAGTTCGGCAACTACTGCCCGCTCACGAGGCTGATCGCGAACCGGCCGCCGACGATGAAGAGGTAGGCGCCGAACGCCATCTCCAGCGCCCGCTTCGATAGCGCATGCGCGACCTTCACGCCGAGCGGGGCGGTGACCAGCGTGGTCGGCATCACCAGGATAGCGCCGATCAGCGAGACATAGCCGAGCGCGAACGGGACCTGCAGCGCAAGGACATCGGGAAAGCTCGCCGCGGCCGGCCAGCCGGCATAGACATAGCCGAGCGCGCCGGGGATCGAGATCAGCACCGCGAGCGCCGAAGAGGTTGCGACCGCCTGATGGATCGGGCGGCCGTAGAAGGTCATCAGGAGATTGGCGAACAGGCCACCGCCGATGCCCATCAAGGTCGAGAGCAGACCGACGAAGAAGCCGTAGACGCGCATCAGGAAGCCCTTCGGCAGTTCGTCGCCGAACTTCCAGCCCTCGCGCGCCAATAGCAGCCGCGCCGCGGCCGACCATGCCACCATCACGAATACGATCTTGAACAGCCGCTCCGGCGCAAACCGCGCGGTGACGCTGCCGGCGAGGACACCGAGCACGATCGGAATCCACCAGCGCTTCAGCACCTCCATGTCGACCGCGCCACGCCGGTAATGGGCGCGAAACGAACTGATCGAGGTCGGGATGATGACGGCAAGCGAGGTGCCGATGCAGAGCGGCATCCGCACCTCCACTGGCACCCCGGCCAGACGGAAGCATTCGTAGAACACCGGCACCAGGATCGCGCCGCCGCCGATGCCGAACAGGCCGGCGAGAAAGCCGGACAAGGCCCCAACCGCGATCAGCAGCAATGCGAGTTCAAGGAGTTCGATAAGATCGAGGCCAGCCATGATGTCCCTTGCGCCAGCGTTTAGTCTCTGCAGCCTTGCACGCGCAAGGCCGCCAGAGCCGCCACGGCTGGCGCCGCGAGGATCAGGCTCACCCCGAAGACCGAGGGGTATCGATCGCCCGCCTGAGCCAGCATCGCGGTCCCATCCAGCAACAGCCCTGTAACCGCGAAAACAACCGGACCGATCAGGCCATCGGCCGATCGGTTGTGAAGCAGACGCATCGTCCTGGGATGCGATACGAAGCCGGTACTCCATCCCATCTCAAATTCCTCCATATGACGCCTTCCCGAAGCCTAGACCCTTGTCGAAGGCGGGAGTATCTAACCTCTTTGGTGGTTACCTTTGCGAATTCCGGAAGGATCGGATGGACCAGCTTTCGGCCATGGCGACCTTTGTGCGCGCGGTGGAGACGGGCAGCCTCTCGGCGGCGGCCCGCTCGCTCCCGAGTTCGCTGACCTCGGTCAGCCGCCAGATCTCCGCGCTGGAGCAGCATTTCGGCACCAGGCTGCTATTGCGCACCACGCGGCAGCTCGCGCTGACCGATGATGGCCGGATCCTCTATGAGCGCGCGAAATCGATCCTCGGCGAGGTCAAGGAAATCGAAGCCGCATTGTCACGCGACCGCCACCAGCCCTCGGGACGACTT
This sequence comes from Bradyrhizobium sp. Ses1, assembly GCF_059512365.1. NCBI lineage: Bacteria > Pseudomonadati > Pseudomonadota > Alphaproteobacteria > Hyphomicrobiales > Nitrobacteraceae > Bradyrhizobium > Bradyrhizobium sp. Ses1. The sequence continues at coordinate 4,575 of NZ_JCAMOQ010000026.1, forward strand.
CGCGTGAGCTGCCCCAGCCTGATGGGACGGCTCGTGATCGCGCCGCTGCTCGCCGAATTCCTGCGCCGCTATCCACTGCTGTCAGTCGATCTGCTGCTGGTCGATCGCGCCGTCGACATGGTCGAGGAAGACGTCCATCTGGCGATCCGTGTCGGCCGCTTGCGGGATTCGCAACTGGTCGCGCGCAAATTCGCCGACCTCAGGATGATCGTGTGCGCCTCACCCGCCTACCTCGCGCGCCACGGCGTGCCGCAGACGCCGCGCGACCTCGCTAGTCATGACTGTCTCGTGTTCTCCGATGCACCCGGCAGCGCCGAGTGGCGCTTCGCGGAGAGCACGAAGGCAGACCGCAAAATCCGCATATCCGGTCGGCTCTGGATGAATAGCCTCGATGCGCTTGCCGCGGCGGCGAAGGAAGGCGCGGGCATTGTGCGCGTGCCGTCGTGGCAGGTCGACGCCGATATCAGGGCTGGCAGCTTGCGGCGCATCCTCGCCGACTACGAACCGCCGCCCACGCCGTTGCACCTCGTGTTTCAGCCATCGCGGCTTGCGTCGCCAAAGACGAGGGCATTTGTCGATTATCTGGTTGAGCGATGGCGAGCCGCCGACCCGTTCGGCGCGCATGCAGTCGCAGCCTTCTAACGGAATCAGAATTCGCTTCTTGGACTGGATCGACCGCCCTGGTATACCAAGCCCCTGATCGGCTTGCTTCATCAATGGTGTAGCAATGAATACCCGTTCGTTTTGCAGGCATTTGGCCGTTGCGCTGTAAGGTTCGACTCCGTAAATAGAATTTATCTACCGCGCTCCCCGATGGGCCGGCCGCGGTCCCACCAAACTCAAAGTCGCTGATGACCGCCAGGATCGAACGACCGCTCTCGCCCCATATACAGACCTATCGCTGGACCCTGACGATGGCGCTTTCCATCGTCCATCGCGCCACGGGAATAGCGCTTTATGCCGGCACGCTGCTGCTCGCCTGGTGGCTGATCGCGGCGGCCTCCGGCCCCAGCGCCTACGCCAATCTGCAGGCTTTCACCGGCAGCTTCATCGGCAAGCTGATCGTGTTCGGCTACACATGGGCGCTGATGCACCATCTGCTCAGCGGCATCAGGCATTTCGTGTGGGACTTGGGCTACGGCTTCAAGGCCAATGAACGGGAAGCCCTGACCTGGGCCGCGCTGATCGGCGGCATCGTGCTCACGGTGCTGATCTGGATCATCGCTTACGCGATCGGAGGCGGACGATGAGCGACTCTCGTTCCTCGATGCGCACGCCGCTCGGCCGCGTCCGCAATCTCGGCGCCTCGCATTCCGGCACCACCGATTTCTGGCGCCAGCGCCTCACCGCTGTCGCGATGACGCTGCTGATCGTGCCGGTGCTGTTCGTGATCCTGACGCTGGTCGGCCGCAACCATGCGGGCGCGACACAGATCCTCGGCTCGCTGCCGATCGCGATCATCCTCTTGCTCTTCATCGTCGCCAGCACCTGGCACATGAAGATCGGCATGCAGGTCGTGATCGAGGACTATGTGCATAACGAGAAGCTGAAGCTCGCCAGCATCATGGCCAACAATTTCTTCTGCGCTGCGGTGGCCTTGGCCTCGATCTACGCGCTCCTTAAATTATCCTCGGGAGTATGAACCATGGCCGCTGAAGGTAACGGCAAGGCCACCAATGGCAGTGGCCCGGCCACGAACGGCAAAGCCTATCCGATCGAAGACCACACCTACGACGTCGTCGTGGTCGGCGCCGGCGGCGCCGGCCTGCGCGCGGTGGTCGGCTGCTCGGAAGCGGGCCTGCGCACCGCCTGCATCACCAAGGTGTTTCCGACCCGCTCGCACACGGTCGCGGCGCAGGGCGGCATCTCGGCCTCGCTCGGCAACATGCATCAGGACGACTGGCGCTGGCACATGTACGACACCGTCAAGGGGTCGGACTGGCTCGGCGACCAGGACGCGATCGAATACATGGTGCGCAACGCGCCGGAGGCGGTCTACGAGCTCGAGCATTGGGGCGTGCCGTTCTCGCGCACCGAGGACGGCAAGATCTACCAGCGTCCGTTCGGCGGCATGACCATCGACTACGGCAAGGGCCAGGCGCAGCGCACCTGCGCCGCCGCCGACCGCACCGGCCACGCGATGCTGCACACGATGTACGGCCAATCGCTGCGGCACGCGGCCGAGTTCTTCATCGAGTTCTTCGCCATCGACCTGATCATGGACGACCAGGGCGTCTGCCGCGGCGTGATCGCGATCAAGCTCGACGACGGCACGCTGCACCGCTTCCGCGCCCAGACCACGATCCTCGCCACCGGGGGCTACGGCCGCGCCTATGCCTCCTGCACCTCGGCCCATACCTGCACGGGCGACGGCGGCGGCATGGTGCTGCGCGCCGGCCTGCCGCTGCAGGACATGGAATTCGTGCAATTCCACCCGACCGGGATCTACGGCGCCGGCTGCCTCGTCACCGAGGGCGCCCGCGGCGAAGGCGGCTATCTCGTCAATTCCGAGGGCGAGCGCTTCATGGAGCGCTATGCGCCATCGGCCAAGGACCTCGCCTCGCGCGACGTGGTCTCGCGCGCGATGACCATCGAGATCCGCGAAGGCCGCGGCGTCGGCAAGAAGAAGGACCACATCTACCTGCACCTCGATCATCTCGATCCGAAGGTGCTGGCCGAGCGGCTGCCCGGCATCTCCGAATCGGCACGGATCTTCGCCAATGTCGACGTCACCCGCGAGCCGATCCCGATCGTGCCGACCGTGCACTACAACATGGGCGGCATCCCCACCAACTTCCACGCCGAAGTGCTGACCAAGCGGGACGGCGACGACAATGCGGTGGTGCCCGGTCTGATGGCGATCGGCGAGGCCGCGTGCGTCTCCGTGCACGGCGCCAACCGGCTCGGCTCCAACTCACTGATCGACCTTGTGGTGTTCGGCCGCGCCGCCGCGCTGCGCTGCGCCGAGAAACTGACCGCCAACGCCAAGCAGCCGGAACTGCCGAAGGATTCCGCCGAGATGGCGCTCGGCCGGCTCGATCATTTCCGCTACGCCTCGGGCGGCACGCCGACGGCGAAGCTGCGCGACAGCATGCAGCATGTGATGCAGACCAATTGCGCGGTGTTCCGCACCGGCGAAGTGCTGCAGGAAGGCAAGAACCTGATCCACAAGGTGCATGGCGGCATTGGCGACATCGCCGTCTCCGACCGCTCGCTGGTGTGGAATTCCGACCTGATCGAGACTCTGGAATTCGACAATCTGATCGTGCAGGCCGTCGTCACCATGGATTCGGCGGCCAATCGCACCGAGAGCCGCGGCGCGCATGCGCGCGAGGACTTCCCGGATCGTGACGACAGGAACTGGATGAAGCACACGCTGGCCTGGCTCGATCAGAAGGGCAACACCACGATCGAGTTCCGCCCGGTGCACGATTACACAATGACCAACGACGTGCAGTATATCCCGCCCAAGGCGCGTGTGTACTGATCGCGCGTAGTGATGACGACAGCGAAGGCTTGCAAGCATGGTTGAATTCGCGCTTCCGAAGAACTCGAAGATCTCAGGCGGCAAGACCTGGCCGAAGCCGGCCGGCGCCACCGAGACGCGCGAGTTCAAGATCTATCGCTGGAATCCGGACGACGGCAAAAATCCGAGCGTCGACACTTATTATGTCGACACCAACGATTGCGGACCGATGGTCTTGGACGGCCTGATCTGGATCAAGAACCACATCGATCCGACGCTGACCTTCCGTCGCTCCTGCCGCGAGGGCGTGTGCGGCTCCTGCGCCATGAACATCGACGGCCAGAACACGCTCGCCTGCACCAAGTCGATGCACGACGTCAAAGACGGCGCGGTGAAGGTCAACCCGCTGCCGCACCAGCCGGTGGTGAAGGACCTTGTCCCCGACCTCACCAATTTCTACGCGCAATACGCCTCGATCGAGCCGTGGCTGAAAACCACAACGCCGACGCCGCAGAAGGAATGGAAGCAGAGCCACGAGGACCGCGAGAAGCTCGACGGCCTCTACGAGTGCATCCTCTGCGCCTGCTGCTCGACCTCGTGCCCGAGCTACTGGTGGAACAGCGAGCGCTTCCTCGGTCCCGCCGCGCTGCTGCAGGCCACGCGCTGGGTCACGGACAGCCGCGATGAGGCCACCGGCGAACGGCTCGACAATCTCGAGGACCCGTTCCGGCTCTATCGCTGCCACACCATCATGAACTGCGCCAAGGCCTGCCCCAAGGGCCTCAACCCCTCCGAAGCGATCGCCGAGCTCAAACTGAAGCTGGTCGAGCGGCAGATGTAAGCCGCCGGCGAACGTTACAGGGACGACGGCCTGCGATAACTCGCGCCACGGGTCAAAAGCACGGGTCGTCTTCGCTCATTCGGGGTACCGATCTACCCTCGAAAGCGGTCATCAAACATTTAAGCGTCCGCGCCGACAACCCCGTTCCTGCCTGACGCCTTCGCCCGATAAAGGGCAGCATCCGCCTTCTCGAGCAGCTCCCGAAAAACCCTGGCATGGGTTGGAAAGGTGGCGATGCCGATGCTGACCGTCACCGGCCGCTGTAGTTCTGGATGAGTGCTGTCGGCCACAGCCGCCCGAATGCGTTCTGCCAGCGCCATGGCGCCTGGGGGCAGCTGCGGGCACAGCAATGCGAACTCTTCCCCGCCATATCGAAACAGCTCGTCACCCTCACGCTTTGAGGCGACAATCGTCTCGGCCACCTTGCGGATCACTCCATCGCCGACGACGTGGCCACGGCTGTCGTTGATCGATTTGAAGTGGTCGATGTCGATCATCATGAGACTAAGCGACAGGCCCGATTGCGAAGCAGCCTGCAGCATTGCCACCCCTTTCGCATCGAACTGCCCACGATCCTGAAGTCCCGTCAGCGCATCCCTGCCAACTCGCTCAGCAAGCTTCTCGTAGCGATGCCGGTAAGTCAGGCGATCGAACACGTCCGCGGCGCGACGCGATTGCACGGGAAGAGGCTCTCGTTCAAAGATGCGGAGATATGCGGTCATCATGAGGCTGAAGAAGGCAGCCGCGGCGACCTTGGCGATCCACCCGCCGTAGAATGCCGATTCTGGCACGCCGGTAAGATGATGCAGCCCCAGGTAGAAGAAAGCCTGGTCGAAGCTCAACACAAGCGCCAGGCTGATGAAGATCCGCCCGGGGACGGTGGTCGTCACCAATTTTCCAAGCCGTTCATAAATGATGACAAGGGCGATCAGATCGATGAACAGCAATAGGCTGCCCCAGACCATGAGCAAGCCCATTTGGTCGATGAAGCGGAGATCCGGATTATAGCCTGGCAAGCTCGCCGGATTGCTATAGAGGCGCAGGAGAAGCCCTAGCGCGATCATCAGAATGTTGCCGCTCAGGAGGCCGTAGATCGGCTGCCGCATCACCTCGGCGTCTTCCTTGATGTAAAGCAGCAGGAAAAAGGCGAGCTTGCCCGTGAACATCACGGTGGACCCCGGCGAGATCAGCCCGAAGGGCAGTTCGATGAAGAAGGTCGCGGCTAAATAGGTCTCGAGGAAGTGCATCGTGCCGAGGAGGCAGAAAAAAACACCAACTCCAATGCTCTGCCTTGCTCTGAAAATGCTCCCCATGACAATGAAATAGATGATGCCATGCGCGAGCAGGACGAGAGAACCGAACATACCGCCGAGAAGCCCCTACCGTGAAAGTCGATCTGTTCCTCTCCCTTGCCATTTTGCTTTGCTCCCCTCAATAGGGCGCGCCGTCGGTGCAAGCAGTACCTTGAAATCCTCCGTTCCCCACATCCCCGGCCATCGCGCGCGAGGATCAGCGCACCGCAGCTTGAACGGCGCGCGCCCTTCTGAGGTCGGCCGTCTCGGCGCCCTCATCGAACCAGCGGCAGATCGGCTCCAATAGCGCGCGCGACGCCTCAAGCTTTCCTTGCGTGCGCCAGAGTTCGGCGAGATCCATCGAGGCGCGCAGCTCCAAGGATTTCGCGCTTTGACCGCAGGCCACTTCGATGGACTTCGTCAGGCACGATTCGGCTTCCAGAATGTTCGACGGGTCGATCGCCAGAAGAAGCTGCGCCTTTTGCCGATGCAATTCCGATTCCCATGACCTGCCGGTCACGTCATCGAGATTGGTCAGGGTCTGCTCGACGATCCATAGCGCGTACTCGTTTTCTCCTGCCCTTGCGTGCATCTCCGCAAGCCAGCTCTCCATCATCGGCAACATGAAGCCGACATTGTTCTGCCGGGCCTCGTCGAGTCCTCGGGCAATCTCGGCGCGAGCCTCTTCGATCCGGCCAAGGTCGCCGACGGCCCGGCCGCGCGAAATTCGCGACAGGATTGCATAGAGCGAAAACCGCTGCTCCCGCGACACCTCGAAGCTCTTTTCGGCGTTCTCGAAGGCGAGATCGGCCTCGCCGCGCAACAGGTGCACGACTGACGTCATGTAATGCGCGAACGCTATGGTGTAGGGGTGGCGAAGATCCCGCGCCAAGGCAAGCGCCTCCGAGACGCGCGCGAGCGCCTGGTCGGGATAGCCGAGGAACCACAAATCCCAGGACAGCAGCAGGAGCGAGGCCGCCTGCGGCTCGACCATGTAGAGATGGTATAGCGGCGGCCTGCCCTTGTTCATCGAAAGCTTGATCGACTCCTCGAAATGGTCCACCGACGATCGAAAGTTCCCGATCGTCAATAGCGTGCTGCCCATCATTCGATGAGCGACCATTCGCGGCACCGCGTCCGGCAACGCCTGGGCCCGCGACATGAACTCATCGGCCATGGCGAGCGCTTCATCATTCTTGCCGGACATCCAGGAATTTCCCCACAACCCGAACAGCGCCTGGAAATATTCGGGAATATTGCCGAGCCGCAGGCACAGGGCCCGCGCCTGCGAAAAGGCTTCGCGGGTATCAGCGGAGGCATAGCCCTGCACCGCGATGAGCGGTATGCCCAACGCCAGTTGGATGTCGATCTCCTGCCTGGTCCGCTCGAGCGTATCAGGCAGGCCGCTCAGAAGCTGAAGCGCCTTTCGAAAATTGGCGATGGCCTCGACATTGGCCGAATGCGCTAGCGCGCGTTGCCCGGACTTGAACCAGCAGCGAATGGCAAGCGGATGATTGCCGGCCTCCTGATGATGATAGGCGAGAACCTCGGGCTGATTTTCGGCGAGCTCCGGGAAATTATGCTCCAGGATCGTGGCGATGTCGGCGTGAAACTGCAGCCGCTTGCTTTTGAGCAGGGAGTCGTAGATCGCATCGCGCAACAGCACGTGCTTGAAGGCGAAACGGACGAACGGCGAAACGTCGACCCGGTAAATGATATCAGCGCGTTCGAGCAATGAGAGCGCCGACAGCATATCCTCCTCGTCGACCTGCGATGCAGCCGACAAGAGGTCATAGGAAAACTCCCGTCCGATCACGGCCGCGATCTGCGCAAGCCGGCGGCTCGGTGCGACCCGGTCGAGCCGTTCCATCAAGGCGTCGCTTAGCGTGTCCGGAACGCGGAGCAAGGCCGGCTGCGCCTTGCGCTCGACGGCACCTCGGCTTCGCAAAGGCGCGCTCAACGTGCTGTTTGTCAGTTCCTCGATGAATAGCGGGACGCCATCGGCCTTTTCGACGATCTGGTCGAGCAACGGCTGGGGCATGCTCGCGCCGCTCAGGAGCTCCCGGATCATTGCCCTGACCTCGCTGTGCGACAGGCGGGTGAGCGAGTGCAGGGTGGTGTTCGCGTGAGTGATCCATGCAGGGCGAAATTCGGGCCGGCAGGATACGATCAGCAGCACGCGGGCGCGGTCGATGCGGCTGGTGGCCAGTTCGAGCAGCTCAAGGGTCGACGCGTCAAGCCAATGCGCATCCTCGAAGATGCACAGCGTCGGGCGCTGGACGGAAAATGCCAAGAGGATGTCGACAAGCGTAGAGATCGTCCTGTTCTTCACTTGCCGCGGCGTCAGTCCTGACAGTTCGAGATCATCTTCCAGCGGGATCGACAACAGTTTCGCGATCAGGGCGACCGGCTCTGCCGAGCCGTCAATCGGGCGCGGAAGGTAGGCCTTGAGCTTTGCAAGCTTGTCGGTATCGGGCTCGCGAGCCGTCAGTTGGGCCGCCTGTTCGATCTGCTCGATCACGGGAAAGAACGCGCTCTGACTGTGATAGGGCGAGCACTGATGGTGAAGCAGGACGTGCGGCTCATCCTCGACACGCGATTTCAGTTCGTGGAGAAGCCTCGATTTCCCGACTCCGGGAATGCCCGAAAGAAACACGACCTGGCCGTCGGCTTCCTTGGCTTTCTGCCACCTGTCGAGCAGCAGGCTAAGCTCGCTCGAGCGCCCGATCAGCGGCGTAAGAGAACCCGCATGCGCCGCCTCGAAGCGGCTCGTGGTGTGCTTTGCCGAGAGCACGCGATAGACGTGAACGGATTCAGTGACACCTTTGAGCTCCTGCAGACCGAGGTCCTGAAAATCAAACGCAGCCGAAACAAGCCGTCTGGTCGATTCCGAAACGACCACCGTATTGGCGGCCGCAAGGGTCTGCAGACGCGCGGCGATATTCGGCGTCTCGCCCACCGCGTCCATCGACCACGTGCCGCTCTCTCCGGTTTCGCCGACCACGACGGGGCCGGAGCAGACACCCACCCGGCACGTCAGGGTGACCGGCCCTGGAATGGTCGCAACTCTGGAAACGATCTCCAGCGCCGCATGCGTGGCGCGAACGGCGTCATCCTCATGCGCATAGGGCCAACCGAAGAACGCCATCGCGCCGTCGCCGAAGTAGCGCGCGACCTCGCCTCCGTAGCGCCGGATCGCGGTGCTGCATTCGCCCCGATACGCGTCAATGAGTTTTTGCAGATCCTCCGGGTCCAGCGCCTCCGAAAGCTGCGTGGACCCCACCAGATCGCTGAACATCACCGTGATCTGACGGAATTCGGCCTCGCGCTGCGGCACGACCGAGGCGGACGCGATGCCGAACTTCGCTGCCGTCAATGCTTCGATGGCCTTCAGCAGCTTCTTGCGATGGCCTAACGAAATAACGCCGAGCTTCCTGAGATCATTGTCGGTCAGATCCGGAAGGACGGAGTATTCGATATTATTGTCGGCGAAGGTTTGGGCGTACTGCCCCAGGCCATGTCCACACAGCCAGTCGGTCACCTCGGTGGTTGTCCTCGCCATTGCAGAGGCCCTCGTCTCTTGTCGCTCGAGGCACGCCAGACTGCGACGACTGCCGTGCCGTTCTGCTCACGCCGAGGGCCGAGCACCGCGCCTCTTACTGTACGAAGGCCCTGCTCAGACGATACGGAAGCGCCTCTCCGACCGCCTGCTGAAGCTCGTCGAGCATCTCCGCCTCGGATTTGAGGAGCTCGTGATTATATCCCTCCGCCATGATCAATGCCGATTCATACGTCTCCTGGACGACCCTGATGCGGTCGCTCGGAGGAAGCGACGCGACGAACTCGATCGTCTCTTCCACATGGGCAACCTCGCTCCCAAGGCAACTGTGACTTCGGAGAAAGCGGGTCGCATCGACGCCGTCAGGGCATAGTGCCTGCACCTTCTCGATATCGGTCTTCTGCTTGAGCGCGGCGATGCGTTCCAGACAGTAGGAATAGCCGATGCAGCCGATCGGGTAGTCCTCGACGCAGAGCTCATCGAACCGCTCGCAGAGCGGCTTGATGCCGTCGGGAATGAAGTTGGCGACCAATCGCTCGGCGGGCAGGCCCAGCGCGCGAAGATCCTTGAGCGCAAGCCGGTCGTGACCAGTCTCCTCGCGCGCACGTTCTTCAAGATAAGCCGCCACTTCCGGCCTCCCCAGTTCGTTGAATCGCCTGGCGGCGCGCTGGAGATTTCGCGGCGTGTGGACAGACGTGTGGTAGGCGCCCACGATGGCAATGATGTAGCCGACAAGCGTCGGCGCCGGGCTGGCGAGGCGCTTTTCAATTCTGGAAAATCCGAGATTGATCGCGCCGTCGAGCAGCCCGATCGTGCTGCCCCTGGCGCCGACGCCCGTCATCGGCGTCGCAAACGGATCTGCGTATTCCTTTGTGCCGCCCGGGAGATGAAACCAGACCTCCCCGGACTCGCGAGCGATGATCGAAATATTGCCGCTAACGTTGACCCACTCCGTGACCAGGGGCGCCATTCCACACCTCCATATCCGAGCGGTCGCGCGCGCAACGTTTCCCGCACGGTGCGCGCGAAACTCGCCAAAAATACAGCTCAGGCCAATCTCGACTGCGCTAGATTCCGTTCGGCGTAATGGCCATCAGCAAGCGCGCTGTCTCGAGCAGAGACAGGTGATGCGGAGGCTGCTCGACGCGCGATCGGTCCGGCACCACGAAAATGACTCCGGTCCCATCAGGGTCCGGGTTGTGACAGCCGTTATTATACTCTTCTTCCGTGAACACGATGGGGTTCGCGAGGAATATGCCCCGGGCCTCGAGCGACGCCTTGGCGTTTGGCGAGGTGCCGTCCGACTGCCGCGTCGTCAACCACTTTTCAAAATCTGGATCGGTCCACGCCTCGACGATCAACTGTGCGAGGGCATCGTTCTGATAAGAAAAATCAGCAACTCTTTCTTGGAGATTAGCGTCCCGGAAGATACCTGCCATAGCGAAGCCCTCCGTAAAATACAGGGGCGCCGTTCTGACGCCCGGTATTTTGGTAGCTTAGTTGTAGAACTCTGCGGTGGCAAGCCAGACTAGCGCCACCGAAAAGGCTGTAAGCATTTGGCGGTCGACGATGAAAGCTGGCCGCGGCCGAACGCCTCGCCGTCAGGGTTTCGCCGCGGCTTCCACGCCGTGAAGCTGGGTGGCTACGATCAATTCGCCGATCTTCCTGCCCAGCTGTTTTCCAACTTCGGTAGAAAACCGATAGTGAAAACCCGCCCGCGCCTGCGGCCATCAGGCGCAGGCCGAGCGCAGAGAACTTAAGGAAGAGGTCCGACGATCGCCTGATCGTGGCGTGCCGCGATGGCGGGCAAGAGATCCATATGCTCCTCCCGGGGATCGGGAATGGCGTGCAGGTCGCGGAAGAATTCTTCGTGGCGGCGCGGCGTGGACACCAGAATATGTCGCGCGTCGGCGTCCCCGACATTGGTGAAGCCGTGGACCGTGCCTCTCGGGACCAGGACGCGTGCGCCCGGCCCTGCCACGGCGGTGCGGTCGCCGATGAGGTATTTCAGTTGGCCTGCGATCACGATGAAGAGCTTGTCTTCGGTGGCGGAGGTGTGCGCGGGTGCGCCGGTGCCGGGCTTGATCGTCATGTCGAGGATCGTGAAGGGGCTCGGATAGGGGTTGATGATCCCGGTGGTGATCCCGGCGAATTCTGTCGTTTCGAATTCCGTGGTGATATCGGCTTGCATGTTCGCTCCAGGGCAAGGTTGCGATCTGACAAACCGCATGTAGCGACCGCGCCGGCCCTGAGTAGCCCTGCCGGTCCGGACAGAGCGGCCAGGATACTGGCCAATCGGGCGCGTCACTGTCCGGCCGCCGCAGCCTCCAGGTGGCGCGCCAGGACTTGCGCGAACGCATTGACCTTGGGATTGAGGTCGGCGCGCGAGGGAAAGGTGAGATGCAGCCGGATCGATCCCGAGAACAGGTTCGGCAGCACGGGTACCACCGCTTTCGACGCAAGCTCGGCTTGGCACAGCGATTGCGGCAGCAGCCCGACGCCTTGATGCAGCAAGACGAACTCACGCACCAGGGCGAAACTGTCCACCGCGAGTTGGAATTGCGGGAACTCGACCCCGTTCTTGAGAGCACGGGACAGCAGGCGACGCAGCTCGGGCCGTTCGGGACCAATCAGCGTGCTCACCTGATGTATGTTGGCCGGCTCGCCGTTCCTGCGCAGATATTCGGCGCTGCCATAGAGGCCGAACTCCATGTCGAGAACGCCCCTGACAAGCGCTTCCTGCGGGTTGGAAGCGCCGATGCGAAGGGCGACGTCGATGTTTTCGGAGACGAGGTCGAGCACGTCGTTCGTGAGCAGCACCTCGAACCGCACGGCGGGATGCGCTTCACGGAATTCGGAAACGGCGCCGGCAATGAGCCCGGGCGGAAAATCCGCCGGCACCGTCAGACGGATTCCACCGCCATAGGGGCTGCCTGCCTTGCCCAGGCCGTCGAGCGCGCCGGCGAGGGAGGCCAGAGCCTCCGCAGAGCGTCCGTACAGTTCGGCGCCTTCCGTGGTGAGCGAGAAAGCGCGAGTCGAACGCTTGAAAAGGCGCACGCCGAGTGTCCTTTCCAAGGTCCGGATGCGCAAACTGACGGACGAGCGCGGGGTGTTGGTCTGACGTGCGGCCGCCGCAAATCCGCCAGCCCGCACGACAGCGACAAAGGTTTGAAGAGAGTTGAGGTCCATTCGGCGCGCCTTTTGTCACGCCAAATTCGGATGTCGTCGCATCGGCCGGGCCGAAATCACGCATGTCATATGATTTATCCGCGATCTGCGGGCAGACGGACGAAGCACGTCGTGGCGGAAGAGGATTGATGTGGTTGCCGGCTTCAATGACGTTGCGGAGCTACAGGATCGTTTCAACGAATCGGAGATGAGTTACATTCGAAATGTTGTCCCGTGCGTCACACCGGCCAGGACGCACGGGACCACAAATGCGGCGCACGAAACTCAACAGCCGTGGCAGATCGTGAGCTTGCGATCGACAGCGCGATCCTCTTCGCTGATTTGCTCGAGCTCGTTCGTGTTCTGCGACGGCAGGTCCTTCGCATGGGGCTGACGATGGCCGACCGGCGCAGGCCACGGCAGACCTAACGTCCGTGATGAGGCATCGGACATGCCTGACGAGACGGCCGAGGGCGATGGTTTCGCCAGTCCCACCGTCTCGGCCGTGGCCGTGCGACCAGAGAGTAAAGCTGCCAGAAGCACTGCTCCGATCATCTCACGCATGATTGCTCTCCAAAGCTTCGATTGCCGTTGGTGTCATCGGCTGACCTCCTTCCGATATGGAGCGGCCAGAATCGGCGCGGCTTGCTACAGCGTGATTTCAATCATTCGGGAGAAGAGTTGCGGTTGTAAGAACCGACCAGCTAGCCGTGATGAACTGCGGGCGAACGACCCGACGATCTGTTCTTGCACCGCCTAAGCAATAGGCACTCCGCGCGTCGATAGATCATCGACGCGTGCCATGGAGCGTGGGTTGCCACTCCGAACAGAGACGTTCAAAGCCCGAGGTCGGAAAGCCCCGGGTGATTGGCGGGACGAGGTCCCGAACGGTCCCAGTGGTATTTGCGATCGGACTCCTTGATGGGGAGATCGTTGATGCAGGCGAACCGTTTTTGCATCAGCCCGTTCTCGGCAAATTCCCAGTTCTCGTTGCCGTAGGAGCGAAACCAGTTTCCGGAATCGTCGTGCCACTCATAGGCGAAACGTACGGCGATCCGGTTCTCGGTGAACGCCCAGAGCTCCTTGATCAGGCGGTAGTCGAGCTCCTTGACCCATTTCCGCGTGAGAAACGCGACGATCTCGGCGCGGCCGTTGATGAATTCCGATCGGTTTCGCCAGTAGCTGTCCAGGCTGTAGGCGAGCGACACCCTTTCCGGATTACAGGAATTCCAGCCGTCTTCCGCGCCGCGCACTTTCTGCACGGCAGTCTCATGGGTGAAGGGTGGAAAGGGGGGACGGCTCTCAGCCATGTACGATCTCCATTTCTAGCTCGGCCCGGGTCCGGCGCATGGCACGCGAGTGTGCCCGGGCGGCTCATCCTTATCTTTCCGAAGCACGCGCCAGCTTTCCATAATGCACGATAGCTTGTGATGCGAGGGACGGAACTGGCGGCGATGGCGGCCAGCAAGCCGCGTCAGCTCCCCTTCCTTCCGAGCCGAATTTTGCGTTAAGGTTGCGGAGGATCCGGAGTGCCCGTGCAGACCGCACAACGCCATTCGCTGAAGTTGTTGCAATGGATGATGGCCGCTTCCCTGGCCCTTCCGCTGGCGCTCTTTGTTTTTGCTTCGGCGATCTCCTGGAATTCAATCAACCAGGCCGCCGACCGGGAAATCGAGCGCACGCTCGATGTCGCGCACGAGCACGCGCTGAAAGTGTTCGAGACCATCAACCGCAGCCTGTCGGAGATCGCGGAAATCATTCGCGGCCTTCCCGACGACGCGATCCGTTCGCGTGAAGAGAGCCTGCACGAGCGGCTGAAGCAGCTCACGGCATCGCTGCCCCAGGTGAAATCGGCCTGGGTCTTCGACGCCAGGGGCCACGCTCTGGTCAACAGCCTGGTGGCCCCGGCGCCCGACATCGATTTCTCGGACCGAGCGTATTTCAGGGCCCATGCCGCCGGCGACGTCGGCACCCATATCGGCGACGTGCTGACGCCGCGGCCGCCCTACCGGGGCGCACCATTCTTCGGCGTCAGCCGTCGGCGGTCGACCGAGACAGGCGACTTTGCCGGCGTGATCCAGGCATCGGTTCTGCCCGAGTATTTCGAGAATTTCTACGCGCGGATCGGCCGCGAACCCGGCAGCTTCTTCGCGCTCGGGCGCACCGACGGCGCGATGCTGGCTGGCTATCCGACGGCCGACCGCGAGTTCCGCCTCGACCCTGACGGGCCGGTCGGGCAGAAGCTTGCCGCGATTCCCGATGGCGGCCTGATCACCGTCACATCCCCGGCCGACGGCATCGAACGCCGTCTCGGTTATCGGCGGCTCGCCGAATATCCGATCTATGTCAGCGCGGGGCTCGAGACCTCGGCGATCCGCGCGCGCTGGCTCGCAACCATCGGCCAGCACCTGATCTTCGGCGTGCCCGCCACCGCGCTGTTGTTCCTGCTGCTCGCTCTGGCGCTGCGGCGGACGCGACGCCTGCATGAGGAGGCCGAAAGACGCCAGGAAGCCGAAGAGGCGCTGAAGCATGGGCAACGGCTGGAGGCCCTCGGCCAGCTCACCGGTGGCGTCGCGCACGACTTCAACAATCTGCTGACCGTGATCCGCGCCTCCATCGACATGTTGCGGCGGCCGAACCTTCCGGAGCAGCGGCGGCTGCGCTACATCGATGCGATTTCGGAGACGGTCAACCGGGCCTCGAAACTGACCGGCCAACTGCTCGCCTTCGCCCGACGACAGACGCTCAAGCCTGAACTGTTCGACGTCGGCCAGAGCGTGCAGGTGCTGGGCGAGATGATCGGAACGCTGGTCGGGCCGCGGATCGAGATCGTCACCAGGCTGCCGGACGAACCCTGCTTCATCAACGCCGATGCCGGCCAGTTCGAGACCGCGATCATCAACATGGCCGTCAATGCCCGTGACGCCATGAATGGTGCCGGCCGGCTGACGATCGCGGTGCGTCGCGCAGCCGAACTGCCCGTTGCCGATGGCCATCCGCCGGCGCCGCACGGCTATGTCGCGGTGGCGGTCGGGGACGTCGGCATCGGCATTCCGCAGGATCAGCTCGGGCGCATCTTCGAGCCGTTCTTCACCACCAAGCAGATCGGTCAGGGCACCGGGCTCGGGCTGTCGCAGGTATTCGGATTCGCCAAGCAGTCCGGCGGCGAGATTGTCGTCGTCAGCGAGGTCGGCAAGGGCTCTACCTTTACGCTCTATCTGCCTCGCGCCGCGGCCACGGGTCCGACATTGCAGTTCGCGGCCGCGGATGCGCCGCCGGTCGACGGCAGCGGCATGTCGGTGCTGGTGGTCGAGGACAATATCGAGGTCGGCAGGTTTACAGCCGATGCGCTCGCCGAACTCGGCTACGCCGCGACCCTGGTCGAGAGCGCTACGCAGGCGCTGGACGCGTTGGCCGGCGACGCCGCCCGCTTCGACGTGGTGTTCACCGACGTCGCCATGCCCGGCATAAGCGGCGTCGAGCTCGCCCAGGAAATCCGCCGCCGCTGCCCGGACCTGCCGGTCGTGCTGACCAGCGGCTACAGCCAGGTGCTGGCGCAGCGAGGCAGCTATGGGTTCGACTTCCTGCAAAAGCCGTATTCGATCGAGCAGCTCTCGCACGCGCTGCACAAGGTCTCCCGGCCGAAACCAACACGCACACCGACGGCGGCGTCGTCCTGACGCGCGCCGGTCCATTGTAACCGGTCTGGGCCGGGGTTAGCCTTCCGTCGGCGTCTATCCAGGAGGGAACGATGAGTCCCGACTACCCGGTCATCCTCCATCATTTTCCTCAATCGCCGTTCTCGGAGAAGATCCGCCTGATCCTGGCGCTGAAGAACGTGACATGGACCTCGGTGCTGATTTCCCGGATCATGCCCCGTCCGGATCTGATGCCGCTGACGGGAGGCTACCGGCGGACCCCGGTGCTGCAGATCGGCGCCGACATCTATTGCGATACCCAATGCATCGTCCGCGAACTGGAACGGCGCTATCCGCAGCCGACGCTGTTCCCGAGCGGGTATTACGGGCTTGCCGCCGCGACAGCGATGTGGACCGACCGGCCGTTCTTCCAGAACACCGTCAACCTGATCTTCGGCTCGGTGGCCGACAATGTGCCGCAGGAGTTCATCGACGACCGCGAAAAGCTGCGCGGCGCCAAATTTGATGTTGCCGCCATGCGGGAAGCGATCCCGCAGATGCGCGATCAGTTTCGTGCCCACCTGCAATGGATCGAAGCCCAGCTTCGCAACGGCCATAGCTGGATGTGCGGCGATCGCGCCAGCCTGTGCGACGTCAACGCCTACATGAACATCTGGTACGTGCGCACCAACCTTCCCGACCTCGACAAGATGCTGTTCGAATTCCCTGCAACGCGATCATGGGAGGCGCGCATTCGCGCCATCGAGCACAAGCCATGCAAGGAAATCTCGCCCGCCTCCGCGCTCGAAATCGCCGCCAATGCTGCGCCGCGGACCACCGTGCTGGCCGACCCTTACGATCCCAACCACCGCAAGCCGGGCGACCAGGTCGAGGTGATGCCCGATGACTACGGCAAGATCAAAGTGAGCGGCGAGATCGTTTCCCTGTCTTCGCAGCATATCGCGATCCGCAGGCACGACCCCCGCGCCGGCGAGGTGGTGGTGCACTTCCCGCGGGCCGGCTTTCTGGTGTTTGATCAGGGCAGATAGGCCGAAGGAGTTGCTTGATGATCGATCACATCGGTTTTCCGGTTTCCGACTATCAGCGTTCCCTGGCGTTCTATCAGCAGGCGCTCGCGCCGCTCGACTACACGCTGATCATGGAAGTCACGCAGGAGAACGGCGCTGACCGGGCGGCCGGCTTCGGCGCGGGCGGCAAGCCGGATTTCTGGATCGGCGGTGAAGGCGGGCTTGAAAAGCCGCTGCATGTCGCGATCGTGGCAAAGGACCGCGCAACCGTGGATGCCTTCTACAAGGCAGCGATCGCAGCCGGCGGACGCGACAATGGCGCGCCCGGTATCCGCGCGCACTATCATCCCAACTATTACGGCGCGTTCGTGCTCGACCCCGACGGCCACAACATCGAAGCGGTCTGCCACGCGCCGGAATAGTTCCGGGCTTGGACCGCCGGAACATCACAGCATGCGTGCCGTTATCGTTCTTCCGAAACAGAAACGGAGCGAACCATGACGCGTGATGATCCGCGCGCCGCGATCGGAAACAACGGCACGGTTACGTAGATGCCGATCGAACCGCCCGAGGTTCCGCCGCCGACACCAGGCACGCCGAGCGAACCACCTCCCGGAATCCCTCCGGGGAGTCCGCGCCCTGAGGTGCCGCCGCCGGCACGTGAGCCCGGCGAACCGCCAGTACCTGACGAACTGCCCGGCAAGCTGCCGGATGAATTGCCGATTCGCGGGCCGAACGGACCGCCTCCGCCGAATCCGACCGATGCCGCGGAACCACGCAAGCAACAATGGTGAGATCGCGATTTGCAAGTCTCGTCTGAATGAGCAATGAACAAGTTTGCTTGCAAGTCATTGCAACGCTGAAATAAAAAGCCTTTCCCCTTTGTCGCCCGCCACATTGCGGCCTAACGAATAACCGTTGATCCGACCGCCGAGCTATTCGGCCCCCGCCCATCCTCCTTCCTTACCAAGAACTTTCCCGGGACCTGCAATCATGACAAACCTCCGCCTCGTGCTGCTTGCCACGACCGCATTGACGGTGACGCAGCTAGCCAGCTTCGCATCGCATGCGCAAACCGCGCCACTCGTCGTGGCACAGGCAGCGGCGCCGAAGGAAGAACTCGGCCCCGACGGAAAGCCGAAGCAGCCACCGAAGGCAGCGCCGCCGGCCGGCGCGCCGAAACAGCCCGCACCGCCGCAGCACCCAGGCGCGCCGGCTCCTGGCGCCGCGCCACACCCATCTGCACCGCCGCCGGCTGCTGCACCGGCACGCCCCACGCCGCAGCCTCCCGCCGCTGCACCGGAGCGGCCGACGCCGCCGGCTACCGCTCCGGGACGACCGACGCCACCTCCAGCCGCTGCTCCAGAACGGCCGACGCCGCCGGCTGCCGCTCCGACGCGGCCGACACCGCCTCCAGCCGCTGCTCCAGAACGGCCAACGCCTCCGGCTGCCGCCCCGGCGCGGCCGACGCCGCCTCCGGCAGCAGCGCCGCACACTCCGACGCCGCCAACTGCAGCGCCGCCGGCGCGCACGCAGCCGCCCACGCCTCCATCCGCGGCGACGCCACCGGCTACGCCCGCGACCCCGGCCACTCCGACGCCACCGCGCGGTGCGCAAAAGGAAGTGCCGCCCGCCGGCGCCAAGCAGCCCGCCGCTGCGCCGACGCAGCCTCATCCCGCGCCTGCGGCAACGCCGACACCCGCAACGCCGCCAGCCGCGGGAAGTCCGTCTCCGACGCCTTCGCCGGCACGGCCTGGCGCAGCGACGACGACACCTCCCGCCGCCGGTGCGCCGGCGAGCCAGCCTCCCGCTGCAGGCACGCCTCCCGCCGGCGCCAAGCAGCCCGGGGCGGCCCCCGCCACGCCGACGCAGACTCGGCCTGCGCCTGCGGCAACGCCGACACCCGCAACGCCGCCGGCCGCGGGAAGCCCGTCTCCGACGCCTTCGCCGGTGCGGCCTGGCGCAGCGACGACGACACCTCCTGCCGCCGGCACGCCAGCGAGCCCGCCTCCCGCTGCAGGCACGCCGCCTGCCGGCGCACCCGCTGCCGGAACTCCGACTGCGCCGCCCCAAGCCGGCCTCCCGCCCCGGCCTGCAGCTCCTCCCCCCGGAGCCGCCGCGCCGACCGTCGTCCCTGGCACGCCCGCCGCAGCGCCACCGCCCAACAGGGCGCAATACGCGCCGCCGACGATTGCGCCGGCCTTCCGGGCGGCACCTACGGTCGCAGCGCCGCTGCCACCACCGCCGCGTCCGCCGCAGCGTGACCTGACGCCGCTCGCGATCGGTGCGGGCGTGGTGGCCGGCGCCGTGATCGGCGCGACAATCGCCGACCTCCGCAACCAGCGACAGGAAGTCGTCGAAGGCGGCCGTACCGTCTACACCGAGCCGGATCGCATCATCATCCGCGACCCGAGTGGGCAGGAGTACGTCCGCGGCAACGATCTCTATCGCTTCCGCTATGGCGCTCGCGACATCCGGAGCGAGACGATCGGCGGCGAAACCCGCACCGTCGTGGTCCGTCCCGACGGCAGCGAGGTGATCACCGTGGTTGGAGCGGACGGTACGCTGCTGCGGCGAATCCGCAGGGACCCCGGCGGGCGCGAGATCGTCATCATCGACAACAGCTACCGCGATCCGCGGGCGGTCGGCGGCTTCTATGTCGACGTGCCGCCGCCGGTGGTCAACATTCCCTACGATCGCTACATCGTCGACGCCCAGGAGGCGTCGCCGGACGTGATCTACGAGACCATGGAGGCACCGCCGGTACAACGGATCGAACGGCGCTATTCGCTCGACGAGATCCGCTACAGCCCCAATGTTCGCATGCAAATGCCGAGCATCGACGTCAACACGATCAACTTCGAGACGGGATCGTGGACTATCCCGCCGGACCAGGCGGCTCGGCTGCAGGTGATCGCCGACGGCCTCAACCGCGCGATCCAGCGCAACCCGCGCGAGGTGTTCCTGATCGAGGGACACACCGACGCGGTCGGCAACGACGTCGACAATCTGTCATTGTCGGATCGCCGTGCGCAGTCCGCGGCTGAATTGCTGACCCAGCAGTTCGGTGTGCCGGCGGAGAACCTGACGTCGCAGGGCTACGGCAAGCAGTATCTGAAGGAGCAGACGGACGGACCGAGTCGCATCAACCGGCGCGTCACTGTCCGCCGCATCACCCCGCTGCTCAACGGCGGCACCGCTTCACTGCCACCACCCAGCACACCGCGCTGAGGCGAGCGATTTCGAACAAATGGCCGGGAGCGATCCCGGCCATTTTTGTTTCGACAGTGACCACGAACTCGCTTCAGACTTTTGATGGGTTTCGCTTCGCTCGACCCATCCTACGAGCCCGTCATTGCGGGCCACTCGGCTATATGCAGGCTTCGCAGATCGCGGCGACATGGCGATGGTCGGTGCCGCAGCAGCCGCCGAGAATGTGCATGCCGGGAAACGAGCGCCGGAGGTCGACGTAGCGGCGGCCGAGATCGGTGGGATCGCCGGCATCGAGCGTCTCGGATTCGTCGAGCTCCTGGTGGCTCTTGGCCGACGCATTGGCCCTGACGCCATGGATGCGCCCGGCCCACGTGTCGCCCGCGCTTAACGCGCCCGCGAAATGGGACGGATGCGCGCAGTTGATCAGGAAATATTCCGGCCCGTTTTGCGTGGCGTGATCGACAGCCTCGATCGCCTCACGCAGCGTTTCACCCTTCACCAGACGACCATCGGTTTCGACGGTGAAGGAGATCGCCACCGGAATACTGTGTGCCTTGGCCGCGTGGACGATGCCGATCGCTTCATCGATCCCGTTCAGCGTGAACGCCGTCACCATGTCGGCGCCGGCTTCCGCGAAGGCGGCAATCTGTGGCGCATGATAGGCTTCCGCCTCGGATGCATCCATGTTGCCGGCTTTGTAGCCATCGCCGCGCGGACCGATCGCGCCATCGATGACACAGGGCATGTTCGGCCGCTCCCAGCCGGTTCGCAGCTGGTTCAGGAACTCAATCGAACGGACGTTGATCGATGTCAGCGCAGCCGCGTCGTAGCCGAGCTTGACGCCCCAATCCGGATTGGCGCGCCAGGTTGGGCTGTCGAGCACGAAACCGGTGCCCTTCGCGCGCGCAATCGCAAGGTAGGACTCGTAGTAGCGCTTGAGGTGCTCACGACCATCCGCGGAGTCGAGCAGGACGAAAGCGGCAAAGTGCGGCAGCTCGAGGCCGTGGTGGAAGATCAGCGTCGTTTCCATGCCGCCGTCGGTCAGGAAGATGCCGCCGCGCCGCTGCGGCAGGTCGTGCCGATACCTGGCCATTGATGCCTCCGTGATAAAAAGGGGCTGTCACCGGTAGGTCGGCCAATGCCGGGTTTGGTTGGGCCGGCTGGTGCCTCATATTGTCGCGACTTCCAGATGGCTCCCGCGCGCAGAGGCGTGAGCGCAGAACCTGTCGGGATGGGCAAAAGCGTAGCGTGCCCACCTCCGAGCGAAGTGCTGATCGTGGGCACGCTTCGCTTCGCCCACGCTACAAGAGCTCGCGACGCTACGGCGCCGGTGCGGCAAGTCCCAGCGCATCGGCGATGACATGGAAGACTTCCGTGTTGTCCATCGAACCATGAACGCGTTCGCTGCCTGGGCCGGTTGCTGTCAGGATGACGTCTTCTCCCGAATGCACGCTGGCGCCGATCATCGCCGGCAGATTGCCGGGGCGTAGCACGGCTCCCGGAACGTCCTTGTATTTGTCGTTGGCTTTGAAAGTCCCAGGCTCATCGCCCTTCGCCGTCGGATCATTCGGGTTATCGAGCTTGGGGCGGAAGGTTTCGTAATGGTCCGGCAGGCTGGCCGAGAAAATCGCGAGCCGCCGGCTGACATCCACCCGTGAAGGATAGCCCTCGGCATCGGCAGCCGGATAGTTGGGGAATCCCGCCTTGTCATAGACGCCGACGCGTTCGCGGAACGGGACGTTGGGCGTGTTGGTCATGTCGTCATTGATGGTGCCGACAAGACTGTTGGGATGATTGTGGTCCGCCACCACCAGGATCAAGGTGTCATCGCCGCGGGCCTGCGCCCAGTCGCGCGCAAAACGAACGGCATTGTCGAGCATGATCGTGTCGTAGACCGCGCGCTCCATGTCCAGGAGATGAGCGTATTTGTCGATCAGTCCCGATTCCACCATCAGGAAGAAGCCGCCATCGTTCTTCGACAGCACTTTCAGCGCGGCCTGCACCTGCTCGGTCAGATCGGGCTGTTCGGGAAACTTGCCGACGCTGCCGCCTTTGAGGAACTTGCGGTCCAGGACACCGTCCATGTTGCCGGAGGCAAACAATCCCAGCAGCTTGTTCGTGTCGGGTTTCGCAGCGGCCGCATCAAGCTCGGACTTTGTCGTCACCACCTGATAGCCGGCATCGCGAAAGCGGGCGATGTAATCGATGTCGTCCTTGCGCTTTCCCGCTGCTGCTTGCGGCAGGAAATTCGCGCTGCCTCCTCCCATCAGGACATCGGGCTTGGCGGCGAAGAGCTGCGCGACGATCTCATCATAGGCGGCGCGGCGGCGGGTATGCACGACCATTGCCGCCGGTGTGGCATCCTCGACTTCGGTGTTGGTGACGATCCCGATGCCCAGACCAAGCCGCCGCTTCGCGACGCTGGTGATGGTTTCGACCTTGGGATCATCGAACGGGCTTGTGGAGCGATCAGCGTAGACACCCAACGCGTTGACGGCGGTCTTGTGACCCGTGGCGTAGGCGCTGGCCGCATTCGCCGAGTCGGTGATGATCGAATCGGAGCCGGCAGTCGCAACCAGCGCCATATGCGGCATGTCGTCGATGGCAAGCTTGCCGAGGCTTTTGCCTTCCGCAATTCCCTTGGAGAGCATACGCGCCGCAACCCGATGGGCCGGCGACAGTCCATCACCGATGAACAGGATCACGTTCTTGGCCTTGCGCGGACCGGTGTCGTAAACCGACCACACGACAGTGCGGCTGCGTGCGCCGTCAGAGACTTCCACCTTCACGCTTCCAGGCTTGGTCAATGCGACATCGCGAACGATCAGCGCCGACTGCTCCTTGCCGTCTTCGCGCTCCACGAAGGTGCCGGGCTGGCTGAACGCTGCGGAATAATCCGCGCCGTTCACCGTGACTTTCACATTCGCCGGATCAACGCGATCGGGAAACTCGACCTTGAAGTCGAAATGGGCGCCGGCGAGGATGTCGGCGCGGTCGATCGGATAGATCGTCTGGGCTAGCGTCGGCGATCCGGACAACAGGACGAGGAGAGCGGCACCGGCAAATGGCTTGATCATGATTTGCGCCCCACAATTGTTCGCCCGCGCCGTCCGGCTGCAGTACGGAGGTCACGGGCGCGCAGGCGACGAGACTAGCCGCGCCGAATGACGCGTCCATTACACATCGAGCCTGGATACCGGCGATGGATCGTCGCAGTCCGTAGCCCGGATGGAGCGCAAGCGTAGTCCGGGCTACGGAGCTCACACGCTTCAGCTCTTGTCGCTATCGAGCCTCAAGATGTTCGAGCCCTCGCCGAGCGACAGCAAGCCTGTCTCCGCGTAGAGATCCAGCTTGGTGCGGGTATCGGCGATGTCGAGGTTGCGCATTGTGAGCTGGCCGATACGGTCCGCCGGCGTGAACGCCGCATCCTCCACCTTCTCCATGCTCAGCCGCTCCGGCTGATAGCTCAGGTTCGGGCTCTCGGTGTTCAAGATCGAATAGTCGTTGCCGCGGCGCAGCTCGAGCGTCACCTCACCGGTGATGGCGCGCGCCACCCAACGCTGGGCGGTTTCGCGCAGCATGAGAGCCTGAGAATCGAACCACCGCCCCTGGTAGAGCAGCCGGCCAAGGCGCAGGCCGTTGATCCGGTACTGCTCGATGGTGTCTTCGTTGTGGATGCCGGTGATCAGGCGCTCATAGGCGATGTGCAGCAGCGCCATGCCGGGAGCTTCATAGATGCCGCGGCTCTTTGCCTCGATGATCCGGTTCTCGATCTGGTCGCTCATGCCAAGACCATGCCTGCCGCCGATGGCGTTGGCCTCGAGGAACAGCGCCACCGGGTCCGGGAAAGTCTGGCCGTTCAGCGCGACGGGCTGGCCTTCCTCGAAGCGCACGGTGACCTGTTCGGCCCTGACGACACAGTCGTCGCGCCAGAACGGCACGCCCATGATCGGATTGACGATCTTGATACCGCTTTGCAGGCTCTCGAGATCCTTGGCCTCGTGGGTTGCACCGAGGAGATTGCTGTCGGTCGAATACGCCTTCTCGGCGCTCATCTTGTAGGCGAACCCTTGCGCGGTCATGAACGCCGACATTTCCGCGCGGCCGCCGAGCTCGTCGATGAATTGCTGGTCGAGCCAGGGCTTGTAGATCTTCAGGTTCGAATTGGTCAGCAGGCCGTAGCGATAGAACCGCTCGATATCGTTGCCCTTGAAGGTGGAGCCATCACCCCAGATGTTGACCCCGTCCTCCTTCATGGCCGAGACCAGCATGGTGCCAGTCACGGCGCGACCGAGCGGGGTGGTGTTGAAATAGGTGGCGCCGCCGGTCGAGATGTGGAAGGCACCGGATTGGATCGCGGCAATGCCTTCGTGGACCAATTGCATACGGCAATCCACGAGGCGGGCTTTCTCGGCGCCGAACTCCATGGCCTTGCGCGGAATTTCGTTGTAGTCGGACTCGTCGGGCTGGCCGAGGTTCGCGGTGTAGGCAAAGACGCGCGCGCCCTTCTGTTTCATCCATAGCAGCGCTGCGCTGGTGTCGAGACCGCCCGAGAAAGCGATGCCGACTTTTTCGCCCTTGGGCAGGCTTTTCAAAATCGTACTCATGGAGCGTCCAATCGGTCGTAAAGTCGTTTGCTGTTAAGTTGCGCGAATATCAAATTTCGCGCTGATGGGCACGTGATTAATGGCGGCCTTTATGACGTCGCTCATATCGACGGCCTGGGGTCCGTCTCGCGCCGGCGCCACCGTCGCGCGAACCGGGTTAGCGCGGCATCAACCTGGGCATCCGTCACCCGCGTCGACGGCCAGCGGTAGATCAGGGCATAGGCGAGCCAGATCACCAGGTAGGTCACGATGCCGGCAATCGCGACGTCGGTGAAGAAATGCCCGCCAAAGGCCATCCGCAGGGCGCTGGTGGCGATACCGAACACGGTCGCCGCCGCAAACGCCAGGGCGCGCCATTGCGGCGGCGCCAGCGCTGCCGGCGCATAGGTCCAGAACGCAGTCGCCCCCTCGCCGGAGAAGAACGAGCAGTTGCGGCCGCAGGTGCCGCGCGGATCCCACCACGGCACGAAGCTCTTGTCGCCGGCAAACTCGGTCACCGCCACCGGTCGCGGCCGGCCCCAATAGGTCTTGAAAGTGAAGTTGGTGAGGACGCCGGCGGAGAGCAGCAGCGTCACCAGGAGAAACGTCGCGGCGCGGCCCGAGATCAGCATCGGCCGGTCGGGCCGGATCATCTTGACGACGAACGCAGCGATCGCGGGCAGCGCAAATCCCCATGCGATCCACATCGCCGCATCGCGCGCAAACGACGCGACAGCGTTCAGCTTCAGCGGAAAGGTTTTTTGCGCGGCATCGTAGAACAGCGCACCGAGCTTCAGGTCGAGTTCGGGAAACAGCCCGAACAACAGCCCGATCACGACCGCAAGCCCCAGCGCGATGAAAAGTCCGGTCCGGTTCATGGCGCGCGGTTTACCCGAGGCGGCGGGATGTGGAAACCCCGAATTCAACCGTCATTGCGGGGAGCGATAGCGACGAAGCAATCCACCTCTCCGCACGTGCAGCTGCATGGATTGCTTCGCGGAGCCTGTCGTCGGGCGGCGCTTCGCGCCGACCCGGTGGCTCGCAATGACAGCTCCATTCACGGCTGCGGCCTGGATTGTGACGGCAGTGGCGGGGGCGGCGGCAATTTGCGCGGCGGCTCGCGCCAGGCGCCGGCGGTGCGGCCCGCAATCAGCCAGTACACCAGACCCGCGACGATGCCGGCGCCGGTCATGATCTCGAGATGGCGATGCACGATGCCCTCGAACCGGAACGTATCGGGGTCGAACGGAACCAGGCCGAGATAACAGGCGGCCCCGACGATCGCGCCGCCGATCGCATAGCTCAGCGCGCCCCGGACATTGAAGGCTTCCGTGATCAGCACCACGATCAGCGCCGGCAGCAGCGCGAATCCGGAAATGAAGATGAAGCCGAAGCCGAGCACGATGTTGATGGCGTTCTGATCGATCTGACCGGTGCCGATATCGCTCAGCTCCGGATAGAGCACCGCCACGACGATGATCATGCCCGCCACCAGACAGGAGGCCAGGAAGGCGAACAGGATCAGGAAGACGCGGCCGATCAGTGCCATGGCTTCATTCCACCGTCAGACCGCACCCGCGATACGAATCTCTGCCGTCATGCCCGGGCTTCCACGCCTGCCTCGAAGCTTCGGAAAGACGTGGATGGCCGGGAGGAGCCCGGCCATGACGAGTTTCGGTGCATAGATCGTCTCAATCCGTCATCGCCATTGCGCGCAGCGCCTGGCGCTCGCGGGCGGAGAGTTTTTCGGTCTCCGATTTCAACTGGCCGCAGGCGGCGAGGATGTCGCGGCCGCGCGGGGTGCGCACCGGCGAGGAATAGCCGGCGTTGAAGATATATTCGGAGAACTTCTCGATCTGCTCCCAGTCCGAGCATTCGTAACGCGTGCCCGGCCAGGGATTGAACGGGATCAGGTTGATCTTCGCCGGAATGCCCTTCAGCAGCTTCACCAGCAGCTTGGCGTCATCGAGCGAATCATTGATGCCCTTCAGCATCACATATTCGAAGGTGATGCGCCGCGCGTTGGAGGCCCCGGGATAGTCGCGGCAGGCCTGCAGCAATTCCTGAATCGGAAATTTGCGGTTGAGCGGCACCAATTCGTTGCGCAACTCGTCGCGCACGGCATGCAGCGAGATCGCGAGCATGACGCCGATCTCCTCGCCGGTGCGGATGATGTTCGGCACCACGCCCGAGGTCGACAGCGTGATGCGGCGGCGGGAGATGCCGATGCCTTCATTATCAGCAACGATGAGCAACGCATCGCGCACCGCATCGAAATTGTAGAGCGGCTCGCCCATGCCCATCATCACGACGTTGGTGACGAGGCGGCCGCCGCTCTCGCGGTCGGCCCAATCGTTCAGCCGATCCCGCGCCACCATCACCTGGCCGACGATCTCGCCGGCCGTGAGGTTACGCACCAGGCGCTGCGTGCCAGTGTGGCAGAAGGCGCAATTCAGCGTGCAGCCGACCTGCGAGGAGACGCAGAGCGTGCCGCGGTCAGTCTCGGGGATATAGACGCATTCGACTTCATGCGGCTTCTCAAGATCGTTGCCGCTCGGCAGCCGCAACAGCCATTTGCGGGTGCCGTCGTTCGAAATCTGCTCGGCGATCACTTCAGGCCGGTCGACGGTAAAATGCTTCTCCAGCTCGCTGCGCATCTCCTTCGAGACGTTGGTCATCTCGGCAAAGCTCTTGGCGCCGCGGAAATAGATCCAGTGCCAGAGCTGCTGGGTGCGCATCTTGCGTTGCGAGGCCGGCACACCGATCTCGCCGAGCCGCTCGGCGATCTCCGTGCGCGACAGCCCGATCAGCGACGGCTTGGCCGGCGGCACATAGGTCTCGAGCGGAACTTTCTCCACGAGCGCGGTGCTGGCGCGATCGCTCTGGCTGGTGAGGGTGTCGGTCATGAAACACCAAATAGGCCTTCCAGCAGGCGCTGGAAAGGCGGGAAATGCGCGGATTTCAGGCTGAATTAGCGCCTGCAGTCCTGCGCCAGCCGATCGAGCGCCTGCGACAGGCCCTTGAGCGAGAACGTGTCCGTCGTCTCGGTGCCCTTGGCCGAGACGCCTTTCACGGTCAGGTCCGCAGCCTTGCGCATGGCTTCGACCATGCGCTCTTCTTCTGCGGCGTTCTTGATCCAGAGCCCGTCGCCCTGGGTGTACATCGCATACGACCCGCCGCCGACTTCGAGCGTCGATTCCGACCCGGGCTTCAGGGTGTAGCCGATCATGATCGAGACTTCGTTGATGACCTTTTCCGCCGGACGGGTCGAGACGAAGGCGTAGGCCGGATCGCGCGGGCGATTCGGCGGATTGGTCTTCGACGACGACGGTTTTGCCAGCGCAAAACACACCTTCTTGCCGTTCGGGGTCGCGGTATAGGCGCCCCAGGTGCCGAACTGGCCAATCAGGGTCGGTTCGGCGCCCCCGGCCGCGGCAGCCGCCGCAGCGCCCTCCGGCTTGGCCGGGGCCGCAGACTTTGCCGCGCCCTTGGTGGCCGCCTTGGGGGAAGCGCCCTGCGCCACGGCAAGGGAGGTCGTCGCGCAAAGGAGGGCGCTTGCAACCAGAGATGTCAGTATTTGCCGCACGGACAACTGGTTCCCCTATCATTGTGACTGGAAGATGGCCCAACCGGCGTCGTCCCCGGCGCGATGCAATAGCCGGAAAAGGCCTTTTTGGGAAGGTAGTTAGGGGCGTGGCGCGCGGTTCCGCCGCATTAACTTTTGGTACGCGAGGCGCGCTGCTGTTCCCATTGTGCGTCGGTCCATTGCAAGAGGTCCTCCGCCCCGGAGCTGCGCAAATGCGCCCCGCCGTCCTGCACCACCATCTCGCCATTGATGTAGCCGGCCTGGTCGGAGATCAGGAAACTTGCGAGGTTGGCGAGCTCGCCGTGCTCGCCGGGACGGCCCAGCGGGTTGCGGTGCGCCCAGCTCTCCTCGCGCCCTTCGGGCCGGAGCTGGCCGGTTGCTCCCGGCGTCGGAAATGCGCCCGGCGCGATCGCGACAGTGCGGATGCCCTTTGGCCCCCATTCCACGGCAAGGCTCTTGGTCATCGCGAGCACCGCCGACTTCGCCATCGCGGACGGCACCGTGAAGGCGCGCCCGGTGATCGTCGAGGTCGAGAGGATCGAGAGGATGACGCCTTTGTGCCCGCTCTCGATCCACCGCTTGCCGGCAGCAAGCGTGCAATACATCGTGCCGTGCAGCGTCGGCGCCAGGATCGCGTCCGCGGCACGGAATGAGAGATGCTCGGTCTGTGCAATGAAGGTTGCCGCCGCGTTGTTGACGAGTACGTCGATCGGCGCTTCCTGCCAGATCGCGTCCATCATCGCATCCACCGCCGCGCCGTCGCGGATGTCGCATGTGATTGTAGTGACCTTGGCGCCGAGATCGTCGCGCAATCTCGTCGCCGTGTGCTGCAGTAATTCCGTCCTGCGGCCACAGATGATCAGTTCGGCGCCGAGCTCGGCAAAGCGTCGTCCCATCGCTGCGCCAAGCCCGGAGCCGCCGCCGGTGACGAGGATCCGCTTGTGTGCCAGCAGGCTCTTTTCAAACATTGTTTGATCCCTCCGCGTTGTATTGTCGCCCGGCTTCAAATCCGGCATGAAGCGAGTAATCCTTCTGTGTCCGAAAATCAGGTGCATCCATGAAAGCCATTCTCTGCACGGAATATTGCCAACCCGACGATCTCGTGCTGGCTGACGTGCCCGATCCCGTGGCCGGACCGGGCGAAGCGGTGATCGCGATCAAAGCCGCGGCCCTGAATTTCTTCGACATCCTGATGATCCAGGGCAAGTACCAGATCAAGCCGCCGTTCCCGTTCTCGCCCGCGGCAGAAGTCGCTGGCGTGATCGAGAGCGTTGGTGACGGCGTTACTGATCTCAAGCCCGGCGATCGCGTGGTCGCCTCCTGCGGCCACAATGGCGCGCGCGAGAAGATCGCGCTGCCGGCGAATTCGATCGTGAAGATTCCCGACAATCTCGATTTCGATCGCGCCGCCGGGATCATCATCATCTACGGCACCGCGCTGCACGCGCTGGAAGATCGCGCGAGCCCGAAGCCGGGCGAGACGCTGGCCGTGCTGGGCGCCGCCGGCGGCACTGGGCTTGCGGCCTGCGAGCTCGGCAAGCTGATGGGCCTGAAGGTGATCGCCTGCGCTTCCTCGGACGAGAAGCTTGAGTTTGCCAGGCAGCATGGCGCCGAGCTGACGCTCAATTACGCCAAGGAAGATCTGAAAGAGGGCCTGAAGGCGCTGACCGGCGGCAAGGGCGTCGACATCATCTTCGATCCCGTCGGCGGGACCTACGCCGAAGCTGCGCTCCGCGCCATCGCCTGGGAAGGCCGCTTTCTCGTCATCGGCTTTGCCGCCGGCGACATTCCGAAGATGCCGCTCAACCTTGCGCTGCTCAAAGGCTGCGATATCCGCGGCGTGTTCTGGGGCGCGTGGACGCGGCTCAACCCCGAGAAGAACCGCAAGAACCTGCAGAAGCTCGTGGAGTGGACCGCCGAAGGAAAAATCTCTTCGCATGTCGATCGCACCTTCCCGCTGTCGCAAACGGCGGAAGCACTGAAGGTGCTCGCCGGCCGCAAGGCGATGGGCAAGGTAATCCTGCATCCATAAAGAGGCGACACGCGCGTGAGTTGTGGCGCCGTCCAGGCGCCGCGCTCTCCTATTGCGGAATTACGCGCACTTACCCCGTGACCCCAATTCATTTAACTATGTGAATTAACTGACCGGGTTAGTTCCGAATGCGGAACTTATTCCCAAAATCACCATTTTTAATTTAGTGAATAGGGCATTTTTGCCATAATCAAACCAAAATAAGTCCCAATTCGCGCAGGTCAGGGCCGTTTTTTGGGCTCATTCGCAGTGCGTAAGTTCCCGTTAGCGGGCACTCGGGGAAAGCCGACAAGAAGCAAGAGACAACCAGAGATGCCCCATGCGTTGCGTATTGTGTAACGGGAAGCGTCAAAATGGTGGATATTTCATCACGCGTCACGCCGAGACAGGCGCATGACGTAGATATCGATGATCCTGAGCTGGCAGAGTATCGCTACCAGCGGTCGTATCGATCGGATTCCGACATCGACACAGACGAGCCCGCCCCGCTGTTCCTGTCATACCCTCTCGACGAGGACAGCGGTGCGAAATATCGGCGAGGTTCTCTCGAACGTTCGCTCGGCCGCTCGTTGCTCACGAGTGGTCTTCTCATCGCTGCCGCCGCAGCCGCGGCTGTCCTGCTGGTTTCGCTGGACGTCACGCATAACATCACGGCCACCGCCAAGACGTGGCTGCTTGGCACCTCGCAGGTGCAGGCGCGAACCGTCATGGCGGCGCTCCCGCAACCCATGAGCGAGCCTGTACCGCCACCATCGACCAATTCAGGTCCGCCGTCGCGCGAGCAAATCACGGCCGCGTATCAGGAGGCGATCAAGGGCGGCCAGGCTGTGGTCCGGTCGGTGGCACCGCCAGCTGCCGCTCCACCGGCACCAGCAGCCGCTCCACCCGCGCCATCCGCCGCAGCACAAGCGGCACCGCCCGCTGCGCCGCCAGCAAGACTGCTGAGTCCCGACGAGCTCAGCGCCCTCATGAAGCGGGCGAACAGCCTGCTTGCGATCGGCGATATCGCAGCCGCACGGTTGCTGCTCGAGCGCGCCGCCGATGCGCAGGAGGCCGACGCGGCGCTGCTGCTGGCGCGGACCTACGATCCCCTGGTGCTGGGAACGAAGGATGCGCGCGCCATCACGCCCGATCCGGCTCAGGCGCGGATCTGGTACCGCCGGGCGGCCGAGCTTGGCTCGCAACACGCCCAGCAACGTCTCACACAAATGCAAGATTGAACCTTTTTGGGGTAGCACATGCTGCGATTGTTTGGAGTGGCGTTATTCGCCCTGACGATGATTTGCGGCCCGACAGTACGGGCTGAGGAAACCGAATATGATCCGGCAAAGGTCAGCGACAGCCTGAGAGCCATCTTCCAGTTCGGCTCGGCCGCCACCAAGCAGAACCTGAACGCCAACACGGTGACGCTGATCACGGGCACGATCGGCGGCACCTACGTCCAGTTCGGCGCCGACCTCGCTTCCGTGCTCGACGACGGCAACAAGTTGCGCGTACTGCCGATCGTCGGGCGCGGCTCCGTGCAGAGCGTCGCCGATATCCTGTTCCTGCAGGGCGTCGATCTTGGCATCGTCCGCGCCGACACGCTCGACTATCTCGAGCGGAAGGGTTTTGCGAAGGACATCAAGAAGCAGTTCGCCTATGTGACCAAGCTCTATAACGAAGAGATGCATGTGGTCGCACCGAAGACGATCAAGACCCTGAAGGATCTCGACGGCAGGATCGTCAGTGTCGACCTGCCCAATGGCGGCACCTTCGTCACCGCGCTGACAGTGTTCGAGCGGCTCGGGATGAAGGCGAAATTTCTCTACATCGAGCAGCGCATCGCAATGGAGAAATTGAAGGCCGGTGAAATCGACGCCGTGATCGTGACCGGCGGCAAGCCGTACAAATCCGTCAGCACATTCAACAATGACGGCCGCTTCCATCTCGTCACCGTCAACTATGACAAGCCGCTGCAGAACGACTATCTGCCGGCGACGCTCACCTCGAAGGATTATCCGAACCTGATTTCGGATCAGGAGCGCGTCGACACCATCGCCGTTCCTGCCGTGCTCGCGGCCTATAATTGGGCGCCGAACACCGAGCGCTCGCGCAAGCTGGCGCTGTTCGTGGACGCTTTCTTCACGAAATTCCCGGCCTTCCAGAATCCGCCGTTCCATCCGAAGTGGAAGGAGGTCTCGCTGGCTGCACCGGTGCCCGACTGGACCCGGCTGCCGTCGGCCAAGCAATGGCTCGAGAAGCACAGCGTGGAAGCGGTGACGCGCAGTCGCTTCGATGAGTTCCTGAAGCAATCGCCGGGCGCAGCCAAGCTGCAGACGGACGCCGACAAGGAGGCGCTGTTCAAGCAGTTCCAGGCCTGGGAAGCGGAGAACAATGCACGCGCGCAGGTGCGCACAGGCGAGAAGCGCTAGCTAGATCTCCTCGGCCGTCTCGATGCCGCGCTTCAGCGCGGCACGGGCGGCTTCGCGGTGCTCCGGCGTGATGTGGCTTGCGACCATGCGGATCGCGGTCGCCAGGATCGCAGCATCATCGGTGAAGCCGAGAACCGGCATCACGTCCGGCACGAAGTCGAACGGCAGGACGAAATAGGCGATGGCGCCAAGCAGCGCCGCCTGCACATGGCGCGGCGTCTCTTTGTCGAAGGCGCAATAATAGGCCGCCAGTAGATCTTCGGCGAAAGGCAGTTTCGCCACCACCCGCTTCAACTTGATCCAGAAACGCCGTCGCACGCTCTCGCGGTCCTGCGCCAGCCGATCGGCCGGCTCGAAACCGACAGTGTGTTCGGATGATGTCATCGGAAGAAGCTCCCTCGGACCACAGCCGCCAAACGGTCCCGCGACCCCTGACGCAAAAGGTGGGGACCTCCCGCCTGCCCTGCAAGATCATCCAAGGAGAAGTCGCCTCTCTCAGCCAGCCTGCTTGGCGATCGCCTCCATCGCCCTGGCCAATTCGATGTCGCGCGCCGTGACGCCGCCGGCGTCATGGGTTGCGAGCACCACATCGACCGTCTTGTAGACGTTCCTCCATTCCGGGTGATGGTCGCGCTTCTCCGCGATCAGCGCGACGCGCGTCATGAAGCCGAAGGCCTCGTTGAAATCCCTGAACGTGAAAGTCTTGGCGATCGCCTCACGTCCCGGCACCTCGGACCAGCCGGATAGTTCCTTCAGCGCCGATTTCCGCGCTTCCGCCGATAACCGTCCTGCCATGGCAAATCTCCACTTCACTCGTTCACACCCTAACACCGGCAGCCACCAGCGGGATCCATGCTCACGACGCGGCCGCAAAGCGCGTCCTATCGCCGCTGGTAACCATGACGGGATTGTAACCTAGCTGCTGCCGGAATTTTGTTACAATGCAAAGGATAAACGCGTCGGCGGGATGACCCAGAACCTCAAACGGCTGTTTGCGCGATCGATGACCGAGCCTGACTTCGTCGCCGCTCCAGCTTCGCCTCCGCCGCGTTCGGCGCGGCGTCGGCTGAGTTTCGTGATGATTGCCGGCGCGCTTGCCATCATCGGCGCACTGGCCGCCGGCTATTACTTCGCGATGCGGCCGGTGAACTTGAAAATCGCGGTCGGGCCCGCCAACAGTGACGACCTCAAAGTAGTCCAGGCGCTCGCCCAAGCCTACAACCAGGGCAACAGCCAAATCCGGCTGCGTCTGATGCAGACGGACGGCGCGGTAGCGAGCGCCGAGGCGCTGGCCGGCGGCAAGGCGGACCTCGCCATTATCCGCGGCGATCTGGATGTCCCCAAGAATGCGCAGGCGGTGGCGACGCTGCGCAAGAATGTCGTGGCGATCTGGGTGCCGCCGCAGGGTAAAGGCAGGGGCAGGAAAGCAGCGCCAAAAATCACCAAGATCGCGCAGCTCGCCGGCCACCGCGTCGGTGTCGTCGGCCGCACGCCCGCCAACGTCAACCTCTTGAAGGTGATCCTGCAGCAATATGGCGTCGACCCCGCCAAGGTAGAGATCGTCCAGTTTCCCGCCAATGAGACGGCCGAGACCATCAAGGGCCAGAAAGCGGACGCCTATCTCGCCGCCGGACCCGTCAACAGCAAGATCACAACCGACGCGATCGCAGCTTCGACGCGCGGCACGCCGACCTTCCTCGCGATCGACGCGGCGGAAGCGATCGCGCAGAACCATCCCGCCTATGAAGCCTCGCAAATCCCAGCCGGCTCGCTCGGCGGCGTCGACCGCCCTGCGGACGAGGTCAAGACCATCAGCTTCTCGCACCATATCGTGGCGCGCAGGGGCATTTCCGAATCGACCATCGCCATCTTCACCCGGCAGCTGTTCTCGATCCGGCAGTCGCTGAAGAACGATTTCCCGCCGGCCGCCAGGATCGAGACGCCGGACACCGACAAGGACGCCACGATTCCCGTGCACCCTGGGGCTGCGGCTTTCGTCGATGGCGACGAGAAGACCTTCCTCGACCGCTACAGCGATTACATCTGGTGGGGGCTGATGCTGGTCTCCGCAATGGGTTCGGCCGGCGCCTGGTTTGCCGGCTACCTGAAGAAGGACGAACGCAGCATCAACACCTCGCAGCGCGACCGGCTGCTCGACATGCTCGCTGCCGCGCGCCACAGCGATTCGATGGAAGAACTCGACCAGATGCAGGCCGAAGCCGACAACATCCTGCGCGAAGCGCTGACCTGTTTCGAGCACGGCGGAATCGAGCAGGGCACGCTGACCGCCTTCAACATCGCACTCGAGCAATTCCACAACGCGGTCACCGACCGCAAGCTGCTGTTGATCAGCATGCCGCAAAACCTGCAGCGCGCCAGCGCGCAATTCCGGGCGGCAGGGACCGCTTAGCCAAGGCGGCACGCAATCGGGTTCGCTTCAGTTCCCTGTTTGCGGGGCACGCGACCTCTCCTCCGTCATTCCGGGATGCGCGAAGGCGGAGGCCCGGAATCCATCGGGCCGCAAGCGACGTGGATGAATGGATTCCGGGCTCACGCTTCGCGTGCGCCGGAATGACGACCAGATGCAATTTCTCTGCGATTACGTGGAGATGGTCGGCGTAATCGCTTCGTCATAGAATCCTTCTAGGTCTGTTGCGACATTTCGGCGCATCCGGTGCCGGACCGACGGAGGCTTGCCATGACGATTAGGATTTCCCGCCGAAAGTTCCTCTCTTCAGCCGCTGTCGGCGCCGGCGTCATCGCGATGCCCCACCTCTCCCGCGCCGCCGACCGGCCGGCCGTCACCCATGGCGTGCAGTCCGGCGACGTCGGAGTTGACGGCGGCGTGGTCTGGGCGCGCGCCGACCGGCCGTCGCAGATGATGGTCGAGGTCGCGACGACCGAATCCTTCAAGGACGCGCGCGCACTGCCGCCGATCGCGGCCCTGCCCGAAAGCGATTTCACCGCCAAGATGCTCCTGGAAAACCTGCCCGCGGGCCAGGACATCTTCTACCGCGTGCGCTTCCGCGACCTCGCCCATGTCAACGTCCTCGGCGAGCCCGTAACCGGCCGCTTCCGCACCGCGCCCGCCGACCGGCGCGATGTCAGCTTTGTCTGGGGCGGCGACGTCGCCGGTCAGGGTTGGGGCATCAATCCCGACGATAACGGCATGTTCACCTTCGCCACCATGGCCAAATACAAGCCGGATTTCTTCCTGCATTCCGGCGACACCATCTATGCCGATGGCGTCATTCCGTCCGAGGTGAAACTCGCCGACGGCAAGCTCTGGAAGAACCTCACCATCCCCGAGAAGGCCAAGGTCGCCGAGACGCTCGACGAGTACCGCGCGGCGCACAAGTACAACCTGCTCGACGAGCATGTGCGCGCCTTCAATGCGGAAGTGCCGATCTTCGTGCAATGGGACGACCACGAGGTCACCAACAACTGGTCGCTGTCGAAACAGCTTCCTGCCGCCTACAAGGAGCGCGACATCAACGTGCTCGCAGCGCGCGCCGCACGCGCCTTCCACGAGATGTATCCGATGCGCGAAAGCATCGTCGAGCCGGGCCGCGTCTATCGCACGCTCAGCTACGGACCGCATCTCGACGTATTCATGCTGGACGAGCGCAGCTATCGCGGACCCAACGGGCCAAACCAGCAGACCAGCTACGGTCCCGATGCTTATTTCCTTGGCCCGGACCAACTCGCCTGGCTGAAGCGCGGACTGCTCAACTCGCGCGCCACCTGGAAGGTGATCGCCTCCGACATGCCGCTCAGCCTCATCGTCTATGACGATGCGGCCAACAGCAAAGGCTCCGAAGCGTTCGCGCAAGGAGACGGCCCGGCGCGCGGCCGCGAGCTCGAGATCGCCGAGATCCTGCGTTTCATCAAGACCGCCGGGATCGTCAACACCGTGTGGCTGACCGCCGACGTGCACTACGCCGCCGCGCACTACTACAATCCGAACAAGGCGCAGTTCCAGGACTTCGACCCGTTCTGGGAATTCGTCTCCGGCCCGCTGCATGCCGGCACTTTCGGCCCCAACGAGCTCGACAACACGTTTGGACCCGAGGTGAAGTTCATCAAGGCGCCCGGAGCCGACAAGCAGAACCTGCCGCCATCGGCGGGCATGCAGTTCTTCGGCCACGTCAAGATCGACGGCGCGACCGGACAGATGACAGTAACCTTGCGCGACCGCGCCGACGTCGCGCTGTGGTCGACCACGCTCGACCCGAAGCCGGTGTAACATCGTAACGTAGTGACGTGACGTAGCCCGGATGGAGCGCAATCCGGGACGCTCTATCCGCGAACCCAAGACCCCGGATTGCGCTGCGCTTCATCCGGGCTACGAATCTGAAACCCGCATTCGCAGCGCTGCTTCCAGCGCTTCGGTCGAGCATGGCTTGACCAGGCGCGGCTTGCCGGCCAGCGCAGCGGGAAGCTGGACGTCAGCGCCGTAGCCGGTGACGAAGAGATAGGGGATCCGTAGCGCGTCGAGCTCCTCGGCGAGCGCAAAGGTGTTCTCGCGGGCCAGCACGACATCCAGCAGCGCGAAGTCGGGCCGGCGATAGGCGATCATCTGAAGTGCTTGCGCGACACTGGTCGCTGTCCGCACCGTCTTCACCCCGAAGCCGAGGATCGTGTCCTCGAAATCGATGGCGATGATCGGGTCGTCCTCGACGATCAACACGTCGGAAGGCATGCGGCTGAAGAGGGCCGGTTTCATATGCGCGCCAGGTCCTGTTTTGAGGCATTGATCTGATGGTCCGGACATGAGCCGCCAGTCGGCACGCTGCCGGCGCCTCTGAAGCACACCGGCGGTTCCCGCATTGAAACCACCACACTGCGGCCCCGGCGTCTGTTCACTTGTGCACACAACAGGAGGAACGGGTTGACTATCGTCGCGGTTGGTGAGGGGGAGACCCGATGCTTCAACAACGCAGCCAACCGGACAGAGCTGACCGGCCCTTTAACAACCTGTTGCGCCGTCTGAGCGACGCCGATTATGGGCTGATCGCACCGCACCTCGCGCGCGCCGAGGCCAATGCCAACGACCTGCTTTACAGCCCCGGCGATGACGTGGAGACCGTGTATTTTCCGTGCGGGCCCAGCCTCGTCTCCTACCTCGTGACCAACGAGGACGGCCGCGACGTCGAGACCATTCTGGTCGGCCGCGAGGGTGCCGTCGGCGGCATCGTCAGCCAGGGATATCTTCCCGCCTTTACCCGCATCATCGTCAAGTTCGGGGGGCCGTTCGCGCGGCTGGCGATCGGCAAGCTGGAAGCGGCCAAGCTGAAATCGCCCTCGATCCGCAACGTCTTCGCACGCTACGCCGATTGCATGCTGGCGCAGATCTTCCAGTCGACGGCATGTAACGCGATCCACTCGATCGAACAGCGCACCGCCAAATGGATCATCTCGGCGATGGAGCGCACCAATGGCGATGGCGCCGTGCCGCTCACACATGAGCAGCTCGCCACGCTCTTGGGGGTAGGGCGCAGCTATGCTAGCCGTGTGATTCAGTCCTTCAAGGCCGAAGGCGTGCTGGAGACACGCCGCGGCGCGATCCTGGTCCGCAACCTCGACGGCCTGCGCCTCCGCTCCTGCCTGTGCAACGAGGCCGTCAAGGGCCACTTCGAGGAGGTGCTCCGTGGGGTCTATCCGAGCGAGGAAAAGGAAGCCGGATAGGCATCATGAAATCAGGCTGAATTGCATCCCCGACCCACGGTGCGCCCCCCTCTCCCGCTTGCGGGGAGGTGAAGGAGGACCCCATAGAGTTCCAAAAACGGCCGGTACCCGGCAAACAACGCATTGTTTTTTGGCGGTTTCTGACTATATTGCGCCGCAACGCGCAAGCTTTGCCCGGTCCCTTTTTGGCCGGGCTTGCTTTTTGAGGCGAGCCGCGCCCCGCGAGATTTCAAAGGCTTGAGTGTGATCCGGACCCGGAGGGGCCGTAGCTGCCAAAGATCGATCCCGGCTTTCCGGCGAGATCGCTCAAGACCTGTGCATGACCGAAAAGCAGAGCCATGAATCTTCGTAACGTCGCCATCATCGCCCACGTCGACCACGGCAAGACCACCCTGGTGGACCGCCTGCTGCAGCAATCCGGTACGTTCCGCGAGAATCAGAAGGTCGCCGAACGCGCCATGGATTCCAACGATCTCGAGCGCGAGCGCGGGATCACCATCCTGGCCAAGGCCGCATCGGTGCAGTGGAAGGACATCCGCATCAACATCGTCGATACCCCCGGCCACGCCGATTTCGGCGGCGAGGTCGAGCGCATCCTCAACATGGTGGACGGTGCGCTGGTGCTGGTGGATGCCGCCGAAGGCCCGCTGCCGCAGACCAAGTTCGTGGTCTCCAAGGCGCTCAAGGTCGGCTTGAAGCCGATCGTCGTCATCAACAAGGTCGACCGCCCCGACGCGCGCCCGACCGAAGTCATCAACGAAGTGTTCGATCTGTTCGCGGCGCTCGATGCCAGCGAGGAGCAGCTCGATTTCCCGATCCTGTACGGCTCGGCCAAGCAGGGCTGGATGGCGGAGAGCCCGGAAGGCCCAAAGGAAGCAGGCATGCAGCCGCTGTTCGATCTCATCGTGCGGCACGTCGCGCCGCCGAAGGTCGAGGAAGGCCCGTTCCGCATGATCGGCACCATCCTCGAGGCCAATCCCTATCTGGGGCGTATCATCACCGGCCGCATCACCTCCGGCATCGTCAAGCCGAACCAGGCTGTGAAGGTGCTGAATGCGGAAGGCAAGCTGGTCGAGCAGGGACGCGTGTCAAAGATCCTGGCGTTCCGCGGAATCGAGCGCACACCGCTCGATGAAGCTGAAGCCGGCGACATCGTCGCCATTGCCGGCCTCACCAAGGGCACCGTCGCCGATACGTTCTGCGATCCCACCGTCGAGACGCCGCTGCTGGCGCAGCCGATCGATCCGCCGACGGTGTCGATGTCCTTCATCGTCAACAACTCCCCGCTCGCAGGCACCGAAGGCGACAAGGTGACGAGCCGCATGATCCGCGATCGCCTGATGCGCGAGGCCGAAGGCAATGTCGCGCTGCGCGTCATCGAAGCCGCCGATAAAGACTCGATGGAAGTCTCCGGCCGTGGCGAATTGCAGCTCGCGATCCTGATCGAGACCATGCGCCGCGAAGGTTTTGAGCTCTCGGTGTCGCGTCCGCGCGTCGTGTTCAAGAAGGACGAGGCCACGGGCCAGGCGCTGGAGCCGATCGAGGAAGTCGTGATCGACGTCGACGAGGAGCATTCCGGCGTCGTCGTGCAGAAGATGAGCGAGCGCAAGGCCGAGATGATCGAGATGCGCCCGTCCGGCGGCAACCGGCTCCGGCTCGTGTTCTACGCGCCGACCCGCGGCCTGATCGGCTATCAGGGTGAACTGCTCACCGACACCCGCGGCACCGCGATCATGAACCGCCTGTTCCACGGCTATGCGCCCTATAAGGGCGAGATCCAGGGCCGTCGCAATGGCGTCCTGATCTCCAACGATCAGGGCGAGGCCGTCGCCTATGCCATGTTCAAGCTGGAGGATCGCGGCCCGATGATGATCGAGCCGGGCTGGAAGGTGTACAAGGGCATGATCGTCGGCGAGCACACCCGCGACAACGATCTCGAGATCAATGTGCTGAAGGGCAAGCAGCTCACCAACATCCGCACCACCTCCAAGGACGAAGCGGTGCGCCTGACCCCGCCGATCCGGATGACCCTGGAAAAGGCGCTGGCCTATATCGAGGACGACGAGCTCGTCGAAGTGACGCCGAAGTCGATCCGGCTGCGCAAGAAGCACCTCGATCCGAACGACCGCAAGCGCGCCGAAAAGGCCAAGGAAGCGGTGGCTTAACCTCTCGCTCCACAAGGGAACCGTCATGGCCGGGCTTGTCCCGGCCATCCACGTCTTCGATACTGGGAACCAAGAGCGTGGATGCCCGGGACATCTGCGCGAAGACGCGCTTCGCGCTTTTGCCCCGGCATGACGATGAAGTGGACGACCCGATGTCCCTCCCCTCCTCAGTCGATGTCGTCATCATCGGCGCTGGCGCGGCCGGCCTTGGCGCAGCCAATGCGCTGAAGGATTCCGGCCTGTCGGTGGTAGTGCTGGAAGCGCGCGACCGCCTCGGCGGGCGGGCGCATACGGTGCAGGCCGCGCCCGATGTGGTGTTCGACGTCGGCTGCGGCTGGCTGCATTCGGCGGACAAGAACAGTTTCGTCGCCGTCGCCGAACAACTGAATTTCGAGATCAACAAGACCTTGCCGCCCTGGCGCGAGCGCGCCTATGGCAAGGCGTTCCCGCAAGCCGATCGCGACGATTTCATGCGTTCGCTCGATGAATTCTACGAGCGCGCTTGGAAGGCCGCGCAAAAGGGCGAGGACGCGCCTGCGAACCGTTATCTCGAGCCGGGTAATCGCTGGAATCCGATGATCGATGCGATCTCCACCTATGTGAACGGCTGCGAGCTCGATCAGGTCTCGATCCTCGACATGGAGGCTTATGAGGACACCAACATCAATTGGCGCGTGCGGCGCGGCTATGGCGCGCTGGTCGCCGCCTATGGTGCCTCATGTCCCGTCGCGCTCAATTGCAATGTCACGCTGATCGACCATTCCGGAAAACGCCTGCGCCTCGAAACGTCGCTGGGCACCCTTGCGGCCGACCATGTGATCGTGACCGTGCCGACCAATTTGATCGCGGATGAAGCGATCCGCTTCTCGCCCGCGCTGCCGGCAAAGGTCGACGCCGCACGCGGACTGCCGCTCGGCGTCGACGACAAGGTGGTGCTGACGCTCGCGGATGCGGAGGCCTTTCCGAAGGAAGGCAATTTGCGCGGCGCCACCATGCGCACCGAAATGGGCACCTATCACATCCGTCCGTTCGGCCAGCCCTGCATCGAGGGCTTTTTCGGCGGCCGGTTCGCAAAAGAGCTGGAAGATGCCGGCGACGGCGCCTTTGCCGCGCACAGCATCGACGAGATCGCGGGCTTTCTCGGTAGCGACATCCGGCGCAAGCTGACGCCGCTTGCGGAATCCCGCTGGGCGCACGACCCCTTCGCCCGCGGCGCCTATTCGCACGCGCTCCCCGGCCATGCCGGCAAACGCGCCGTGCTGGCCGCGCCCATCGATGGACGATTGTTCTTCGCGGGTGAAGCGACCTCGCCGAACTTCTTCTCCACCGCACATGGCGCGCGCGACTCCGGCGAGCGCGCGGCACAGGAAGTGCTGGCTTCAAAGGCGAAGCGCTAACCGCTTTCCAGTCATCGCGAGCACCGTAGCCCGGGTGGAGCCAACGGGTCGCGTGAACGCGCGCCCGATGACAGGCTCCACGCAACACGGGACATCTCTATCCGCCTTGCGAGCGGCCCGGGGTTACGCTGGCGCTCCACCCGGGCTACGAGGCTGTGGTTATGGGTCGCTGCTTTCGCACGGACGACAGTCGTAGGATGGGTAGAGCGCAGCGAAACCCATCATTCAATCACCCGCGTCCGCATCTCAGCATCCGGCACAAAGCAAGTCTCGTATTTGCCGAAAATGCGATAGCGATTGCGCGCCACGAGATTGTAGACGGCGTCGCGCAGCGGCTTCGGCACCGCGAACAGTGCTCGGGTCCAGCGCCAGCCCGGCAGGTGGCTCAGCACCGTCAGCGCGGCGTCGGATTTGAAATACGCGACACCGCCATGCACGACGGCGTTGGTGTCAGGGTCGGCTGGATCAATGCCGAACCTCCGCGCCAGCCGCGTGCCATAGTCCGATTGGACCGGCGTGAAACGGAAGCGGCGGTTCGTGTCGCGCGCGACGACGAAGCGGACCCAGCGCGAGCAGAAGATGCAGACGCCGTCATAGAGGATCACGTCATCGTCCGGCCAGAGTCGCATTCTGTTTCCAGTTGACGCATTCTTGCGCGACGACGAAGCGTGCGTCATGGTTTAGTCCGAGCAGCACGCCGCGCTCTCAGCGCGCGGTCGAGTTCTGCCGCGGCGAGCTTAACGCCATTCTCGCTTTCGGGCAGCCAATGGCCTTCGCCGCCATAGGCCGGCAGCACGTAAAAATCCACCCGCCCGCCGGCCTCGCGAAAGGCATCGGCGAGCTGCCGCGATAGCGCCGGCGAGAAATAACTGTCGTTGGCGGCAACGAACCATGTCACCGGCACTTTCGCCCCTCGGCCGAACTCGGCCGCGGAAGCGAGCAGGGTGTGCGGCGCGCAAACCTGGTCCGGAAAATCATTGGCGCGGCCGCCGCGCCCCGGCGCGAAGGCGATGATCGCCAAGATGCCATTTGGGCTCTCGGCGGCAAGCGCCAGCGCACCCCAGCCGCCGGCGGAATGGCCGATGACGACAGCGTGATCCTTCCGGATGAAAGGCTGATCGCTGAGGTAATCGAGTGCGAGCCTGATCTGCCCGGCGGTAGCCCGAGCCGCGCGTGAATAATCCGCCTCGTCGCAGCCGCCCTGGTCTTCCAGGTATGTTCCGCCTGTTGCGCCATGGCCGAGCCGCTCCGGCACCAGCACGGCAAAGCCGCGTGCGACCAGAAACGCGGCCAGCGCGCGGTATTCGGGCTGCGGCATCTGCGCCCGGCGCAGCACATTCTGCGTCGTGGCGTGCGCGATCAAGGCCAGCGGAAACGGCCCTGCGCCTGGCGGGCGAAACAGCAAGGCGCGCGCCGGCCGCGCGGGATCGGGCGACGGCACCAGCCATTGCTGCCCCCGGTTCGGTTCTCCCTCCTCGCCTTGCGCCCCCAGGACGGGTTGCGCCGGAGCTGCCTTGGAGCCGAGCGCCGCGGCAAGAAGCAGCGCGAAAATCACTTTAAGCGAATGCATTCTTGGCCTGATGCGACCATGTTGGGCAAAACCGGATACGCCGAAAGACGATCTCGCGAATCAGCCCGGCGCAGTTTTTCACGACACGCTTGCTGACCATATGTCATCGGCGTGACGCCAGCCTGCCCCCCGCATCACGAACGGCCGATTGAAGTTCGCACTGTCCTCTTTCGGTACAAGTCGTTCGAAAACTGATGCAAAAAATCCACAGGTTAACCGATAATTAACGATAGAGCTTGAAGGCGGCGCGCCGACTTGCTTTGATTGGATCATGAGCACAACCCTGATAGAGGTCCGGCCGGCCAAGGTTGCGGATGCAGCCGCGGTGGCGGCTACGCATGACGAAGCCTGGCGTTCAGCCTATCAGGGCATCATCCCCGGCGCCGAACTGGAAAAGCTGATCAACCGGCGCGGCCCGCACTGGTGGGACAGTGCGATCCGCAAGGGCAGCCGCGTCAGCGTGCTGGTGTTCGGCGACAAGATTGCAGGCTACGCCAATTACGGCCGTAACCGCGCCCGCAGCCTGCACTT
This sequence comes from Bradyrhizobium sp. Ses1, assembly GCF_059512365.1. NCBI lineage: Bacteria > Pseudomonadati > Pseudomonadota > Alphaproteobacteria > Hyphomicrobiales > Nitrobacteraceae > Bradyrhizobium > Bradyrhizobium sp. Ses1. Next base: position 48,749 of record NZ_JCAMOQ010000026.1, read on the forward strand.
CGAAGGCGAGATCTACGAGCTCTATCTGCGGCCGGAATTCCAGGGCCTCGGCTTCGGCCGCCGCCTGTTCAACGCCGCCCGCCGCGATCTCGCGCAGAGCGGGCTGAAGAGCATGGTGGTCTGGGCGCTGTCGGATAACGACCCGGCCACGGAGTTTTATCGCGCGCTCGGCGGCCGCATGGTGGCGCGCTCCTCCGAAAGGTTCGGGCCGAAATCGCTCGACAAGGTCGCTTTTGCCTGGACCAACTGAGGCTGCGAGCGTCTCCGGGACGGCGCCACGGGCGCGCGTCAACCAATAGCCCAAAAATCCATCATTTTTCCTCGAAAGTTAGATGGATGGGCGGGCCCAGCCCGCGTATGACAGCAGCAATCACTGGTCCTGCCCGGCGCACCCGCGTTGGCAATCACGGAGTTCTCTATGCGTATTGATGCGGTATCGATCGGAGTGAATCCGCCGCATGACGTCAACGTCATCATCGAAGTGCCGGTCGGCGGCGAGCCGATCAAATATGAAATGGACAAGGAAGCCGGCACGCTGGTGGTCGACCGTTTCCTCTATACGCCGATGCGCTATCCCGGCAATTACGGCTTCATCCCGCACACCCTGTCCGACGACGGCGACCCCTGCGACGTCCTGATCGTCAACACCCGCGCCATCGTGCCCGGCGCGGTGATGAGCGTGCGCCCGGTCGGCGTGCTCCTGATGGAAGACGAAGCCGGCGGTGACGAAAAGATCCTCGCAGTGCCCTCGTCAAAGCTCACCCAGCGCTACGACAAGGTGAAGAACTACGGCGACCTTCCCCAGATCACGCTGGACCAGATCCAGCATTTCTTCGAGCACTACAAGGATCTCGAAAAGAACAAGTGGGTGAAGGTGCTGCGCTGGGGCGACGCCGAAGAAGCGCGCAGGCTGATCACCGAAGGGATCGCACGGGCGAAGAAGTAACACCTGATCCCGAACGCGCGGTGTGGCGCCTCCGGGGCATGGGAATGTCGAGGGGGAACGATTGCGCCGGCTCATCAAGATCATCGGCAAGGCCGTGCTGCTCCTGGTTGCAGCGGCGGTCGTCCTTGCCGGTGTGCTCGCTTTCAATGTCTTCAGCCGCGGCTCGCGGCAGCTCCAGGTCGCGGCCATCCCGCGCGCGGCCGTTGATGCGGAAACCGCCGCCTCCCGGCTAGCCGAGGCAATCCGCTTCAGGACCATCTCGAGCTTCGAAAAGCCCGAACAGCATGCCCCGGCGTTGCGCGGCATGCAGGCCCATATCGAGAAAAGCTTCCCGGCGTTTCATGCCGCCGCCAAGCGCGAGGTCATCGCCGGCCTGAGCCTGCTCTACACCTGGGAAGGCAGCGATCCGAGGGCACAGCCGATCGCCCTGCTCGCGCATCAGGACGTGGTGCCGGTCGCGCCCGGCACCGACAAGGACTGGCAGCAGCCGCCCTATGACGGCGTGATCGCCGACGGATTCATCTGGGGCCGCGGCTCCTGGGACGACAAGGGTAACCTCTATGCGATGCTGGAGGCCGCCGAGGCGCTCGCAAAAGCCGGCTTTCAGCCGAAGCGGACGATCTATTTCGCCTTCGGCCACGATGAGGAGGTTGCGGGCACGCGCGGCGCCAAGGCGATCGCCGCGACGCTCGCCTCGCGCGGGATCAAGCTCGACTTCGTGCTCGACGAGGGCCTGTTGATCACCGACGGCATCATGAAGGGGCTTGCCAGGCAAGCTGCCCTGATCGGCGTGGCCGAAAAAGGCTATGCCACGCTGGTGCTGTCGGCGCAGGCGACGCCCGGCCACTCCTCGATGCCGCCGCGCGAGACCGCGATCGGCATGATGAGCGCGGCGCTGGTCAAGCTTGAGGATCACCGCCTGCCGATGCAAATCCGCGCCACGGTGTCGGAGATGTTCGACACACTGGCGCCCGAGATGAATGGCGTCAACCGCGTGATCCTGTCGAATCTCTGGCTGTTCAAGCCGCTGCTCCTGCGCGAGTTCCAGAAGACCGGACCGACAGAAGCGATGGTCCGCACCACCACCGCGCTCACCATCTTCAATGCCGGCGACAAGGACAATGTGCTGCCCGGCCGCGCCGAGGCCACCGTCAACTTCCGGCTGCTGCCCGGCGACACCCAGGCAAGCGTGACTGATCACGTCAGCTCCACCGTCGGCAACGATCGCATCTCGATCAAGCCGTTTCCCGGCAATACCGATCCGCCATCGGTGACCGGCACAGCCAGCGCGTCCTACCAGACGCTCAACCGCACCATCCGCGAGATCTATCCCGACGTCATCGTCGCGCCCGGCCTGATGATCGCCGCAACCGATTCGCGGCACTATGCCGATATCACCGACAACATCTTCCGTTTCTCCCCGGTGCGCGCCAACAGCGACGACCTGAAGCGCTTCCACGGCACCAATGAACGCCTCAGCATCGAGGGCTACGCCGACATGATCCGGTTCTATCGGCGGTTCATCGAGAACAGCGCGGGGTAAGCACCGAGCGTCATTCCGGGCTCGATGCGAAGCATCGAGCTATGATGTGCAATTGCACATCATAGCTCGCGCTGCGCGCCCCGGAATGACGGCATTTACCTAAACCCCCGGCGCTGGCAGGCCAGCGATCGCGCAAGCGGCGCGGAGCGTGTTCACCAACAGGCAGGCCACCGTCATCTGCCCGACGCCGCCCGGCACCGGCGTGATCGCGCCGGCGACGCTCAGCGCCTCCTGATAGGCGACATCGCCGACCAGACGCGGCTTGCCGCCCTCTACAGGGATGCGGTTGATGCCGACATCGATCACGGTCGCGCCCGGCTTGATCCAGTCGCCGCGCACCATCTCGGGCCTGCCGACCGCCGCATAGAGCAGGTCGGCGCTAGCGGCGAGCTTCGGCAGGTCGCGCGAGCGCGAATGCGCGATCGTCACCGTCGCATTTTCGTTCAACAGCAACTGCACCAGCGGGCGGCCGACCAGGTTGGAGCGGCCAATCACCAGCGCATTCATGCCTTCGAGCGAGGGATGCATGCTCTTGGTCAGGATGATGCAGCCGAGCGGCGTGCAGGGCGACAGCGCGGCGAAGCCGCCAGCGAGCCGCCCGGCATTGTTCGGATGCAGGCCATCGACGTCCTTGGCCGGATCGATGGCATTGATGATGGTTTCGGTGTGAATGGATTTCGGCAGCGGCAGTTGCACCAGGATGCCGTGCACCGCCGGGTCGCGGTTGAGCTTGCCGATCAGCGCCAGCAGATCGGCCTGTGCGACATCGGCCGGCAGCTTCTGCTCGAACGAGGCCATGCCGGCGGCCTGGGTCTGCGTGTGCTTGCTGCGGACATAGACTTCGCTCGCGGGATCGTTGCCGACCAGGACCACAGCCAGCCCCGGCACCAGCCCGTGTTCGCGCTTGACGCGGGCAACCTCCTCCGCGACGCGTGCGCGGAGGTCGGCTGCAATGGCTTTTCCGTCGATGATGTGAGCCGTCATCTCAATCCTTCGCGTTGGGTGCAGTCACTTGGCGCAAGGTGTCACCGAGCTGCCGTGGATCGCCTTCGATCGCCACCTGTTTGAGCCGCGAGGTGGCGCCCGAGAGGATCTTCACCCGCCCCTTGGGCACGCCCAGCGCCTTGGCAAGCAGGCCCATTACCGCCCGATTGGCCTCGCCGCCGTCGGCAATGGCGCGGACCCGGACCTTCAGCACATTACGGCCGTCGGACAGCGTCTCGATCCCATCGATGTCGTCGCGGCCGCCGCGGGGCGTCACGCGGAGTGCGACGCTGATGCCACCGGTGGAATAGCGCCAAGGGAGATCTGCCAAGGATCGGTCACCGGCCGAAGGGCGCTCAGATCACGTTGGGATAGACGTAGTACATGATCACCCGCTCGATGAACATGATGAGCAGAATGACGATTATCGGCGAGATATCGAGCCCGCCCAGATTAGGCATGATCTTCCGGATCGGCGCCAGCACCGGTTCCGTGATCCGGTACAGGAACTCGGCCACCGCTGATACGAACTGGTTGCGCGTGTTCACGACATTGAACGCGACCAGCCACGACAGGATCGCAGCGGCGATCAGGAGCCAGACATAGAGGTCAAGGACAATGATGACGATGTCGAGGATGGCGCGCATGTGGTGGGGGCTCGCGGGTGGGACAACGAGCTAAATATCGGTTCGCCCCTGCACAAACAAGGGAACTTCCGGATCAACGTGGCCAAAAACCGGGCGTTTACTGTTCTTGACTTGGGCTTGGGCGGGACGGTAAATGGCGCCGATTGCCGGCCGCACTGCTCAGCACGGACCGGTCTGGACGGGGCCATAGCTCAGCTGGGAGAGCGCATCGTTCGCAATGATGAGGTCGGCGGTTCGATCCCGCCTGGCTCCACCAGCCTTCGCTCGCTTCGCGAGCTACGGCTCGGCAAGCCACCCGAGCTCTCTCGTAGCGAAGCGAGCGAAGGCTGCCGCGCCGAAGCCCAACGGGCGAAGGCGGGCTCGCTCCGCAAACTCCCAACGCCCCCTACTCCGCCGCCTCCGACATCACCGCCATCGGCTCGCGCGCCAGCCAGTCGTCGATGAAATGCTTCAGCCATGCCCGCTCGACCGCGTCGTAGACGGCGCGGTCGGCGAAATGCTGATGGCGTGGGCGGGCGCCGGGCGAATCCAGGCGGTCGCCGCCGCGCGTCGTCCAGCAATGCATCATCGCGTAGGTGACATCAGGATGGAACTGCAAGCCGAAGGCGTGTCCGTATCTGAACGCCTGCACCGGAAAGTCGCCGCCCTCGGCGAGAAGCTCGGCGCCGTCAGGCAATTCGAATCCCTCGCGGTGCCAGTGGTAGACCTGCTGCGGCCAATAGGGGCAAAGCGCGCGGCCTGCTTCGGTCGGGCGGATCGGATAATAGCCGATCTCGGCGCGGCCTTCCGGATGCGGCGCGACGCTGGCGCCGAGCTGCCTGGCGAGCATCTGAGCCCCCAAGCAAATGCCGAGAAACGGCCGTTGCTCGCGCAGCGGAATTTCGATCCAGTCGATCTCCCGCCGCACAAAATCATCGCCATCATTGGCGCTCATCGGGCCGCCGAAGATGATGGCGCCCGCATGCTCATCCAGTGTCTCGGGAAGCGCATCGCCGAACCGCGGGCGGCGGATATCCAGGGGATGGCCGAGCGCGCGCAAGGCGTTGCCGACGCGGCCGGGCTTGGAAGTCTCCTGGTGCAGGACGATCAGGACCGGCAGCAGGGAGGCAGGTCGGCTTGCGGTGACGGCCGCGCGCCTTCCACCGGGGAAAGGCAGCACGACATTGGCTGTTTCAGATCGTGACGACATCGACCTCAAGCGGCATGCAGCAAGCTGGCAGCATGCCTAAGCAATTCTTAATTTCGGGTGAGTTCACGCCAACTCATCGAATATTTTAAAGCAAATCGCGGGCCAAATTGGAGCCCTTTGGTTTGCGTCAGCGCCGACGTAGCTGGAAACCGCCGACCGCCGTCAGGATGAATGACCGCGGGAAAAATCGGAGCAGCAGTGGCACCACCTTGATGAAGAGGCCGGGCAGCACCGCCCGCTTGTTCGCCATCAAGCCACCATAGGCCTGCCGCGCGACCTCCGCCGCCGAGACGTTGAGGATCGCGGAGTCAAATCCCGGTGCGAAGCCGGCGCGGGCCTGGAATTCCGTCGGCACCGGCCCCGGACAGACCAGGGTGACACGGACGCCGTGCGGCTCGAGCTCCTTGCGCAGCGCCTCCGTGAACGACAGCACATAGGCCTTGGAAGCGTAATAGACCGCCATGCCCGGCCCCGGCAGGAAGCCCGCGATCGAACCGACATTGAGGATGCCGCCGCGATGGCGGATCAGCGAATCGGCAAATCGCAGCGACAGATCGGTCAGCGCGCGGATGTTGACGTTGATGATGTTGAGCTGGTCGGCCCGGTCGCGCTTGTTCGCGTAGCCGAACACGCCGAAGCCGGCATTGTTGACGACATATTCGACCTCGACGCCGGCCTCGGCCAGCGCGGCGGCGATCTTGTCGCCGGCATCTGGCTGCTCGAGGTCGCACGGAATCACGATCGGCGCTGCACCACCCTTGCCAGCGATTTCACTGGCGAGCGCCGTGAGGCGATCGGCGCGGCGCGCCACCAACGCCACACGATGACCGTTGGATGCGAAAACACGCGCCAGCTCGGCGCCTATACCCGCCGATGCACCGGTAATCAGCGTCACACACTCGGTCACGATCGAATGCTCTTAATGAATCACAGGGCCCGTTACGAACGGCCGAACGAGAGCATAGGCTTGTGGTCCGGCGCAAGCCACCCGCGGGCATATCCGCATGCAGCGCTGGCCGCCTTCGCGATCGGAATGCATCATTTTGGGGCTTAGCGCGCAAACCGGCCGGTTGCGCGATGTACATTAAAGTTTCGTCATCTGCACGGCGGGAAGCGAACAGCCCGCGAACGCAGTGTCAGATTGCCGCGTCGGCAACACCCCAGGGCCCCCGGGGCAGGCTCGCCTGCTTTTCGCCTACGCGGCGCTTGAGATCGATGCGATCACGCGAGGAGACACCCAGGAGATCCGCCGCTCGCCACACCACGTTGTCCTCGAACTCGCTGACCTGGCCGTCGGCAAAAACCAACTCCCACATCATCTCGACGATGCGCAGGCGCCCCTCTTCGTTGACCTGCCGCATGATGACGCTCGTGAAATGATAGAGATCGACCGCTTCGCCTTCGATCCGCGTTGCGGACGCGATCAATTTGTCCGCGGTGCCACGATCGAGTCCAAAGCGGCTTTCGATCAGGCTGTGCAGTTTGCGTTTCTCGTTCGCGCTCGGCTCGCCGTCGATCGAGACGACGTGGACGAGCAGCGCAGTGGCGGCAAGACGATAATCATTGTCATCGAATGCCCGATCCGCCTGCGCGTCGGACGACACAATATCGGCAATGAACTGGCGAAGTCCGTCAAGCATCAACGCCTCTATCGATTGACAGGGTACGGGACCTATATGGCGTGGAAACCCGACCCGCGCAATCGCGCCGGTTCTGCGGCCTGCATTACGTTTAGGCAATCTGGGCGCCGGTAAGGCCGATTTCGCCGTCATTGCGAGCGGAGCGAAGCAATCCATCTCACCACTTGCGGAAACATGGATTGCTTCGCTTCGCTCGCAATGACGGTTGAGGCCAGCGGATCACGGTATCTCGTACACCACCATCTTGTCGGCGATGCCGCGCAGTGCCGCTTCCTTCTGGATCGGCCGGATCTCCGCATTCCTCAGAATGGAGAGCACTTCCGGCGAATCGATCACCGGCGCAGTGATATGAATTTCCTGCTGGGTCGACAGGCTCTGAACACGCGCGGCGATGTTGACGGTCTGGCCGAAATAATCCTGCCGCTCGTTCAGCATCACCGCGAGGCAAGGACCTTCGTGAATCCCGATCTTGACGATCAGGTCCTCTTTGCCGCGCTCATCGTTGAGCTTCTTCATCGCCGCGCGCATGCGTAGACCGGCGGCGAGCGCATGTTCAGGCTTGATGAAGGTCGCCATGACGGCATCGCCAATGGTCTTCACCACGGCGCCGTGCTCGGACGCGATGATCTCGAGTAGCGCATGGAAATGCGCACGCACGAGATCGAAAGCGGCGAGGTCGCCGACCCGCTCATAAAGCGCGGTCGAGCCCTTGAGATCCGTGAACAAAAAAGTCAGCGAGGTGATCTTCAATCGCTGGTCGACGTTGAGATTGTCGGCCTTGAAGACATCACGGAAGGTCTGGTTGCTCAGCATCCGCTTCGCGGTGAGGATCGGCTTGCGCCTGCCCAGCATCTGGTGCAGCGCGTCGCCGGCAACCCAGACCGATGGCAGCACGCGGACGCCGGCCTGGTTTTCCAGCGAAAGTCGCAATGGCCCTGGCCGCAGCACCGTCGTGCCGGTCGGCGCCTGCAGCTTATTGTAGACGACTGAAAGCTGCTGGCGATCCGTGGTCGGCTCGCCCTGAATGTCAAGGAAGTGGGCCGAATGCGTCACCGGCTCAAATACGATGACGTACTGGCTGGGCAAGTTCAGCGACAGGATCGCCTTCTCGCCGGCGGGCAGTTCGAGCGCTTCAAGCGTCGCTTCGTTGATCAGGCGCGAAAACGATTCGTCGTTGATGTCGACACCCGAACTCCAGAACATCTGCCGCACATAGTCCCAGAGCGGCAGCGTGTTGGGATCGTGCGCGCCGATGCGGCGGACTCGCGGGCTGACCGTGAAGGCGACCTCGACCATTTCGTCGACCGAAGCCTCGTAGCCGGCGGCGCAGAGCGCACAATTGTAATCGTCGTGACGCAGCGATTTCAGCGTCGAGTGCGCATCGAGCACCCCGCCACAGCCGGGACAGAGCACGTTCCAGCTCATGTCGAACAGGCCGAGCCGTGACGAGTGGAGGAAACCGGAAATGACCTTTTCCTCGTCGAGCCCGGTACGCCCGGCGAAGTCCAAAGCGTTGATGCGGTTGAGATCGCGATCATCACCCTCGGCAATCAGCCGCGCGATTTCGTCGACGACGGCCGGATCGGCCGTTTGTTTCAACACAGCAAATTGGGCCTGGGTATCGCTCATGGCGCAACCTTAGATGAGATGACCCGCGCCGAAACGCAAGGTCTGGCTATCTCGGCTTGATCGTGAAGATCGGCGACCGGTCAGGCTGGGTCGTCACCACCCCGACCGGCATCACCGGCTGCCTGTCGACCAGCGAGATACGGAAGGCGCCGATCAGCTTCGCCAGCGCCAGCGTCGCCTCGACAAGCGCGAAATGCGCGCCGATGCAGACCCGTGCGCCGACACCGAACGGTAGATAGGCAAAGCGATCGGGCGGCGTGCCGGTCATGAAACGCGACGGCACGAATGCCGCCGGATCGTGCCAGAGCTTCTCATGCCGGTGCAGCAGCCATGGCGCGATCATCACCACGTCATGCTTCTTCACGGGCATGCCGGCGATCGTATCCGCCCCCGCTGCGGCGCGCGCGATCAGGAAGGCCGGCGGATAGAGCCGCATGGTCTCGTCGATGACGGCGCGGGTGAATTTCAATCGCTCGATCTCGAGTCCACCGCTTGCGGCGACCGCCTTCACCTCGGCGGCAAGCTCCTCCTGCGTCGCCGGATCGAGCGAAAGCAGATAGAGCGCCCAGAACAGCGCGGTCGCGGTCGTCTCATGGCCGGCCAGGATCATGGTCGCGATCTCGTCGCCGAGCTGCGCGTCGCTAAAGGCCTGACCGGTCTCGGGGTCGCGTGCAGCAACCATCAGATCGAACAGATCGCGCGGCGGCGCATCGCTGGTCTTGCCGGCGGCGCGGCGCTCCGCCATCAGCATGGCAACGAACGCGGTCCAGCGCTTGCGGAAGCGGGCGCGCGCAAAATCCTGCGGGCTCGGCCAGCTCAAAGGCAGCAGCATGTCGAGGAAGCGCGGCCGTGCCAATCGCTCGCCATATTCCACGACGAAATCGCGCAAGATGCCGCCGTGGCGATCCATGCCGAACGAGAACATGGTGCGGCCGGCGATCTCGAGCGTCATCTGCTGCATCGTCTCGCGAAGGTCTACCGGACCATGGCTCGCGGCCCTGAGCTTTGCGATGGTCTCGTCGGTCACGGCCACCATGTGCGGCACCAGCGTCGTGATCGCGCGCGGCGTGAAGGCCGGCGCGAGCGTGCGGCGCTGATGTTTCCAGGCACGGCCCTCGGCGATCAGAAGACCTTCGCCAAGCATCGGGCGCAACACCCGGAAGGCGGCCGGCGTGCGCGTATAAGTCTCGTAATTGTCGACCAGCACATGCCTGATCGCATCGGGCGTGTTGAGGATGAAGCTGCTGCGGCCGAAGAAGCGGCCGCGGACGATCTCCTCCTCATAGGCGCGCTGGCTCCAGCTTGCGATCGGGCTGCGGCTGATCAGCGTCATGCGCCTGAAGGCGGACAAATCGTCGGGCGCCCGTGGCGGAGCCGGCGGCACCAGCCGGTTTCGCGCAAGCGGCAGCTCGTAGACTTCGGCCATGCTCATGGTGCTCGCTCCAGTCTCGATCCACCCACTCTACGCTCTCCATCCGGGGGTGATGAAGACGTAAAACAGCGTTCTCGGGGAGAGTTCGCCGAACACGCGCATTTGTTACCTCGCCGACCGCTCCTCGCTCCCAAGCCGTGTTTTTGCGGAACGGAAATGACAGCATGACGACTGGACAATGCGGGCGTTTGACGGGCATCACTCGGCGGCCGGAATCAGCCAGCCAACCAACAGAGGACCACGGAACCACCATGACAGCATCGCCGCGACGCCCGAGCCCTGCCTCCGACGGCATCTTGGCGCCGCTTCGGCATTCAGTGTTCCGGCGCATCTGGCTGGCGAGCCTGCTCTCCAACCTCGGGATCCTGATCCAGGGGGTCGGCGCCGCCTGGGCGATGACGCAGATGACATCTGCGGCCGACAAGGTGGCGCTGGTGCAGACCGCCCTGATGCTGCCGGTCATGCTGATCTCGATGCCGGCCGGCGCCATTGCCGACATGCACGACCGCCGGATTGTGGCGATGGTGTCGCTTCTGATCGCGCTGGTCGGCGCCACGGTTCTGACCGCACTGGCTTGGCTCGACCTGGTGACACCGAATATCCTGCTCGCGCTCTGTTTCATCGTCGGCAGCGGCATGGCGCTGTTCGGCCCGGCCTGGCAGTCCTCGGTCAACGAGCAGGTGCCGCCCGAAACGCTGCCCGCCGCGGTGGCGCTGAACGGCATCAGCTACAACATCGCCCGCAGCTTCGGGCCGGCGATCGGCGGCATCGTGGTCGCAGCCGCGGGCGCGGTGGCCGCCTTTGCGCTCAACGCCCTGTTCTATCTGCCGCTCCTGATCGTGCTGTTCCTCTGGGACCGCGTCAGCGAGCCGTCGCGGCTGCCGCGCGAGCGGCTCAACCGCGCCATCGTCTCGGGCATGCGCTATATCAATCATTCCCCGTCGATCAAGATCGTGCTGACGCGCACGCTGGTCACCGGCATCATCGGCGGCTCGGTCTCCGCGCTGATGCCGCTGGTGGCGCGCGACCTCTTGCATGGCGGCGCCCAGACCTACGGCATCATGCTCGGCGCCTTCGGCATGGGCGCGGTGCTCGGCGCCCTTAATATCGGGGAGGTGCGCAAGCGGATGAGCGGCGAGGCGGCGGTGCGCGTCTGCGCGATCTCGATGGCGGGCGCGATCGCCGCGGTTGCGATCAGCAAGCTGGCGGTGGTGACCGCCGCGGCGCTGGTGCTGGCCGGCGCGGTCTGGATGATGGCGATCGCGCTGTTCAATATCGGCGTGCAGCTCTCGGCGCCGCGCTGGGTCGCCGGCCGCTCGCTGGCGGCGTTTCAGGCCGCGATCGCCGGTGGAATCGCGATCGGAAGCTGGGGCTGGGGCCGGCTCACCGATGCCGCCGGCGTCGAGATCGCGCTGCTGGTCTCCGCCGCCTTGATGCTGCTGTCGCCACTGCTGGGACTATGGCTCAGGATGCCACCGGTCGGCGCCCGCAATGAGGACGCCACCGAGATGCTCGCGGATCCCGAGGTCCGCATGCCGCTCACGCCGCGCAGCGGGCCGCTGGTGGTCGAGATCGAGTACCGCGTCGCACAAGAGAACGCGCGGGCCTTTCACAATGTGATGCTGGAGGTGCAGCTCAGCCGGCAGCGCAACGGCGCCTATGGCTGGTCGATCGCGCGCGACATCGCCGATCCCGAATTGTGGACCGAGCGCTATCACTGCCCGACCTGGCTCGATTACCTGCGCCAGCGCAACCGCGCCACCCAGTCCGAGCGCGAACTGCATCTGAAGGCGATCGCCTTCCATCTCGGTCCCGAACCGATACGGGTGCGCCGCATGCTGGAGCGTCCCTTCGGCTCGGTGCGCTGGAAGGACGAGACGCCCGACCCCGGAGCCACCGAAGTATTGCCCGTCGTCGCGACGGCGGCCGGCAGCAGCACCTGACCCCTTGCCGTCATTCCGGGGCGCGCGCTGCTACTGCCCATGCGTGGTCAGCGTCTGCTGGCAGGCCTTGGTGAGGCGACCGCGGTGCTCTTTCAGGCAGGCCAGCACAGCATCATCGCCCTTGTCGAGATACGCCCGGCAGAACCGCGACGCGTCGCGTGTGCAAGCTTCCCGCCCCTGCTGCTGCTGCTGCTGCTGCGCCGAGGCCGCGGACGCCGCCAGAAGCAGCGGAATGACGAACAGCAATCTGGTCATTTCTCAAGCCTTCGTATTGGCAATAGGCAGGACAACGGCGTGCTATGTTGTTTTCGCACTCCGGAAAAAGGTTCAAACGGCGGCACCCGCGGCTCGGTTCCGACCAAACGTCGCGGCGCGCCGTCTGTGACGGGCGTCACGCAGAACAACGGCCTAATTTTCTTCGGCAAAGGCAAGCGCGTTGGGATCGCGTTAAGACCTCGTTGGCACTAATGGATCGTTACGAGCGAGCCCCGAGTTTCCCAAGAGAGTAGCGATGCGTAATCCGATAGGCCTGATGCTGGCCGTTGTTGTTGCGGCGGTCGTGATCGCCGGAGTGTGGTTCTGGACTGCCGCGCCGCGGGCCGATGCGGCGCCGCCGCAAACCGTCGCCGCCCGGCCGGCGGATTCGCTGCCCCCAGCCGCCGCGAAATCGGCCGCCAAGGACGATGTCGAGACCACCGCCACGGTGTCGAAACAGGCGGCTGCCGCGCCGGCGCCCGCCCCTGCTCCCGCGCCGGCCCCGATGCAGGCGAAATCGACCTGCACCAATCCCGATGCGCTCGGCGTCAGCCGCACGGTCGTCATCGACACCACCGGCGGCCCGGGCTTCGGCTTCCTGCAGTACAAGCAGTTCGACTTCCTGACCGACAAGGAGGTCGTGCTGACCTTCGACGACGGCCCGTGGCCGACCACGCCGGCGGTGCTGAAGGCGCTCGCGGACGAATGCACCAAGGGGCTGTTCTTCCCGATCGGCCTGCACACCACCTATCACCCGGAGATCCTGAAACAGGTCGCCGCCGCCGGCCACACCATCGGCTCGCACACCTGGTCACACGCGCATCTCGACAGCAAGAAGCTGACGGAGCAGCAGGCCAAGGATGAGATCGAGAAGGGATTCAGTGCCGTGAAGATGGCGCTCGGGGCCGCGCCCTCGCCGTTCTTCCGCTTCCCCGCGCTCGCCCATACCCAGGCGACGCTCGGCTATCTCGGCTCCCGGAACATCGCGATGTTCTCCGTCGACGTCGATTCCCTGGACTTCAAGTCCAGCTCGCCTGACCAGGTGATCCAGACCGTCATGACCAAGCTGGACAAGCAGGGCAAAGGCATCATCCTGATGCACGACCTGCAGAAGCACACCGCGCAAGCCCTGCCGACGCTGCTGCGTCGCCTGAAGGCCGGCGGCTACAAGGTGGTCCAGATGAAGGCAAAGGAGCCGCTGGAAACCCTGCCCGAATACGACGCCCTCATGGTCAAGGACATGAAGGTCCCGGCCGTGAGCGCGCGTCCGCTCTCAAGCGTGGTGCAGACGGTGTCGCAGCAGTAACCGATTAAAGAACGCTCCCTTTCGTCTCATGGCCGGGCTTGTCCCGGCCATCCACGTTTTTGAGGGCGCTCGGAAATATCAAAAATGCTTTGAGCGATGGTGCCGCAAGAGGGACTCGAACCCCCGACCCCGTCATTACGAATGACGTGCTCTACCAACTGAGCTATTGCGGCGAACCGTTCGGCAACTTAGCCAGAAAGCGTGCGCACTGATATCGGGCGTAGCCCCGATTGGCAAGGTTGACGCGGCCATTTGACCGCGTCTCAGCTCCCCCAGCGGGACAGAAATCCGCGCCAGCCGCCGGCCTGGGCCTTTGGCGGCCCGATCTGCTCGGAAAATTCGTCGCGGGTGCCGTCTTCCTCGATCCCGGGATCGTCGGGGGCGCGGACGATGGGAATTACCGCCGGAATCGGCGCCGGCGGCGTCTTGGGGATGTCCTGGCGGTCGCGGAACAATGGCGCCACCGCTTCGGGCGATGATTCGGCTCGGGCCGGCTGTGGAGCTGGCGGGGCGGATGCCGTCACCGACGGGGCGGCGGGCGCTGGTTCCACCGGGGCCGGGGATGCGGCCGGCGGCGTGTTGTCCTGCGGGGCGGGCGGCGCTGCTTCAACCGGTTTTATGATGTCGACCGGCTTTTCGGCCACTCGCTCGAGCGGTTTCGCGGGCGGGGCGGGCGGGGCTTCCTTCGGCAGCTCGATCCGCTTCGAGGCGAGCATCGCTTCCTCGAACGGCGAGGATTCGATCGCCGGGCCCTTGTCGGACGGGAGCGCGGCGACCGGGGTCTGCCACTGGAAGGCATCGAGCCGGCCGGTAACCGGCGAGACCGGCCGCCAGCGGTCGCTGACATAGCCGTCCGCGGTCCAGGCCGGATCGTGCAGCGCGCGCACCGCGCGCAAGGTCCAGGCGCGGGCCCGGCCGCTGTCGCCATGCTCGGTGCGCTCGATCTCGGCCATCAGCAGCGCCACGCGCTGGGTCGGTGCGGCGATGAACGGCGTCAGCGCCTCGCGTGCCTTGGCGAATTCGGCGGCGTCGATCGCCGCGCGCGCGATCGCGAGCGCGCCCTCGATATTATCAGGCGTCTTCGCCGCCAGCGTCTCGACCCGCACCAGCCGCTGCCGCGCGGAGTCCCCGAGCTTCACATGCGCATAGGCATCGGCGAGCTCGGGATGCGGCTGCGACAGCCACGCGGTCTCGACGATCTTCATCGCGCGCCGAACCTGATGCGCCTCGCTCTCATATTTGGCGGCAAGCGCCGCGGCCGGGATCAGCGTCGGCGCGAGCTTGATCGCCTCCATCACGCTCTCGCGCGACAAATCGCGGTCGACGGTCTCGAGCTCCAGCGCGCGTGCGGTGAGCAGCACGCCGCGCTGCCGCCGATAGGTCGCCTTGTCGATCAAGCCGGAGCTCTGGTTGTTGTCGAGGATCGAAAGCGCGCCGGCCCAGTCGCCCTTGGCGCAGCAGAAGCCGAGCACGGCCTGCGAGGCCCATGGCGAGGACGGCGAAACCTTCAGCGCCTCTTCCGCGATCATGACGGCGGCGACCGCATCGTCCGAACGCTGCGCCTCGATGAACAGGCCGCGCAGGCCCAGCAGCCGCGTATCCTCGCGCTCGGCCATTGCGCGGAATGCGCGCTGCGCCCCCTCGCGATCGCCGTCGAGCTGCGCCGATTGCGCATGGAGGAGAAGCGTCAGCGGATCGCTGCCGGCGTGACGCCGCGCGGTTTCCGCATGGTGCCGGGCCGCCGTCGAATCGCCATGGCCGATCGCGAGCAGCCCTTGAGTGATCGCATGACGGCCACGGGCATGACGGCGCTCGCGCCGGCCGCGCCGGATGCGGGCCGGCACCCGCCACAGCCAGGACAGGATCGACCAGACGATGACGGCCACGACCGCGACGATGCCGAGCCCCAGCGCGAACACGGGCAGCGTGGTTACCGCGCGCCCGCCGCCCCAGGACAGCACGACATCGCCGGGCTGGTCGGCGACCCAGGCCGCGCCGGCCGCGGCAAGCGCGATCAATACGAGAAACAGAATGATCCGGATCATGGAGAACCTACTGTCCGGCCTTCGCGAGCCCAGCCATGGCGTTGTCGGCAAATGTTCGCGAGGCCGCCAGGGCCGCGGCGCGCGCTTCGACTTTTTCGAGCCACGCTTGCGCCGCCGTGCGATCGGCGGGCGCCAGCGTCTTCAGTTCGCGCTGCGCCTCGCCGAGATCGTTGCGCAGTGCGGCCTGGGTGATGCGCGCAACCACGCTGCCGCGATCGGTACCCGTCGCATCGGTGCGCTCGATGCGCACGAGCTTGGCCGCGCCGGCCTGCAGGCGATCGACGATGCCGGTGCCGGTGGTGGCCGCGGCCGACGGCGGGGGCGGCGCAAGCCTTGGCACGATCTCGAGCAGCTCGCGGCAGAGCGCGCCGGCGCTCGGCACGCCGGAGGCCGCGAACGTATCGAGCGGCTTGAGCACGTCAGGATTTTCCGCAAACTGCCTGGCGGCGTCGAGCGGCGCTGCATAGGCATCGCCGTGGCGGACCGCGAGATCGAGCAGCGATGCGGCAACCACGCGGCGCAGCGGCAGATCGTCAGCGAGCTTTGCATCGGCTGCGCCCACTTCCGCGATCTTGTTGCCTTGCTGGGCGAGCTCAGCCGTTTGCTTCCGTACCGCGCTCTCGATTCTTGAAATCCGATCGTTGACTGCTGACAGATCCGGCGTGGACGCGGACCGATCGCCTGGCATCGATTTCACCTGATCGATCGCCGTGGCCAGCTTCTCCGATTGCGCACGTGATGCCGCAAGTTCGCCGCGCAGCGCATTCGCGGATTTCTCCAGCCCGTCGATCCGCGCGGCCAGCGCCTGATCGCTTGAAGCCTGCCTGCCGATCTTCGCTTCGACGCCTGCGACGCGCCCCGTAAGCTCGTCGATAGCGCCGGCGCTAAGCTGCGGCACAGGCGGCTGCGCCGGTTGTACCGCGGGCCAGCCGAGCAACCAGCCGACGCCGATCACCAGCGCGGCAGCGACAGCGCCCGAAACAGGCGCAATCACCCAGGGCGAGATCGGCCGAGGCGGAGGTTCGGCGGAGGAGGGTTCCGGATCCGGCGCGGCTGCAGCCGTCTCCATCGCAGGCTCGGGTTGCGGCGCCGCCTCGGCGGCGGCCGCTTCACCGCTCACATTTCCGCTATCCGCCTGAGCGCTATCCGTGTTCACGGAATCCGTCCTGGGCGGTTCGCTCGACACCTCGGTCGCCTTGAGATCGATGGTTGGCGGCGCGCGCCGCGACCGGGCGGAGGAATCCGCCGCCGATTCGGTGTCTTCGGGCCTCTCATCGACCATGCAGCGGTTCCCTTGACTGTTGATACGCCGAAACCGGGAAAGCCAAGACTTTACCAGAACGAGACTTTACCAGAATAAGACTTACCAGAATCGGACCGTTCTCTTAAGCCAATCAGGGCCG
This sequence comes from Bradyrhizobium sp. Ses1, assembly GCF_059512365.1. NCBI lineage: Bacteria > Pseudomonadati > Pseudomonadota > Alphaproteobacteria > Hyphomicrobiales > Nitrobacteraceae > Bradyrhizobium > Bradyrhizobium sp. Ses1. Next base: position 65,711 of record NZ_JCAMOQ010000026.1, read on the forward strand.
CAAAGCACGCCTCAGGGTTTCGAACAGGGCATTTTCGTCCGGCGAGGCGGCGGTGACGACCTGGGTGGCTCCGGCTTCGCGCAGGACCGCGGCAACAGCAGCCGAAATGCAGCAATGCGGCAGCGCCAGGGCCGATATTTCGAGGCCTTCAGCCCGCGCCGCATCGAGAAACGCCCGCGCGCTGCGGCGGGAATAATGCAGCACGGCCTCGATACCGCCCGCCATGAAAGCGTCACACACCGGACGCGGCAGTCCCGCCACCGGGCTCATCCGGTATGTCGTGCGGGTTATGACCGTAAAGCCGGCTTCGCCCAGCTCGCCGGCGAGATCGCGCGAAAGATCGGCGCCCGCGAGATAAAGCAAGGTTGCCGCCTTTTTCAGTTTCTTCGCTTTCCTGTGCGCCCGCACGAGCTCATAGAGTGCGGTGGCATCCCCGTCGGCGCTTGCCACCTCGCCAAATCCGGCCTCGCGGGCCGCGGCGGCGGTATGCTCGCCGACCGCAAACAGCGGCAGGCGAAGCAGCGCATGGCCGGCGAGCTGGGGCGCAGCGGCGCGCAGCGCGTTGGCGCTGGTGACGATGACAGCGTCATAGTCCGCGGCATCGTCTTCCTGGAACGGCAGCACCTCGAACCGCAGCACCGGTGCGAGCAATACCTCAAAACCCAGGCTGCGCAGGCTATCGGCAGTGGCCTCACCATCTCCTTGCGGGCGCGTGACAAGAACGGCCATTTTCAGGCTTTCGGGAGCGACATTTGGGGCAGAACCGACGATTGCACGCTGTGACCTCACAATGCTACCGAGTGACGGAACGGAAGATAGCACGCGAAATAGCACAAGGACCGAACTTGGGTAACGACACGCCGATGCTGGTGTTGGGTATAGAGACCACCTGCGATGAAACCGCAGCCGCTGTGGTCGAGCGCCAGAGCGACGGCAGCGGACGGATTCTGTCCAACATCGTGCGCTCGCAGACAGAAGAGCATGCGCGCTTCGGCGGCGTGGTGCCGGAGATCGCCGCGCGCGCCCATGTCGACCTGCTCGACGGTATCATCGATCGCGCCATGAAAGAGGCTGATGTCGGCTATGCGCAATTGTCCGCCGTCGCTGCTGCCGCAGGTCCTGGCCTGATCGGCGGCGTCATCGTCGGCCTCACCACGGCAAAGGCGATCGCGATGGTGCACGACACGCCGCTGATCGCGGTGAACCATCTGGAAGCGCATGCGCTGACGCCGCGGCTCACCTGCGCATTGGCGTTTCCTTATTGCCTGTTCCTGGCCTCCGGCGGCCACACCCAGATCGTCGCCGTGGTCGGCGTCGGCCAGTATGTGCGGCTCGGCACCACCGTCGATGACGCCATGGGCGAGGCCTTCGACAAGATCGCAAAGATGCTGTCGCTGCCCTATCCGGGCGGGCCGGAGGTGGAACGCGCGGCAGAGGGCGGTGACGCCACGCGCTTTGCATTTCCGCGGCCAATGCTCGGCCGTCCCGACGCCAATTTCTCGCTGTCGGGCCTGAAGACCGCCGTGCGCAACGAGGCGAGCCGACTGGCGCCGCTGGAGCCGCAGGATGTCAGCGACCTCTGCGCCGGTTTTCAGGCCGCGGTGCTGGAATCGACCGCGGACCGGTTGAGCGTCGGTTTGAGATTGTTCCAGGAGCAATTCGGTCCGCCCCGCGCGCTCGTCGCGGCCGGCGGCGTCGCCGCCAATCACGCGATCCGCGGCGCGCTGCAGGATGTCGCCGCCAAGGCGCAGACGACGCTGATCATTCCGCCGCCCGCACTCTGCACCGACAATGGCGCGATGATCGCCTGGGCCGGCGCCGAGCGGATGGCGCTCGGCCTCACCGACACAATGGACGCGCCCCCGCGCGCCCGCTGGCTGCTCGACGCCAACGCCAAGGCGCCCGCGGGCTACGCCAACACCCGCGCGGGACTCTGAGATGTTTGAAGGATCACGCCGCAGACGCCGTGCCACCTCGCCCCGCTTGCGGCGAGAGGTCGGATTTGCGCGTAGCGCAAATCCGGGTGAGCGGGAGCCTCCGCGCACACCTCACTTTGCGGATTCGCGGAGAGCAGCCCCTCATCCCAACCCTCTCCCCGCAAGAGCGGGGAGAGGGAGTTCAGATGAGTCTGCCTGATGCCGGCGCATCAATCTGTTGGAGTGATAGGCGCGGGCGCGTGGGGCACGGCGCTCGCGGCCGTCGCGGCGCGGGCCGGTCGCGATGTCGTGCTCTATGCGCGCGACGCGGCGCACGCTGCGCAGATCCAGGCGACGCGCACCAATCCAAGACTTCCCGGCGTGCCTCTCGACTCCAGCGTCAAGGTCACCGCCGACATTGCAGCGGCTGCCCGCACCGATCTCATCCTCGTCGTAACCCCCGCGCAGCATTTGCGTGCGGCTGTCATGCATCTGGCGCCCCGACTTGCAGAGGCGACGCCCGTCATCGCCTGCGCCAAGGGCATCGAGCGCGGCACCCACAAGTTCATGACCGACGTGATTGCGGAGGCCGCACCCGATGCGACGCCGGCGATATTGTCGGGACCAAGCTTCGCCGACGATGTAGCGCGCGGGCTTCCAACAGCGGTGACGCTGGCGACGAGAGATGAATCCCTGGCGAGCGCGCTGGTGCAGGCGCTGGGGTCGCCGACCTTCCGGCCCTATCACACGACCGATGTCCGCGGCGTCGAAATCGGCGGTGCCGCCAAGAACGTGCTGGCGATCGCGGCCGGCATCGTGGCTGGCCGCGAGCTCGGAGCGTCAGCGCTTGCGGCACTGACCACGCGCGGCTTCAGCGAACTGGCGCGGCTCGGACGTGCGTGCGGCGCACGCGCCGAAACCTTGGTGGGACTGTCCGGCCTTGGGGACCTGATCCTGACCTGCTCCAGCCCGCAGTCGCGCAATTTCGCGCTCGGCATTGCGCTCGGCCGCGGGGAAGAGCCGCCAGCCGGCAAGCTTGCCGAAGGCATGTTCACTGCACCGGTGCTGATCGAGCTTGCGGCTTCGCAAAATATCGAGATGCCGGTATCAAATGCGGTGGCAGCGATCCTTACCAGGCAATTGACGATCGATGCCGCGATCGAGAGCCTGTTGACGCGGCCATTCAAGGCGGAGGGATGATGATGGCGTATTGGCTGGTGAAATCCGAACCGTCGACCTGGTCCTGGGACCAGCAGGTAGCGAAGGGCGCCAAGGGCGAGGCCTGGACCGGCGTGCGCAACTTCACCGCGCGCCAGAATCTCGTCAACATGAAGAAGGGCGACAAGGCCTTCTTCTATCACTCCAACGAGGGCAAGGAGATCGTCGGCATCGCCGAGATCATCAAGGAGGCCTATCCCGACCCGACCGACAAGACCGGCAAATTCGTCTGCGTCGACATCAAGGCCGACAAGCCCTTGAAGACGCCGGTGACGATCGGAGCGATCAAGGCCGAGGACAAGCTCGCCGACATGGCGCTGGTCAAATATTCGCGCCTGTCGGTGCAGCCCGTGACCGCGGACGAGTGGAAGATCGTCTGCAAGATGGGCGGACTGTAAGCCTCGTCATTGCCGGGCTTGACCCGGCAATCCATCTTTCAAAGACTTTTTCTTGATAGATGCGCGGGTCAAGCCCGCGCATGACGAATGTCGTCAAACCGCCGCTGCGGTCACCACCTGCGCCAATAGCTGCTCGCGCTTGGCTTGCGTTCGATAGCCTTTCATGGTCGCGGCGAAACGCTCCAGGATGCCGTCCTCGAAGGCGGTGACGATGGTGTCGTGGACATAGCTCTTGCGGCAGATCGCGGGCGTATTGGAGAGTTCATCGGCCGCCGCGCGCACCGCTTCCAGCACCTGCTTCTTGCGGCCGCGGGCGCTGGAGGCCGGCGTGATCCGCGACAGCGATTCCAGCACGACGGCGGAGGCCATCAGCGTGCGAAAATCCTTCAGCGAAATCTTGATACCGGCGATCTCGCGCAGGAACGCATTCACCGCCGTGGTCGACGCCGCACGGACGGTGCCGGACCTGTCGCGATACTGGAACATGCGCTTGCCCGGCACGCTCCGCAGGATGCCGATCGCGCGCACCAGCTTGGCCGCGTCGCATTCCTTGCGCACGGCCTTGCCGCCCTTGGCCTTGAAGGTCAGGACCACGCAGTCGTCCTCGAGCGTGACGTTCGACTTCAAGAGCGTGGTGGCGCCGCGGGTGCCGTTGAGCCGCGCATAGGATTCATTGCCGGGGCGTATCGCCGTGCGCGCAATCAATTCGATCACCGCAGACAGCGCAAATTCGCGCGTCGGCTCATCGCCGGACAGATATTTCGAGACGTTGCGCCGGATCTTCGGCAGCGCCCCCACCAGCTTTGCCAGCCGATGCGCCTTGCGGTGCTCGCGGACCTTCTCCCAGTCGGCGTGATAGCGGTATTGCAGCCGTCCCGCGGCATCGCGGCCGATCGCCTGCAGATGCGAACTCGGATCGTGGGAGTAGCGCACCTCGCGATAGGCGGGCGGCACCGCCATCGCGTGGAGGCGACGGATGGTCCGGGCGTCGCGGATGTGCGAGCCGTTGGCGCGAACAAATGAATAGCTCTTGCCGCGCTTGACACGCCGGATGGTGAGCAGGGCCTGGTCGCCGAGCTTGAGGCCAAGTTCCGCAGCCAGTTCCTTCACCGAGCCCTTGACGGTGATCTTCTGCTTGGGAGTGGGCAGCTTGGTCGGCCATTGGCCCAGCGCTTTCGCCAGCGGCAGGGTCGGATCGGCGGAAACGGGCCGCGTAGCCACAAAATTCTGCTGATCCATCATGACCGTTGACGCCTTGCTCCACTGGTTTTCGGTAATGCCGATTTTTATGGCTTGGTTCCGGAGGCTGTTGGCCTCGGGAACGCCATTTAGGGGGTTACTCCGGCTTTTGCGAGTCGCGAATCAGTCATTAACGGTTCCTAAATACCGTTCATGGCCGCCATTCGCGCGATAACGTTGATTTTGACCTCGCTCAAAACGCGATTTTGATCGATCCCCCCAACTGGAGGTCCAAGACACCAGCGCTTGTCCGGGTATTGTCCGGCGACGCATAATCACCGTAACCATGAAGATGGCCCGCAACACCGGGATCACGCGGGCCGGATGTCGAGTGGAGGGAATGTGATGTCCGAGAAGATTTATGACGTCTCAGCCGATTGGGCCAAACGCGCCTATATCGACGACGCCAAATACCAGGAGATGTATGCGCGCTCGGTTTCCGACCCCAACGGCTTCTGGGCCGAGCACGGCAAGCGCATCGGCTGGATCAAGCCGTACTCCAAGGTCGAGAACGTCTCCTTCGCGCCCGGCAACATCTCGATCAAATGGTTCGAGGACGGCGTGCTCAACGTCGCCTGGAACTGCATCGACCGCCATCTCGAAACCCGCGGCGACCAGACCGCGATCATCTGGGAGGGCGACGACCCCTCGAAGTCGAAGCACATCACCTATCGCGAGCTGCACGACGAAGTCTGCCGGATGGCCAACATCCTGCGCAACCGCAACGTCGGCAAGGGCGACCGCGTCACCATCTATTTGCCGATGATCCCCGAGGCCGCCTATGCGATGCTGGCCTGTGCGCGGATCGGCGCGATTCATTCGGTGGTGTTCGCGGGCTTCTCGCCCGACAGCCTCGCCCAGCGTATCAGCGACTGCAAATCCAAGATCGTCATCACCGCCGACGAGGGATTGCGCGGCGGCAGGAAGGTGCCGCTGAAGGCCAATGTCGACGCGGCGCTGGCCAAGACCGAGGGCGTCGACTGGGTCGTCGTGGTCAAGCACACCGGTGCTGCCGTCGACATGAGTCCGACCCGCGACTTCTGGTACCACGAGGCGGCCGAGATGGTGACGACGGACTGCCCGTGCGAGCCGATGCACGCGGAAGATCCGCTGTTCATCCTCTATACGTCAGGCTCGACCGGCCAGCCCAAGGGTGTGCTGCACACCTCCGGCGGCTATCTCGTGTTCGCGTCGATGACGCATCAATATGTGTTCGACTATCACGACGGCGACATCTACTGGTGCACCGCCGACGTCGGCTGGGTCACCGGCCACACCTACATCCTCTACGGTCCGCTTGCCAACGGCGCGACCACGCTGATGTTCGAGGGCGTACCGAACTATCCGGACAATTCCCGCTTCTGGAACGTCATCGACAAGCACAAGGTCAACATCTTCTACACCGCGCCGACCGCGATCCGCGCGCTGATGCAGGGTGGCGACGAGCCCGTCAAGAAGACGTCGCGCAAGAGCCTGAAGCTGCTCGGCTCGGTCGGCGAGCCGATCAATCCGGAAGCCTGGGAATGGTACTACCGCGTGGTCGGCGACAGCCGCTGCCCGATCGTCGACACCTGGTGGCAGACCGAGACCGGCGGCATCCTGATCACCCCGCTGCCCGGCGCCACCAAGCTCAAGCCGGGCTCGGCGACACGGCCATTCTTCGGCGTGGTGCCTGAGATCGTCGATGCCGAAGGCAAGGTGCTGGAGGGCGAGGCGACCGGCAATCTATGCCTGATCCGTTCCTGGCCCGGCCAGATGCGCACCGTCTATGGCGACCACGCCCGTTTCGAGCAGACCTATTTCTCGACCTACAAGGGCAAGTATTTCACCGGCGACGGCTGCCGGCGCGACGCCGACGGCTTTTACTGGATCACCGGCCGCGTCGACGACGTCATCAACGTCTCCGGCCACCGCATGGGCACCGCCGAGGTCGAGAGCTCGCTGGTGGCGCATGCGGCGGTGTCGGAAGCCGCCGTGGTCGGCTATCCCCATGACATCAAGGGCCAGGGCATCTACGCCTATGTCACGCTGATGGCGGGCACCGAGCCGAGCGAGGAGTTGCGCAAGGAGCTGGTTGCCTGGGTGCGCAAGGACATCGGTCCGATCGCCTCGCCCGACTTGATCCAGTTCGCGCCGGGCCTGCCCAAGACCCGCTCCGGCAAGATCATGCGCCGCATCCTGCGCAAGATCGCCGAGGACGAACCGTCAAGCCTCGGCGATACCTCGACGCTGGCCGATCCCGCGGTGGTTGATGATCTCGTCAAGAACCGGCAGAACAAGAAGGGCGCCGCGGTTTAACACCGCGGCAGGGGGGAGTTCATGGGGTTGCACTTTGGTCGTCTTGCCGCCGCGGCGCTGATCGCCGCGGCCGGTCTCATGATCGGCATGCCGAGCTTGCGCGCGGCGAATCTCGACGATGCCTGCGGGGGGCCGGAGAAGATCACCTGCAACTCGGCGCTGTTCTGTCGCAAGGAGGCCGGACAGTGCGGGGTCGCGGATGCCAAGGGCACCTGCGAAAAAGCCCCGGCTTTTTGCATCCGGATTCACCGGCCGGTTTGCGGTTGCAACGGCAAGACCTATCCGAACGAGTGCGAAGCGCGGCACGTCAAGGTCGCGGTCGATTATGCCGGCCCTTGCAAGAAGGCACCGGGTGCCGCCGAGCCGAAGCCGGAGAAGTCGCCCGCGACCAAGAAGAAAAAATCGAGCAAGTAGGCGCGATCGACATCTTCCAATCCTCACGCGATTGTCACGCGTCCGCAGCGGGAGCGGCACGTTTGCCGCCGCAGGTTGTGTCGTTTGCGGGTCATTTACTTTATTTGCAACTTTTCCGCTCTTCCGCCCGACGCGAACCGCCCCCCGCGCGACATAAGAAAACAGCCGGTTAACACACACGGTCAAGAATGCCGGGTGCGAACGGCAGGCCGGAGCCTGACCGGCAGCGCGATATCTGAGATCCCGCAAAGGGCGGCTGGATGTGGAGAGTTTCATGTCGATGAGGATCGCGGTGGCCATGGCTGCCACCTTTGGGCTGGGCGTATTTGCGCTGGCCGCATTGATGCCGACAGCCGCCGAAGCGCGGCCGGAAATGGTCGATATGCATGACGACCATTATTCTCCGGGCACGATCGTGGTGAGGACCGGCGAGCGGCGCCTCTATCTGGTTCTCGATTACGGTCACGCCATGCGTTATCCGGTCGGCGTCGGCAAGGCCGGCAAGCAGTGGGCCGGCACCACGCAGATCGACGGCAAATACCGCTATCCGGCCTGGTCGCCGCCCGCCGAAGTCAAGCGCGACAAGCCCCACATGCCCGACGTGATTCCCGGCGGCTCGCCGCGCAATCCGATGGGCGTTGCGGCGATGACGCTCGCCGGCGGCGAATATGCGATCCATGGCACCAACGTGCCGGGCTCGGTCGGCGGCTTCGTCTCCTATGGTTGCATCCGCATGCTGAACGATGACATCACCGACCTCTACTCTCGCGTCCCCGTCGGCGCCACCGTGGTCGTCACGCACTGAACCGATCGAAGCACGCGAATTAACAAGACCTGCGCTGTCGCGCGGCTTTCTTCATTCCCAGAAGCGCCGGCTCCTCGCGCACCAGCCAAGGCGATGGCCGCCATTGTAGCTGCGCGCATGGCCTGCCGCGAGCAGTGCCGCCGACACGTTGTCCGTACGCCTGGTCGCGACGTTGGCGACGACGCGCCCCGGATATTTGTCGGGACCGATATTGTAGATCACGACGCCGCCCTGGCTGAGAAGATTGCGCAAGGCATCGGTCGCAGCCTCGGCCCTTTCCAATTCTTCCTGGCATGATGCCTTCAACTCCGGCGCATCGATGCCGCGCAAGCGGACATGGGTCATGAGATCGCGTCCCTGCTCCAGATGCACGCGCGCCTCGAACGTGTCGCCGTCGATCGTCCTGACGACGTCGACAGTGCGGCGGACATCTGGAGTGCCGCCGCGCTGCCAGATCGCATCGGCATCCTGCACGCGGCTACTGCCCCAATGCGGAAGCTGCCAAGGCACCCATTGCCGGATTGGAAGCATGGTGCCGAGCGCAATACCGATCACGAACACCCATGGCAAAGCAGCCGAGAACCGACGGCCAAATGGAGCGCGGCGAAATGATCGCCGATATGGATTGATTCGCTCGTCGGGAGGCATCGCCCCACGCTAGAGCATGATCCGGAAAAGTGGAAACCGGTTTTCCGTCGCGACAAACGCGAAGCGTTTGCGTGGGAAGATCATGCCCAAACAAGATCGAGCCCGGTGAGGTGAGAAGAGACGGCTGCGTCAGAAATCCGACGCGATGCCCTTGCTCTCCCAATCGCCGTAGCGTGTCGGTTCCGGTCCCTTTGGTCCCTGAACCTCCTTCTGCATCGGCGTTGCGTTTGCCGCCGCGGCCTTCCGTCGCGCTTCGGCTTCGGCAAGCGCGCGCTGCGCGGCTGGCGTCAGCGGCTTGCGTTCCGGCGGTGATCCATTGTCGGCCATGCTACGATTTTCCTGCAACTTTCCTGCAACAGATTTTTATATCGCGGATGACCACAAACCTTTGGCATCACGATCAAGAAATCGGAAGACCGATTCTTAGATTTGGCTTATTCGCATGCCAGAGCTGTGGCCTCTTCCCCATGATGGCATGAGCCGAGGCGCTATCCGCTTTCCCTGACTGAGATATTTCCGCTCCATGCCCCCTTCAAGATTTGCAGCGTCGATCGAAGTGCCCGGCCTTGCGGCGCGAAGGATCGCAGCCGACATTCTGGACGGCGTTCTGCACAAGCATCGCACGCTCGATGACCAGCTCGATGGCACTGGCGCCCATCCCGGCCTCAAGACGCTTGCCGATCGCGACCGCGCGCTGATGCGCCGATTGGTGTCGACGATCCTGCGCCGGCTCGGAACCCTCGGCCATCTGCTGTCGCGCCTGCTCGACCGCGGCATCCCGACCGATGCGCCGCGTGCGCAGAGCGCGCTTTTGATCGGCGCCGCGCAGATCCTCTGGATGGACGTGCCCGATCATGCCGCGGTCGATCTGTCGGTGCGACTCGTGCAATCGGACCGGCGCGCCGCCAAATATGCAGGCCTCGTCAATGCCGTGCTGCGCCGCTGCGCCCGCGAGGGCCATGCGCTGGTCGACGAGGTCAGGACCCAGACGCTGGATCTCCCGCACTGGTTGTTTGCGCGCTGGGCCGCCCATTACGGCGAAGCCACCGCGCGCGAAATGGCGCTTGCCATCGCCAATGAGCCCTCGCTCGACCTCACGGTGAAATCCGACCCCGCGCAATGGGCGAGCCGGCTGCACGGCGAGATGCTGCCGACGGGAACCGTGCGCACGCTGTTGCACGGCTCGGTGACCATGCTGCCGGGCTTTCCGGAAGGGCAATGGTGGGTGCAGGACGCCGCCGCGGCACTTCCGGCGCGGCTGTTCGGCGACATCAAAGGCAAGCGAATCGCCGATCTCTGCGCCGCGCCCGGCGGCAAGACGGCGCAGCTCGCCTATGCCGGCGCACAGGTGACTGCCGTCGATCGCTCGCCGGCGCGGATGGCACGGCTGCGCGACAACCTTGCGCGACTTTCGCTTTCGGCGGAATGCATCGTCGCCGACGCCATCGAGTGGCCGGGCGAGGCGGACGGCTTCGACGGCATCCTGCTCGACGCGCCCTGCACCTCGACCGGCACCATCCGCCGCCACCCCGATGTGGCCTGGCTGCGGCAGGAGGCCGAGATCGCGACGCTGGCCGCCCTGCAGAGACGGCTGCTGCAAAAGGCGGTCACGCTGCTCAAGTCAGGCGGAACACTGGTCTATTGCACCTGTTCGCTGGAGCCGGAGGAGGGCGAGCAACCCATTGCGGCGCTCCTGGGCAGCGAATCAGGGCTGCGCCGCGCGCCGATCACCCCAAGCGAGGTCGCCGGCATCTCCGAGCTCCTCACCGCCGACGGCGACTTGCGCACACTGCCCTGCCAACTGCCCCATGCCGATGCGAGGCTCGGCGGATTGGACGGATTCTACGCCGCGCGACTGGTTAAATCCTGATTTCATTGCATTTTCGCCATCGCCGGAGCCCGATCTTCGCGCCAATGGTTTGCGGTTGGCGCGAAGAAAACCGGTGCGCCCTTGTTCGGATCGCGCTGCACCTGATTCGTGCCGTTTCAAGATGGTGTCTTGGCGGCGTTTCCGGATTAAAAGGATTCGCCAGAATCCCTTCTCCCTTCAAAGGTTAGGCGTGTCCGTCGCCCAACGCAGACGCATCTCGACGCTGATCGCTGGCCGCTTCGCGCGCAGCGTGGCCGCGCGCGCCAGCGGCGGAACCGTCGCGCTCTCGCGATTGTGGCCCGGCCGCAGCGACCGCCTGATCATCGCCCCGCACGACCTGCGTACGGCGGATGCCACCCGCGCCGCGGAAATCTATGCCGGCCGCTTCGTGTTCGCCGGCAAGATCGTGACCTGCCACGGCCGTTCGATCTTCGACCTCGAGCCGCCATCGGAGGATTGGGAGGCGGCCCTGCTCGGCTTCGGCTGGCTGCGCCATCTGCGCGTCGCCGATACCGCGCTGACCCGGGCCAACGCGCGTTCCCTGATCGACGACTGGATGTCGAACGCGTCGCGCAAGCGGCCGCTGGAGCGGCGCGCCGACGTGCGGGCGCGCCGTGTCATCTCGCTGTTGTCGCAGGCGCCGCTGGTGCTCAGCGATACCGACGGCAAATTCTACCGGAAATATCTGCGCGGGCTGGGACGCGAGATCCGCCATTTGCGCTACGGCATGGTCGATGCCGCCGATGGCGTGCCGCGGCTGCAGGTCCTGATCGCGCTGTGCTACGCCTCGCTCTGCCTTGCCAACCAGGCCCGCCACGTCCGCTCGGCGACGCGACGTCTGTCCGACGAATTGCAACGGCAGATCCTGCCCGATGGCGGCCACATCTCGCGCAATCCCGGCGCGCTGGTCGAACTGCTCAGCGATATGCTCCCGCTGCGCCAGACCTTCGCCGCTCGCAACATCGCCCCGCCGCCGGCGCTGCTCAACGCCATCGACCGCATGATGCCGATGCTGCGCTTCTTCCGCCATGGCGATGGCAGCTTCGCGCTGTTCAACGGCATGAGCACCGCGCCGTCCGACCTCGTCGCGACACTCTTGGCCTATGACGACGCCCACGGCGCACCGATGGCGAGCATGCCGCATACCGGCTATCAGCGGCTCGACGCCGGCAACATGACCGTGATCATCGACACCGGCCCGCCGCCGCCGCCCAGCATCAGCCAGGATGCCCATGCCGGATGTCTGTCGTTCGAGCTTTCATCCGGACCGAGCCGGATCGTCGTCAATTGCGGCATGCCTGCCACCGGTCGCGACAATTGGCGGCCGTTCGCGCGCTCGACGGCGGCGCATTCGACACTGACCTATCACGACACCTCATCCTGCCAGTTCGTCGAGATGTCGGCGATGAAGCGCCTGCTCAAGGGCGCGCCGATCACCAGCGGCCCGAGCAATGTCGAGAGCTATCGCGAGGCAACCGGCAATGGCGATGTCCTGACGACCTCGCATGACGGCTATCTCTCGCGCTTCGGCGTCATCCACCACCGCGTGCTGATGGCGGCGCAGGACGGCTCGCGGCTCGACGGCGAGGACACGGTGTCGCCGCCATCAGGCGGCCGCATCAAGGGCCACGACAGCGAATACGCGCTGCGATTTCACCTGCACCCGTCGGTGAAGGCGAGCCGGCTTTCGGATGCCCGCGGCGTCATGCTGGTCTTGCCGAACCGCGACGTCTGGACCTTCGAGGCGGTCGACGACAAGGTCGATCTCGAGGACAGCGTGTTCCTCGCCGGCAATGACGGCCCGCGCCGCACCTCCCAGATCGTGATCCGGCAGGATGCAAGGCAGGTCTCCACCATCCGCTGGAGTTTCGTCCGCTCGAGCACTTCGGCGTCGGTCACCAATGCGCGCCGCAATGCACGACGGGAGCCGGAACTTCCGCTTTAGACGGACTCCGTCCAGACCTATTGGGCCGTTGTGAAGATCGTCGAAAGCTGCTAACGAGCACTCGCTCGCGCGACTGGCGACCTTGGATGGAGCACCATCGGGAAGCGCGGGATATATCTGCCGCGCGCCTGGGCATAGGTACTCCCTAACAGAGGATCTTGCCCATGACTGACACGACCCGCCGCGTCACCCGCGCCCTCCTTTCCGTTTCCGACAAGACCGGCCTGATCGAGTTCGCCCGCGCGCTCGCCGTCCATGGCGTCGAGCTCGTCTCCACCGGCGGCACCGCGAAAGCGATTGCCGGCGCCGGCCTCAAGGTGAAGGACGTTTCCGACCTCACCGGCTTCCCCGAGATGATGGACGGCCGGGTCAAGACCTTGCATCCCAAGGTGCATGGCGGCCTGCTCGCGATCCGCGACAACAAGGAGCATGCGGCGGCCATGCAGGCCCACGGCATCGCGCCGATCGACCTGCTCGTCGTCAATCTCTATCCGTTCGAGGCCACCGTCGAGAAGGGCGCCGATTTCGAAGAGTGCATCGAGAATATCGACATCGGGGGTCCCGCGATGATCCGCGCCGCGGCGAAGAATCATGACGACGTCGCCGTGATCGTCGAAGCGCAAGACTACCAGGCGGTGCTCGACGAGCTCGCGGCCAACAAGGGCGCGACCACGCTTGCGCTTCGCCGCCGCCTCGCCGCCAAGGCCTATGCCCGCACCGCGGCCTATGACGCCGCGATCTCGAACTGGTTCGCGAAGGAGCTCAACACCGAGGCGCCGGATTTCCGCGCCTTCGGCGGCAAGCTGATCCAGAAGCTGCGCTATGGCGAGAACCCGCACCAGAGCGCGGCGTTCTACGCGACGCCGGAGAAGCGCCCGGGCGTCGCCACCGCGCGGCAGGTGCAGGGCAAGGAGCTGTCCTACAACAATATCAACGACACCGACGCGGCCTATGAATGCATCGGCGAGTTCGATGCCAAGCGCACCGCCGCCTGCGTCATCGTCAAGCACGCCAATCCTTGCGGCGTCGCTGAAGGCGCCGATCTCGTCAGCGCCTATCGCAAGGCATTGGCCTGCGATTCGACGTCCGCCTTCGGCGGCATCGTCGCCGTCAACCGCACGCTCGATGCGGACGCCGCGCGCGCGATCACCGAGATCTTCACCGAGGTCATCATCGCGCCCGACGCGACCGACGAGGCGATCAAGATCGTTGCGGCAAAGAAGAATCTCCGTCTTCTGCTCGCCGGAGGCCTGCCCGACCCACGCTCGGTGGGCCTCACCGCCAAGACCGTCGCCGGCGGGCTGTTGGTGCAGAGCCGCGACAATGCGGTGATCGACGACATGGCGCTGAAAGTCGTGACCAAGCGCGCGCCGTCGGATGCCGAGCTGCGCGATCTCCAATTCGCCTTCCGCGTTGCAAAGCACGTGAAGTCGAACACCATCATCTACGCCAAGGACCTCGCCACCGTCGGCATCGGCGCCGGCCAGATGAGCCGGGTCGATTCGGCCCGCATCGCCGCGCGCAAGGCGCAGGACGCCGCCGCCGAATTGAAGCTCGCCGAGCCGTTGACCAGGGGCTCGGTCGTCGCCTCCGATGCGTTCTTCCCGTTTGCCGACGGCATGCTCGCCTGCATCGAGGCCGGCGCCACCGCGGTGATCCAGCCCGGCGGCTCCATGCGCGACGACGAAGTGATCAAGGCCGCCGACGAGCACGGCATCGCCATGGTCTTCACCGGCGTGCGGCATTTCCGGCATTGAGCCGGGATCACGCTCCGCACCATCCGCGCTACCCGCCGTCGTCCCGGCCTTGAGCCGAACCTCACCCGTCATTGCGAGCGCAGCGAAGCAATCCACGTCTCCGCAAGTGGCGCGATGGATTGCTTCGCTTACGCTCGCAATGACGACTTCGTCGTCCCGGCTCAAGGCCGGGACGACGGGAGTTAATCCCGCACCCGCAATATCAGCGCCAGCCCCCCAAGGAAGAACAGCACCAGCACCGCCATGCCGGCCTTCTGGCTCGCGGTTGCTGCGGTGATGGCGCCGATCAGGAGCGGGCCCATGAACGACGTCACCTTCCCCGTCAGCGCGAACAATCCGAAATATTGCGCGATTCGATCCCTCGGCGCGAGCTGGATGAGAAGCGTGCGCGAAGCCGCCTGCAACGGCCCGCCGGCGGCGCCGATCAGACAGCCAAGCACGAGATAGGCGCGCTCGGCCGCGCCAGCGAACAGCGCACCGCCCGGCTCGGGCGGCGCGACCGGCACGAACAGGATCGAATCCTTGTCGACCAAAAGAATCGCTGCGATCGAGAACAAGAGGATGACCAGGCTGCCCACGATCACGCGCTTCGGCCCCAGGAGATCGTCGAGCTTGCCGCCTAGCCAGGCGCCGAACACGCCGGCGATTGCGAGGATGATGCCGAACGTGCCGATCTGGATCGTGCGCCAGCCGAAGGTGCCGGCGGCGTAGATGCCGCCGAACGCGAACAACGACACCAGCCCGTCGGCATAGATCATGTTGGCGAGCAGGAACGTCGCCACCGATTTCCGCCTTGGCAATTCGCCGATCGTTTGCCTCAGTTCGCGCAAGCCCTCGCGCAGCGCCTGCCGCACCGGCCGCTTCGCCGGATAGTCCGGTGTGAACAGAAACAGCGGCGTCACGAACAGGATGAACCACAGCCCCGTCAACGGCCCGGTGATGCGATCGCCCGCATGCGTGGCGGGATCGAGCCCGAACAGCGGCTTGAAGCCGAACAGCGTGCGCCCGCTGTCGGGGCTCGCCGCGAGGAAGCCGAGCACCAAAAACAGGCTAAGCACGCCGCCGACATAGCCGGTAGCCCAGCCCGTTCCTGACAGCCGCCCGATCCGGTTCGGCGGCACCAAGGTCGGCATCATCGCATTGTTGAAGACGGTGGCGAATTCCGCGCCGACAGAGGCGAGCGCATAGGCGAACAGAAGCTGCGGGATGATGCTGGCATCGCCGGGCCGGCCGATCCACATCAGGGAGGAACCGAGCACGAGCAGCGCGCCGAAGCCCGCGATCCACGGCTTGCGCCGGCCGCTCGCATCCGCAATGGCGCCGAGCACCGGCGACATCAGCGCAATCGCAAGTCCCGCTGCCGCGGTGGCAAAGCCCCACATCGCCTGTCCGCTCGCCGGATCGGGCGCGACGAAACCTGCAAAATAGGGCGCGAAGACGAAGGTCGTGATCAGCGTGAAATAAGGCTGCGCGGCCCAGTCGAAAAAGATCCAGCTCACGACGGCGGCACGGCCTGGATATCCCTTCGGCAACTCCGCGTTGCCTGCCTCGCTGATTGCCATGTCCATGCGAAAATCGTCCTGCCCCAATCACGAACAGGCGCTTTGCCTGTCGGCTTCAAATCCATATAGCATGCGGCCCCGACGCGAGCGCTTCACTTCGGCTCCAACCGCGGCGAAATATTGATGACAACTTCCTCAAATGGTTGGCGCAGGATTGTCGCGACTGTCGTGCTCGTGGTCTTCACGATCATGCCGGCGGCCGCGCAGGAACAGCGCCGCTTCTACATGCCACCGGCTGCCGACACCATGCGGGGCATTGCCGCCGAACATGGCATGGTGGTGGCGCAGGAAAAGCTGGCAGCGCGCGTCGGCGCCGACATCATGCGCCAGGGCGGCAATGCCGTCGATGCGGCAGTCGCGACCGGCTTTGCCATGGCGGTGACCTATCCGCGCGCCGGTAATATCGGCGGCGGCGGTTTCATGGTGATCCACCTTGCCGACCGCAACGAGGATGTCGCGATCGACTATCGCGAGACCGCTCCCAGCGCCATCACCCGCGACATCTTCCTCAATGCCGAGGGCAAGCCCGATCCCGACAAGTCGCGCAATTCCGCGCTCGGCATCGGCGTGCCCGGCACCGTTGCCGGTCTCGCGCTGGCGCTGGAGAAATATGGCTCGGGGAAATTCACGCTGGCGCAGATCGTCAAACCCGCGATCGATCTGGCGCGCGACGGACTTCCCGTTGCTGACGATATCGCGGACACGCTGCCGGACATGTATCGCCGCATGTCGCGCTGGCCGAACTCGGCCAGGACGTTCTCCCGCGTCGATGGCTCGCCGCTGCACGAGGGCGACACGCTGATCCAGAGCGATCTTGCGGCCACGCTCACCGCAATCGCCGAACAGGGTCCGCGCGGTTTCTACGAAGGGCCGGTCGCGGAAAAGCTCGTCAAGGCTATCAGCGATGCCGGCGGCATCATGGCGCTGGACGATCTGAAATCCTATCAGCCCGTGATTCGCACGCCGGTGCGCGGCACCTATCGGGGATATGACATCGTCTCGATGCCGCTGCCTTCCTCTGGTGGCATCGTGCTGCTGGAGATACTGAACATCCTCGAGGGTTTCCAGATGTCCGACATGAAGCAGGGCTCCGCCTCCTCGCTCCATGTCATGATCGAAGCGATGAAGCGCGCCTATGCCGATCGCGCCCGCTATCTCGGCGATCCCGCTTTCATCAACGCGCCGACACTCGCTTTGCTCGACAAGGATTATGCCGCCAAGCAGCGTGCCACCATCGACCTTGCCCGCGCCACGCCCTGGGCCGAAGCGGCAGCAGTGCCGCCGCAACGCGAAGGCTCCAACACCACGCATTATTCCGTGGTCGACGCCAGCGGCAATGCGGTCAGCAACACCTATACGCTGAACTTCCCCTATGGCGTCGGTCTCGTCGCGGAGGGCACCGGCGTGCTGCTCAACAATGAGCTCGACGATTTCACCGCCGCGCCCGGCGCCTCGAATGCATTCGGCCTGGTCGGCTTCGAGGCCAATCTGCCCGGTCCGGGAAAACGGCCGTTATCGTCGATGTCGCCGACCATCGTGCTGAGGAACGGCAAGCCAGTGCTGGTGACCGGAACACCCGGTGGCAGCCGCATCATCTCGGCCGTGACGCAGGTGATCGTCGATGTCATCGACTATAAAATGGATATCGCCGCCGCCGTCGCCGCTCCGCGCGTGCATCATCAATGGCTGCCGGATGAAGTGCGGATCGAGAAGGGATTTCCCGATGACGTGCTGGCCGAGCTCAGAACCAAAGGCCACAAGCTGGTCGAGCCGCTCGGCTATTCCTCCGCCAACTCGATCCTGCTGACATCGAACGGCCCGCTCGGCGCCCCCGATCCCCGCACCCGCGGCGCCGAAGCGGCGGGGTATTGACGGAGGCGGTTGGCTAAAGCGTAGGGTGGGCAAAGCGCAGCGTGCCCACCACCAAGACCCTTCCAGTTGATGTGCCCTCTCCCCTTGTGGGAGAGGGCTGTTCCGATCTAGCCACGAATTCGCTTCGGTGAGGGGCCTCTCTCCACCAACGCCCGCGCCTGCGGAGACAACCCCTCATCCGTCGCGCATTGCATGCGCGCCACCTTCTCCCACAAGGGGAGAAGGGAAGGCCGCCGACCCTACATCTTTTTACGGAACCATCGCGATAAATTTAACTTTCCCGCAAACCGGCCGCATGCAATAGCGCCAATCAAGAAGAAACTCGCGGAGACCTCGAACATGACGATATCGGAGCCATCGAAGACGGTGGAAGTCGCCGAAATCCACGACACGAGCCTGCTCGCCTTCTACCGCGACATGAACCTGCAGGAGCGGCGCACCTTCTGGGCCTGCGCCTCGGGTTGGGCGCTCGACGGCATGGATTTCATGATCTATCCGCTGGTGATCGGCACTATCATCACGCTGTGGAAGGTCGATCCCGGCACCGCGGGCCTTGCGGGAACGGTGACGCTGCTCTCGTCGGCCATCGGCGGCTGGCTCGGCGGCTATCTCGCCGACCGCATCGGCCGCGTCAGGACGTTGCAGCTCACCATTCTCTGGTTCTCGTTCTTCTCGCTGGTCTGCGCGGTCGCGCAGAACTTCGATCAGCTCCTGATCGCGCGGGCAGTTCTGGGCCTCGGCTTCGGTGGCGAATGGGCGGCGGGCGCAGTGCTGATGGGCGAAGCGATCCGGCCGCAATATCGTGGGCGCGCGGTCGGCTCGGTGCAATCGGGCTGGGCCGTCGGCTGGGGTCTTGCGGTGCTCGCGCAGGCGATCCTGTTCTCGATCCTGCCGGCGGAAATCGCATGGCGCTGGATGTTCGTGATCGGCGCGCTGCCGGCGCTCCTGGTGTTCTATCTGCGCCGCTACGTCACCGAGCCCGAGATCGCCGCTGCCACGCGCCAAAAGCAGCAGGCCGCGGGCGACCGGCCGTCGCTGTGGGAGATCTTCCACGGACCGATCCTGAAGACGACCATCCTGGCGTCGTTGGCGGCGACCGGCTGCCAAGGCGGCTACTACGCCATCACCTTCTGGGTACCGCGCTTCCTCACCACCGAGCGGCACCTTTCGGTGGTCACCTCGACCGGTTATCTCGCCGCGCTGATCATCGGCTCGTTCATCGGCTATCTTGTCGGCGCCTGGCTCGCCGATCGTATCGGCCGTCGGAACCTGTTCCTGACCTTCTCGCTCGGCGCCATCGCCGTCGTGCTGGTCTATACGCAAGTGGAGATCAGCAACGAATTGCTGTGGGTGCTGGGCTTTCCGCTCGGCTTCTTCGCGTCAGGCTATTTCTCCGGCATGGGCGCGTTCCTGACCGAGCTCTATCCGACGCGGCTGCGCGGCTCCGGACAGGGCTTCTGCTATAATTTTGGCCGCGGCATCGGCGCGCTGTTCCCGTTTCTCGTCGGCGCGCTCTCGACCACGACCTCGCTCGCCAACGCGATCGCGATTTTCGCGGTCGCCGCTTACGCTGTATTCTTCCTGGCCGCCTACGCGCTGCCGGAGACGCGCGGACGGGTGTTGCATGCTGAGGGATAAATAACACGGGAGGGTTCGGATGACATCGCTCAAGGGCAAGACACTGTTCATCACCGGTGCGAGCCGCGGCATCGGGCTCGCGATGGCGCTACGGGCGGCACGCGATGGCGCCAATATCGCGATCGCCGCCAAGACCACCGAGCCGCATCCGAAACTCAAGGGCACGATCTATACCGCCGCAGACGAGATCCGCGCCGCCGGCGGCAAGGCGCTGCCTGTTATCTGCGATATCAGGGACGAGGCGCAGGTGATCACGGCGATCGACAAGACGGTCGGGGAATTCGGCGGCATCGACATCTGCGTCAACAATGCCAGCGCGATCGGCCTGACCACCTCGCAGGCCACCGACATGAAGCGGTTCGACCTGATGATGGGCATTAACACGCGCGGCACCTTCATGGTGTCGAAATACTGCATCCCACATTTGAAGAAAGCGGCGAACCCGCACATTTTGATGCTGTCGCCGCCGCTCGATATGAAGACAAAGTGGTTCGAGAACTCGACCGCCTACACGATGGCGAAATACGGCATGAGCATGTGCGTGCTGGGGCTGTCGGGCGAATTGCGATCGGCTGGTGTCGCCGTCAACGCGCTATGGCCGCGTACGACGATCGCGACCGCCGCGGTCGGCAATCTCCTCGGCGGCGACGCCATGATGCGCGCCAGCCGCACGCCCGAGATCATGGGCGATGCCGCGCATGTCATCCTGACCAAACCGGCACGCGAATTCACCGGGCAGTTCTGCATTGACGACAAGGTGCTCTATGACAGCGGCGTGCGCGATTTCGAGCGCTACCGCGTCGATCCGTCGCGGCCGCTGATGTCCGACTTCTTCGTGCCCGACGACGACGTGCCGCCGCCCGGCGTCACCGTTCAGCCGCTGCCCTCCGTTGGCGAAGCGCAGAAGTCGCGGTAAGACTCAACGACACGATCGCGGGGCTCTCCCTCCCTCTCCCCGTTCTTCACGGAGAGAGGGTCGGGGTGAGGGGCTGCCTCCGCAAATTCTGTAAGAGATGAGCTCGCGGAGACCCCCCTCACCCGGATTGCATCTGGCGATGCAATCCGACCTCTCCCCGCAAGCGGGGCGAGGTAAGATCAGCTTCAGCGCGGAGGAATTTGTGGGCTGGCAGAAATGGATCGCGGCAGCAATCGCGTTCGCCGCCGCGGTGGCGGTTGCCGCCTACTTCCGTCCCGATCGGGCCGTTCGTGTCGCGACGGGCGTGGTCGCACACAATGTGTGTTCCAAAGTGTTCGTCTCTGGCCTCGATCCGGAGACGGTGTTTTCGGAAACAATCGATCGGGCCGGCATCCGCAGACTGCGTCCGCTGCTCCGCTTTGCGCTCGACCGCACCGGCAAGACCGTCGATGCGTCGGTTGTGGGATGGCTGACAAGCCGCGCCGCCTTTCACGACGGCCTCGGTTGCGTGCTGCTGCACGGTAGAAAAGCGCCTTATGTGCTCAAGAGCGATATCGACGCGCTGAAGGTGGCGAAAGCGCCGCCGCTGCTTGAGGAGATCGGGGGCCCTGAACCTGTCGAGCCTTCGGACCCAGCGCTAGAAGCGGCACTCGATCATGCCTTCGAGGAGCCGTCGGAACCGCCACTCCGGCGCACCAAGGCGGTGGTGGTCGTCCATAACGGCAAGATCATCGCCGAGCGCTATGCCGAGGGCATCAGTGTCGACACACCGCTGCTTGGTTTTTCCCTGACCAAGTCGGTGATCAATGCGCTGATCGGAATCCTGACGCAACAAGGCGTGGTCACGCCGTCGATGCCGGCGCCGATTCCGGAATGGCGCGGCAGGAATGATCCGCGTCGCGAGATCGAGGTCGAGCACCTCATGCGCATGACCTCAGGGCTGGCGCTGGACGAGACCAATTCGGGCTTCGATCCCTCAAGCCAGATGGTCTACCTGCGCAACGACATGGCGGGCTTTGCAGTGAAGGCACCGCTGATGGCGCCGCCCGGCACTCGCTGGCATTATTCGAGCCCCTCGACGCAACTGTTGGCGCGGATCATCCGCGATGCCGTCGGCGGGCCCGAGCAAACGCTCGCCTTTGCCTGGCGCGAATTGTTCAACCCGCTCGGCATGCGCAGCGTTACGTTGGAATTCGACGGCAGCGGCACGCTGCAGGGCACTGCCTACATGCTGGCGAGCGCCCGGGACTGGGCCCGCTTCGGGCTGCTCTACCTCAATGACGGCGTGGTCGGCGGCAAGCGGTTGTTGCACGAGGACTGGGTGGACTTTTCCGCCGCCCCAACCCTGAAGACCGACTATGGCGCGGGCTTCTGGACCAACCGCGGCGAACACCGGAATGCCAAGGCCCGCGTCGCGCTCGGCATTCCCCGCGACGCCTTCTTTGCCTCTGGTGATCTCGGCCAGCGCATCGTCATCATGCCGACGCAGCACCTCGTCGTTGTCCGCCTCGGCAACAGCGTTGATCGGACCGGCGACATGCGCGGATTGGCGCGGCTGGTGAAAGAGGTGATCGCGGCGGTGGGGCAGTGAGACTCCCTCGCCCCGCTCTTGCGGGGAGAGGGTCGGGGTGAGGGGCTGCCTCCGCGAATTCGATGGACAGGAGTGTGCGGTGAGTCCCCTCACCCGGCGCTGCGCGCCGACCTCTCCCCGCAAGAGCGGGGAGAGGTGAGCCACATCTACCGTCCGACCTGATACGGCCCGCCCTTCTCCAGCGCGCGGGCGTAGGCCGGGCGCGCGTGAATGCGTTCGAGGAAGGCCATGCACTTCCGGTGCCCCTCCTCCAGCCCGGCGCGCGCGGAAGCTGCTTCCAGCGGAAAGCTCATCTGGATATCGGCGGCGCTGAACTCATTGCCTGCGAACCACTCGCTCTTGCCGAGCTCCGCCTCCCAGAACGCCATGTGCTGCTTGAGCTGCGGATTGACCAGCGCCGTCAGCACCTGGTTGGAGACCTTGCGCACGAGCGGGCGCAGCAAGGAGGGCGCGCGTTTCGGCATTGTCGTGAACAGCAGTTTCAACAGCAGCGGCGGCATCGCCGAGCCTTCGGCATAATGCAGCCAATAGGTGTAACGCAGCCGTTCCGGTGTCTCGGCCGCCGGGATCAGGCGTCCCTGGCCATAGGCGCCGAGGATGTATTCGACGATCGCGCCCGATTCCGCGATCGTGTTGCCCTTGTCGGTGATGACCGGCGACTTGCCGAGCGGATGGACGACCAGAAGCTCCTTCGGCGCGCGCATGTCCGGCTGGCGCTGATAGCGCACGATCTCATAGGGCACGCCGAGCTCTTCGAGCAGCCACAGCACCCGTTGCGAGCGCGAATTGTTGAGGTGATGAACGGTCAGCACGGCGTCCCCCGAAATTCGAAAAACTTACCGGGCGTTCCGTATCAGGCAATCGCCAGATTCGCGATTGGCCGAGCGGCCAAATTATTTACCCGGGTGATATTGACACCTGAATTATACCCGGGCATAAATTGCTGAACACAGATTAACCAGATGTCTCAGATGAATCAGACCTTTACAGCTTTCGAAGGCCAGCGGCGCCTCGCCGCCGGGCCCCTGCCGGAAGTCGCGCTGGCGATCAAACGGGCCGGCCAGAGCGCCGAGCCGATTGCGATCTTCTGCGACGGGACCGGACGCGCCCTCGATCTGGACCTTCGCGGCAGCGATGACGAGATCCTGGCACGGCTGCCACCATCGGCTCCGCCAGGTGAAGCGCCGGAGCTGGCGCCGAGCGAGCCGCGTGGCCGCGGCCGGCCGAAACTCGGCGTGGTCGCGCGCGAGGTGACGCTGTTGCCGCGCCATTGGGAATGGCTCAACGCGCAGCCCGGCGGCGCCTCGGTCGCGCTCCGCAAGCTCGTCGACGAAGCCCGGCGCAGCAGCGGCGACCGCGACCGTCAGCGCGCCGCGCGCGATGCCGCCTATCATTTCATGTCGGCGATGGCTGGCAACCTGCCGAAATTCGAGGAGGCCTCGCGCGCCCTGTTCGCCGACGACCGCCGCCGCTTTGTCAGCGAGATCGCCGACTGGCCGCCGGACATTCGCGACCACGTCGTCAAGCTCGCCTACAGCGACCGCGCGGATTAGCGCGTGGAACTAAGCCACAACGGAGGTGCACCCCCTCTGCCGCTTGCGGGAGAGGGTTGGGGTGAGGCTGTCTCCGCGGCGGGATTCTTTAGGTGGTGAGAACCCTCACCCGGATCGCATCTAACGATGCGATCCGACCTCCCCCGCAAGCGGGGGAGGTGAACTCGCGGCACGACTGATTCAATCAACGACCTATCACATTTCAACAGGTACCCTTTCCATGTCCAAGCCGCCGCTCTGGAGGACCTTCCTCGCCTTCCTGCTGCCGATGATGCTGAGCAACATCCTGCAGGCGCTGTTCGGCACCATCAACAACATCTATCTCGGACAGATGATCGGAGTCGAGGCACTCGCAGCGGTCTCGGTTTTCTTCCCGGTGATGTTCTTCCTGATCGCTTTCGTGATGGGCTTGAGCTCGGGCGCGACCGTGCTGGTCGGCCAAGCCTTCGGCGCCGGCCAAGTCGACAAGGTCAAGGCGGTGGCCGGCACGACGCTGACGGTCGCGCTGCTGCTGGCAAGCGGAATCGCGCTGTTCGGATTGCTGTTCACGCGCGAACTCCTGGTCGCGCTCGCCACACCATCCGACATTCTCGATGCCGCCACCTCCTACGCGCAGACCATGATGGTCACGATGCCGCTCACCTTCGCCTTCATCCTGGCCAGTTCGATGCTGCGTGGTGTCGGCGACACGCTCACGCCGCTGTTCGCGCTCGCGATTTCGACCGTCATCGGCCTCGTGGTGACGCCGGCGCTGATCCGCGGCTGGCTTGGCCTGCCGCATCTCGGCGTCGCCAGCGCGGCCTGGGCCTCGGCGGTATCGAGCCTGCTGACACTGGTGTGGCTCAACCTCTATCTGTGGCGACGACGCCATGCGCTGGCTTTCGATGGCGCGTTCCTGCGCGCGATGCGGCCGGACGGCAGGTTGCTGCGAACCGTGTTGCGGCTCGGCATTCCCGCAGCGCTCGGCATGGTCGTGATGTCGCTTGCCGAGCTGGTGCTGCTCGGCCTCGTCAACGGTTTCGGCTCCAATGCCACGGCGGCCTATGGCGCCGTCAACCAGGTCTTGAGCTACGTGCAGTTTCCCGCGCTGTCGATCGCGATCGCGGTCTCGATCTTCGGCGCGCAAGCGATCGGCCGTGGCGAGGCCAGCCAGATCGGCGCGATCGTCGGCACCGGGTTGAAGATGAATCTGGTCCTGACCGGCGGACTGGCCGTGCTCGGCTATCTGTTCTCCCGCACGCTGATGGGCTTTTTCATCACCGACCCCGCCGTGCTCGAGCTCGCGCAGGGACTGCTGCATATCGTGCTGTGGAGCTCGGTCCTGTTCGGGATGTCGACGGTGTTTTCGGGGGCGATGCGTGCCGGCGGCACGGTCTGGATGCCGCTGTTGATCTCCGCCCTCGCGATCGCGCTGGTCGAGATCCCGTCCGCCATCCTCCTCAGCCGGCTGATCGGCATCGAGGGGGTATGGGCCGCCTATCCGATCACCTTCTGCACCATGTTCCTGCTGCAGATGGGCTATTACATGCTGGTCTGGCGGAAGCAGACGGTCGAGCGTCTGATTTGACCGGGAAGAGGGATCATCCCTATATGATGATGATCATCATATAGTAGACGGGCCGCGCGGATCGCGCCACAATAGGGGCCAAGGAGAAAGACCGAAGGCCAGGAGGGTCGCCTCCCTATTTGACAGTCCGTTCGCCCGTCCACCTCTCAAGCAACAACAACAAGGAATCATCCCATGCGCGTTCTCGTCGTCGGCGCCGGTGCGATCGGCGGATATTTCGGTGGGCGGCTGCTGCAGGCCGGCCGTGACGTCACATTCCTGGTCCGCCCCAAGCGCGCATCCGAACTCGCCGCCGCAGGCCTCGTGATCAAGAGCCCGAACGGCGACGTGACATTGAAGAATCCGCCGACGGTGCAGGCGGACAAATTGAACGAGACATTCGACGTCGTGCTATTGAGCTGCAAGGCATTCGACCTGGAGGACGCCATCAAGTCGTTCGCGCCGGCGGTCGGGCCGAACACCGCGATCATCCCGCTGCTCAACGGCATGCTGCACCTCAATGAGCTCGACAAGAAATTCGGTGCCGAGCATGTGCTCGGCGGTCTCTGCGCGATTGCGGCGACGCTCAATGAAGCACGCGAGGTGGTGCAGCTTCAGCCGATGCAGTCGCTGACCTTCGGCGAACGCGACGGCAAGATGTCCGACCGCGTGCGCGCGATCGCGGAGGTGTTTTCCGCCATCAACGGCGCCACCGCCAGCGATCATGTGATGCAGGACATGTGGGAAAAGTGGGTGTTCCTGGCTTCGCTCGCGGCTTCCACCAGCCTGATGCGCACTTCCGTCGGCAACATCCTGGCGGCGCCCGGCGGCAAGGATTTCCTGCTCGGCATCCTCGACGAGTGCAGCGCGGTAGCGGCCGCTGAAGGCTATGCGCCGGGTGGACCGTTCTTCGAGCGCGTCAAGGGCATGCTGACCGCCGCGGGCTCGCCGATGACCGCCTCGATGTTCCGCGACATCAAGGCCGGCCTGCCGGTCGAAGCCGATCATGTGATCGGCGACCTCGTCGCCCGCGCCGACGCCGCCAAGATTCCCGTACCGAAGCTGCGCACGGCCTATACGCACCTGAAAGCGTACGAATTGCAGCGGGGCGATTAGTCTTGTAGCCCGGGTGAAGCGCAGCGCAACCCGGGCAGGTCTCTCCGCGGCGCACAGAGTTCCCGGCTTACGCTTCGCTCCACCCGGGCTACGGCATCTCGTCAAAGATGCGCGAGATAATGCGCCAGCGCGGTGATCTCTTCGTCGCTCAGGGGATAGGCGACCTCGGCCATCGCGGCCATGCCGCCGCCGGAGCGCGCGCTGGACTTGTAGTCGTGCAGCGCCTTGACGAGATAATCCTCGCGCTGGCCGGCGATGCGCGCCACCGCCTTGTTGCCGGCATAGCTGTCGGTATGGCATGACGCGCAGCGGCGGCCGGCGGCGGCCTGCTTGCCCTTTTCCGACAGATCCGGATCGTCGTCCTTCGGGCCCTTCGGCGGCGGCAGCGATGAGAAATAGGCGCCGAGATTGCGGATGTCGTCATTGTTGAGCTGCTCGACGATCGGCTGCATCAGCTCGTTCTTGCGGGTGCCGGCGCGGAAGAACACGAGCTGCCACTGGATGAACTGATCCGGCTGGCCGGCGAGCGAGGGGATGTTCTCGGTCTGCGAAATGCCGTTCTCGCCGTGGCATGAGACGCACATCTCGGCCTTCTCCTTGCCGGCCGCGACATCGGCGGCGCGGGCGGGAAGTGCGCAGGCAGTCACTGCTAACAGTGTTGCGGCCAATACAATCCGCATTTTCATTCCTCTCACTCGTCATTGCCGGGCTTGACCCGGCAATCCATCCCGCAAAAAGGTGGTTCTTTCGGGATGGATGCCGGGGTCATCTGCGCGAAGACGCGCTTCGCGCTTTTGCCCGCGCATGACGATTGGATCGATTCGCAACAAGAATTGCAGGCTGCAGCCGCCGTCCGGCCGCCGCAGCCCCCATTCGTTATCGTCTCATTTCTTGCTGTAGCTGATGCGATAGATCGCACCGGCCCAATCATCCGCAACGAGGATCGAGCCGTCCTTGTCGAGGATGATGTCAGCCGGGCGGCCGAGATAATTCTGGTCGCCTTCGATCCAGCCTGACGCGAACACTTCCTGCTTGGCGTTCTTGCCGTCGGGACCGACGATCACGCGCACGATGCGCGCGCCCTGGTACTTGTGCCTGTTCCAGGAGCCATGCTCCGCGATCAGGATGTTGTTCTTGTAGTCCGCCGGGAATTGGTTGCCGGTGTAGAACTTCATGCCGAGTGGCGCGACATGGGCCCCTAAGTTGAGCACGGGCGGCGTGAACTCCGAGCATTTATGCCCCATCGCGAATTTCGGATCGGGCAGGTCGCCCTGGTGGCAATAGGGATAGCCGAAATGCTCGCCGATCCTCGAGATCATGTTGAGCTTGTCACTCGGCAGATCGTCGCTGATCCAGTCGCGCGCGTTCTCCGTGAACCAGTAGCGGCCGGTGCGCGGATCGACATCGCCGCCGACGCTGTTGCGCACCCCGAGCGCCCAGATTTCCGCGTTGCCGGTCTTGGGATCGACACGGCGAATCTGCGAGAGGCTGGTCGGGGGGATGCCGATGTTGAAGGGCGGTCCGAACGGAATGTAGAACCAGCCGTCCTTGTCGACAGCGATATATTTCCAGCCATGCGCGGCATAGGAGGGCATGTC
This sequence comes from Bradyrhizobium sp. Ses1, assembly GCF_059512365.1. Lineage (NCBI taxonomy): Bacteria > Pseudomonadati > Pseudomonadota > Alphaproteobacteria > Hyphomicrobiales > Nitrobacteraceae > Bradyrhizobium > Bradyrhizobium sp. Ses1. The sequence goes on from NZ_JCAMOQ010000026.1 coordinate 93,611, forward strand.
GTCATAGACCACCTTGCCCTGGCCGAGATTGTCCAGATTGGCTTCCGCATTGTCGTAGCGGATCAGCTTGTCGACCGCGATCACGTAGAGCGCGCCGTCGCGGAAGGCGAGACCGGTGGGCATGTTCAGCCCCTTGAGGATGGTCTTGACCTCTTTCTTGCCGTTGTTGTCCTTGATCGCGTAGACGTTACCGAGCCCGAATGAGCCGACGAACAGCGTGCCCTTGTCGCCCCAGGCCATCTGCCGCGCGGCGAGCACGTTCGATGCATAGACCTCGATCTTGAAGCCCTGCGGCAGCTTGATCTTCTTGATCAGCGCCGCCAGCTCGGAGTCGGAGGCGCCGGTCGGCGGTCCCGATGGCGGGGCGAGGCCCTTTTGCGCTTCGGTCTCATCGCCCAGGAACCAGTCATCCGGCGGATGGGTCCAGAATTCCTTGGTGCCGGATTCGTATTTCTTCAGCTCCCTGCCCTTGTCCTGCTGCTGTTGTGCGTTGGCAAAGCCAGTCCCCGCCACGAGGGCGATGGTGGCAAGCGCAAGAATGGAACGATTGAAAACCGATTGCATCGCGTTACTCCCCTAATCCAGCCGGACGGCTGGCTCTTTATTGATTCTAACGAGACGATCGTGGTGGCCTGCGAGAGATAGGCCAGAGCGGAAAATGTTAGCACATCCCCCGCGCGAGAGAAGCGCAGGCGATCAACGCCGCATTCGAGCGAGGTCAAGACAAGTTGAGAGGTTCGCTTACGCTGTTTTCCTGCGAAGCATCAGCGATGTCATTGCGCCGCAATATTCGTTTGAAGCTAACGCCTCTCGCAGCGTCACCGCCGACAATTTCGATTGGCCAGAGAAATCAACCATCGGATGAATGGTTGAGCAGCCATCAAGCCGGGCCGCGCCTCTCGCCGGAGAGGTCTTAACACAGGCACGCTTCGTCAATCGGAGGGAAGTCAACCGCGCACGGCGCGGGCGCGGGGCTACAAGTAAAAGCCGGTCCGCCGGATGGGAAATTGGAGCGGGCGAAGGGGCTCGAACCCTCGACCCCGACCTTGGCAAGGTCGTGCTCTACCACTGAGCTACACCCGCATCCTGATGACGACGATCGCTCGCCGGCAATGGCAGAGCTATGCCAAAAGCGGACCGCGAATGCAACAGGCCCGAAGGCGGCTAAATCGCCTCATTTGACCAGAAATGGGGACGAGGGCCCAAAAGCAACGCGGCGAGGAGCGTTTCGGTGGCGGCTCGCCGCGTTTTTCGCCTGGGAACCTGCTTTTCCCGACCTCAGGCCGCCACGGCCGATTCGCCTCGAGCAGCCCTGCAAACTCCGGCCGCATTTGGTCGCGCCCCTGCACAACCGGCCTGCGGCGGAACGAGCAGCGCGCCTGCCGATTGAAATTTGACGCGAAACCGCCATTTAGCTGACGGGTGTTCAGTTCCGGCCGTGCTAGAACAGGCGCCAATCTCGGGACATCAGGCGAGGATATCGTGACGATAGTTGAGCAGGGCGGCGGTCCGGCGCCGCAGGCAGGCGATCTGATCAAGGAAACGACCACCCAGACGTTCGTCAAGGACGTCATCGAGGAGTCGAAGCGCCAGCCGGTGCTGATCGATTTCTGGGCGCCCTGGTGCGGCCCGTGCCGCCAGCTCACCCCGATCCTGGAAAAGGTGGTGACCAACGCCAAGGGCCGGGTCAAGCTCGTCAAGATGAACATCGACGAGCATCCGTCGATCCCCGGCCAGATGGGCATCCAGTCGATCCCCGCCGTCATCGCCTTCGTCAACGGCCAGCCGGCCGACGGCTTCATGGGCGCGATCCCGGAGAGCCAGGTCAACGCCTTCATCGAGCGGCTGACCAAGGGCGTCCCGGCCGCGGGCGAGCCGAACATCGCGGAAATCCTGAAAGAGGCCGACGCCGTGCTCGCCGAAGGCGACGCCGCGGCCGCGGCGCAGATCTATGCCGAGGTGCTCGGCATCGATGCCACCAATATCGCCGCACTCGCCGGTCTCGCCAAATGTTATGTCACGACAGGCGCGATCGACCAGGCTAAGCAGACGCTCGGCATGGTGCCGGAGTCCAAGCGCAACGATCCGGCCGTCAAGGCCGTGCAGGCCGCGATCGACCTTGCCGAGCAGGCCGAGTCGGTCGGACCGATCGGCGAACTGGAACAGAAAGTCGCCGCAAATCCGCTCGATCATCAGGCGCGGTTCGATCTTGCCACCGCGCTGAACGCGATGGGCAAGCGCAGCGAGGCGACCAACCAGCTCCTGGAGATCGTCAGGCGCGATCGCAAGTGGAACGACGACGGCGCGCGCAAGCAGCTCGTCCAGTTCTTCGAAGCGTGGGGCGGGGCGGATGAAGCGACCGTCGAGGGACGAAAGCGGCTGTCGACGATCCTGTTCTCTTAGCTAGAGCGCGCGCGCATAACACCGGGGCCACAGATGCCGATCAATGCCGAATATCGGGGCCCGGCCGAGCTTCCCGAGGTAATCCCGGTCTTTCCGCTTGCCGGCGCGCTATTGTTGCCGCGCGGCCAGATGCCGCTCAACATCTTCGAGCCGCGCTATCTTGCGATGGTCGACGACTCCTTCCGCGACGGCCATCGGCTGATCGGCATGATCCAGCCCGACGTGACGCATTCGCACAATGAGGAGAAGCCGGCGTTGTTCCGCGTCGGCTGCGTCGGCCGCATCACCCAGCTCGCCGAATCCGGCGACGGCCGCTATATCCTCGAACTCACCGGCGTGGCGCGCTTCAAGGTGGTCGAGGAGCTCAACGTCCTGACTGCGTACCGCCAGTGCAAGGTCGACTTCTTCTCCTTCTCGGGTGATTTCGTCGCGCGCAAAGGCGAGGAGGACGTCGACCGCGAAGCGCTGCTCTCGGTGCTGACAGACTTCCTCAAGGCCAACAATTTGAAGGTCGACTGGGCCGGCATCGAAGCCGCGCCCAACGAGGCGCTGGTCAACGCGCTCGCAATGATGTCGCCCTATGGCCCGGCGGAGAAGCAGGCGATGCTGGAAGCGCCTGACCTGAAGACCCGCGCCGAAATCCTGATCGCGGTGACCGAGATGGATCTCGCCAAGAAGCGCACCAGCGGCGATCCGCCGCTGCAGTGATTCGCTCGTAGTTGCGCGTCACGCCCCTCCGCCGTCATTCCGGGGCGCGCGAAGCGCGAGCCCGGAATCCATTTCTCCACCGGCTGACGCGGCGCGATGGATTCCGGGTTCACGCTGCGCGTGCCCCGGAATGACAGCGTCACATTTGGCTAATACCCCGCGACCGCCATCGCCACCACGGCGGTGAGCGCCATCCAGCCGAAATGCCGGCCGCGCGTCGCGACCGCATTGGCGAGGGCCGCGAAAGCGAACACGCAGGCCAGCGTGACGACGATCCAGTGCCGCGCCACCTCCGAGGCCATCCAGGGCGCGGCGAGCAAGAGCACGCCGCCGCCGATCCACGCCACCGTGCCGGCCTGCCAGACCAGGCGGATCAGCGTGCGCAGCCGCGCCGGTTCGATCGTCATTTTCGGAAACACCTTGAACTCGCCGAGGTAACCGTGGATCAGCGCCGCCGCGATCGCGGCGAGGCCGGAACATTGCAGCAGGATATCGCGCATCGTTCGCCTCCATACAGGTGTGTATAGTTATCGCGCGCGCATTGGCGCCTGTCAATACACTGGTGTATGGTGGGCGACATGACCGATCAGCTTTCCGCCAAGGACTGGCTCGACCAGGGCCTGAAAGCGCTGGCAAGACGCGGCTTCACCGCGCTAAAGGCCGACCCCTTGGCAAAGGAGATGGGCGTCTCCCGCGGCAGCTTCTACTGGCACTTTGCCGACATCGCCGCCTACCACGCCGCCATCCTGAAACATTGGCGTGAGATCGCTGCGGAGCGGATCATCGTCGATGTCGAGGCGGCAGCGACAGGTTCCGACGCACTCGCCGTGCTGCTGCGACGCGTGTTTTCCGAAAAGCCGGCGCTGGAAAATGCGGTGCGAAGCTGGGCGAGCGTCAACGCTTCAGCGCGCGCCGCCGTGCAGGCGATCGACCAGCGGCGGCTCGGCTATGTCGAAGGCCTCCTGAAACGGGCGGGTCTCACCGAGGACGTCGCCCGCGCCCGCGCGCAAATTCTTTATTGGGCATTCCTCGGCCACGCGCTGACGGAGCAGCCGCTGCCGAAAGCAAGACAGCAGGCGATCGTCGACGAGCTTTTGCGGATGGCGGCGCGCTGATCGAATGTGATAAAGACGAGCCGTCAAGCTGGAAGACCATCATGAACTCCCCGACCGATCATCTCGAAAGCACCGCCGATCCAAAACTCCTGGAAATCCTGGTCTGTCCGATCACCAAGGGCCCGCTGGAGTTCGACGCGGCTCGCCAGGAATTGATCTCGCGCTCCGCAAAGCTCGCTTATCCGATCCGCGACGGCATCCCGATCATGCTGCCGGAAGAAGCGCGCAAGATCGAGTGATGGATTTGAGCCGTCATTGCGAGGAGCGATAGCGACGAAGCAAGTTCGTAGCCCGGATGGAGCGCAGCGCAATCCCGGGCCGCAACGTCCGCTTGCACGGGATTTCCCGGATTACGCTGCGCTTCATCTGGGCTACGGAGCTACAGCGCCTCGCCCTTCAACAGCCGCGGCACTTCGCCCGACAGCCCCGCCGCCTGACGGATGAACAAGCTCTTCAGCGGCGGCAGGCGGTCGACGACGCCAAGCCCGACGTCGCGCACGGTCCTGAGCAGCGTCGATTCGTTGGAGAACAGGAAGTTCAGCGAATTGGTCGCAACTCCCATGGCCATGGTGTCGAAGCGGCGCCAGCGCTGGTAGCGCTCGAGCACATCGGCTTGGCCGAGATCGATGCCGAGCCGCGCCGCATCGACTACCACTTCCGCCAATGCCGCGACATCCTTCAGGCCCATATTGAGCCCTTGGCCTGCGATGGGGTGGATCAGATGCGCGGCGTCGCCGACCAGCGCCAGCCGCTCGGCGATGAAGGAGCGCGCGACGAAATAGCTGAGCGGAAACGCGCGCGGCTTGTCGAGCGCCTTGACCTCACCAAGATGCAAACCAAAACGCCGCTCCAGCTCGTCGTGGAATTCGGCCTCGCTCAAGCCGACGATGCGGGACGCTTCCTTGCGGTTCTCGGTCCACACCAGCGAGGAGCGTTTTCCCTTCAGCGGAAGGATTGCGAATGGACCCGCGGGCAGGAAATGCTCTTCGGCGCGGCCCTGGTGATCGCGCTCATGGCCGACGGTGACGACGATGCCGGACTGATCGTAGTCCCAGCCATGGGTGACGATGCCGGCGCGCTCGCGCAGCTTCGAACGGGCGCCATCGGCGGCGACCAGCAAGCTCGCTTCGATCGCACTGCCATCCGCGAGCGTCACGCTGACGAGATCGGCATTGGCCTCATAGGTCGAAACCGCGCTCGCGCGCAGATCAATGCCTGCGGCCTCGGCGTGCACCACCAGCGCGTCGATCAGCAGCCTGTTCTCGACCATATGCGCAAACGGCTCGCCGGGCTCGACATCGCCGGCAAAGGTCAGGAACACCGGCCGCGTCGCATCGTCGAGCCGCGAATCGGTGACGACCATGTCGAGGATCGGCTGCGTCGTGTCGGCGATCTCGGCCCAGATGCCGATCGCCTCGAACAGCCGGCGGCAGGCGGCGACGATCGCGGTCGCCCGCGGATCGCGGCTTGGGCGCTGCCCAAGCGCCGGATCGACCACGATGACGGGGATTTCGGTCCCAAGCCCCTGCCGCAGCGCCAGCGCCAGCGCCAAGCCCGCAAAAGCGCCGCCGCAAATGACAATGCCTCGTTGTGCCGACATGCAAGTCCCTTACGCGCTCATGCCCTCAGACTGTGCTTGCTACCTGATAATAGCTGGGCGAAACAGTGGCACCAAACAAGGTGCTTAATGCCGCGCAACAAAATGGAAGGCCATCCATGTCAAAAAGCCTGATTGACCTGCTTTCCATCCTGGATCTCGAACCCCTCGAGGTGAATCTGTTCCGCGGCAACAGCCCGAAAACGAGCTGGCAACGGGTGTTCGGCGGGCAGGTGATTGGGCAGGCGATGGTTGCAGCCTGCCGCACGGTCGAGGGCCGCCTGCCGCATTCGATCCATTGCTATTTCATCCTGCCGGGCGATCCCCAGGTGCCGATCATCTACCAGGTGGAGCGACTGCGCGACGGCAAGAGCTATTCGACCCGTCGCGTCACCGCGATCCAGCACGGCAATGCCATCTTCTCGATCATGGTGTCGTTCCATGCCGAGGAGCAGGGCGCCTTCGATCACCAGGAGAAGATGCCGGACGTGCCGCCGCCGGAAAAGCTCACCGCGGAGGAAGTGTCGAAGCAGCCGATGTTCCGCGAAATGCCGGATTTCATCCGCCGCTATTACGAATCCGATCGGCCGATCGAGCTGCGCCCGGTCGAGCTCGGCCGCTATTTCGGCCAGAAGATCGACGAAGGCCGCATCCATGTCTGGATCCGCACCGCGGCGAAGCTGCCAGACGACCCCGCACTGCATCTGTGCGCGCTCGCTTATGCCTCCGACTTCTCACTGCTCGACGCCATCATGGCGCGCTACGGCCGCACGCTGTTCGACAAGCGCATGATGCCGGCAAGCCTCGATCACGCGATGTGGTTTCACCGCCCGTTCCGCGCCGACGAATGGCTGCTCTACGCGCAGGATTCGCCGAGCGCACAAGGCGGCCGCGGCTTGACGCGCGGCATGATCTTCAAACCCGACGGCACGCTGGTGGCGTCAGTGGCACAGGAAGGTTCGGTGCGCGAACGCAGGTAGCGCGCGGTAGAGCTGGGATAGCGGCGAAGGTTGCGATGCCTCACCTCTCCCATCGGGAGAGGTGAGGTGCCTCCGACGCGAAACTAACCCGAGGTCGTCTTGCCCTGCTCTAAGCGTTCGCCAGCGTGCTGCGCTCGACCAGCGCGAATTGCGACAGGTACCAGTTCGCATACCAGCGCAAGGCCCACGGGATTGGAATCAGCAATAGGCAGCCGATGGTGAACAGGACCGTTCGCCAAAGCATCTCGAGGCCTGACGCCTTGAAGATGATTTCGCGGCGCGTGCCCTCGATATTGCGGCACATCCACCTCATCCACGCCGTGGTCACCCACGCCCAACCGATGATGGTGATGAAGGAGATCGCCAACAACAGATACCACCCGGTATAGGCGATGATGCTGCCGTTGAAGGCGATCGGGAGCTGCTGTCCGTTTGACGTGAGATGGCTGGCGATCCAGCGGATGACCACCCATCCGAGCGCCGCCTGCAGCAGCGGCGCAAGCAGCTCGACCGTCGTGCTCTCGGTCCAGCCGGTATAGCTCAAGAGCCCGATCGCGACGAACACGTACCAGATGTCACCGACCTGTCCCGTGAAACCGAGATTCGGCCGGCCGGGGACGTTGATGTGCGGGATGATCCAGCGATAAAAACCGGTGGCGGACCACGGCGCCGGGATCACCAGGAGCTGGCCAATGGCGAACCACAGACTGCGCCCAAACAGCTCCCAGATCGGCAGATCGGCCGAGACCGTCCCACCCGCATAGCCGGCAGCAGTGACGATCGGCGGCCCGCCCGCCTGCGAGGGCATCGCCGAACTGGAAGGATCCGAAATCAGTCCGGGAATCTCGCGCGCCTTCTGCCAACCGGCCATCCCCTCGGTCCAGACCAGCGTATCCGGCCCGACGGTGCCCCGCATGATGAGATCACGGAGCTGGAATTCGGGAAACGGGCCCTTTTGCTGGCCCTCGGATGCATAAAACCAGGATCGATCGGCCATGGCATTTCCTTGGAAAACACGATTCTTGGGAACGGACGCCAGTAGAACAACGGGCGAAGCAGGAAAGCCGCATTGTGACGGACGATCATGTCCCCTGTACAGGGAGCGAAACCAGGGCCTGCCAATGTTTTCCCCCTTAACCTGCAACTTTTTTGTGCCATTTGCTCAGAAAGATGCCAGATTGGCCCGCGATCGAAGGTCATCCAAAGAGGAAGGATGGCCGTGCTTAAGGAAAATGCGGGCCGCTAGCCATGAAACTTGTCGTCGCCATCATCAAACCCTTCAAGCTGGACGAGGTTCGCCAGGCGCTGACCGAGATCGGCGTCCACGGCATGACCGTCACTGAAGTCAAAGGTTATGGCCGGCAGAAGGGGCACACCGAGATCTACCGCGGCGCAGAGTATGTCGTGAACTTCCTGCCGAAATTGCGCATCGAGATCGCAGTCGCATCCGACATCGCCGACAAGGCGGTCGAGGTCATCACCGCAAAGGCACGCACGGGCCAGATCGGCGATGGCAAGATCTTTGTCACGCCGATCGATCACGCGCTGCGGATCCGCACCGGCGAAACCGACAGCGACGCGCTCTAACTTCTCCAAACTCTCCGAGCGCGACCGACAACGCCGCCGGTCGCATCCACCAGACTCATTTCATTTCTGCCGGGGAAACACCATGGGGGCATCCTCTCGTGCCGCGCGGCTGATCGCGCCGCTTGGTCTTGCGACGCTGTTGTCGGCGACGCCGGCGCATGCCGAGACGTCGGCCATCAACGCCGCCGATACCGCCTGGATGATCGTTGCCACCGCGCTGGTGCTGATGATGACGATCCCGGGGCTTGCGCTGTTCTATTCCGGCATGGTGCGCAAGAAGAACGTGCTGGCGACGATGGCGCAGAGCCTGTCGGCCGTCGCGATCATCTCGATCCTTTGGGCGATGTTCGGCTACTCTCTCACCTTCGTCGGTGATGGACCGTGGATCGGCGCGCTCGACCGCTGGTTCCTCGCCGGCATGACCATGGACGGCGTCAATCCGGCGGCGAAGACGATCCCGGAAGCGCTGTTCATGCTGTACCAGATGACGTTTGCGATCATCACCGTGGCGCTGGTGGCAGGCTCGGTCGCCGATCGCATGCGCTTCTCGGCCTATCTCTGGTTCTCCGTCGGCTGGTTCATCTTCGCCTATATTCCGCTCGCACATTGGGTGTGGGGCGGCGGCTTCCTCGCAAGTCTCGGCGTGCTGGATTTCGCCGGCGGGCTCGTCGTGCATCTTTCGGCCGGCGTCAGCGGATTGGTCGCCGCGCAAGTGTTGGGGCGACGCCACGGCTATGGCAGCGAGAACTTGTCGCCGTTCGACCTGTCGCTCGCAGTGATCGGCACCGGGCTGCTTTGGGTCGGCTGGTTCGGCTTCAATGGCGGATCGGCACTGACCGTGAGTTCGCGCGCGGTGATGGCGATCATCGCCACGCATCTTTCCGCCTGCGCGGGCGCGCTGACCTGGGGCGCGATCGAATGGGCGACGCGACGCAAGCCGTCGGTGCTTGGCATGATCTCAGGCGCGGTCGCAGGGCTCGGCACCATCACGCCGGCCTCGGGCTTCGTCGAACCATGGCACGCGGTCATCATCGGCATCATCGCGGGCTTCGTGTGCTTCTGGGCCTGCACCTGGCTGAAGCTCCGCTTCAAGTATGATGATTCACTCGACGTGTTCGGCGTCCACGGCATCGGCGGCATGGCCGGGACGCTGCTCGCGGGCGTGTTCGCCACCAGCGCCATCGGCGGCACGGCCGGCCTGCTCGAGGGCCGTCCGCAGCAACTGCTGATCCAACTCGCCGGCGTCGCCGTGACGCTGGTGTGGTGCGGCGGCATCACCTTCGTGCTGCTGAAGCTGGTCAGCGCGTTCGTCCCGCTCCGGGTGTCGCTGCAGCAGGAGCTGGAAGGCCTGGATATTTCGCAGCACGGCGAGGCCCTGCAGTAATTTCGCTTACCATATTACCTCTAGGTTGCCACCGTGCTGGGCAGGATTATGTCCAGACTCTGGCGTGCCCATGAATTGGGCAATATTGATTACGTTTTGAGCGCGACGGAATAGCGCAGGTCCGACCAATTCCCGTCAAACGCGAAAACGGGCGGATTCATAATCCGTTAGGCGGTGCCGTCGATCTGGCACGGCATTTGATTCTAACGCCTGCGGCTGTGACCGCGTCGTGAATTTTCTCCGCGTGGTGGATCTCAGTCGAAAAACACCCGGTTCGTCTGCACCGGGCCCAAGCGGGGATAGGACACATGAAAATTGTTATGGCGATTATTAAGCCATTCAAGCTGGAAGAAGTCCGCGACGCCCTGACCGCCATTGGCGTTCACGGTCTCACGGTGACGGAAGTCAAGGGTTACGGGCGCCAGAAGGGCCACACTGAGATCTATCGCGGCGCTGAATACGCCGTGAGCTTCCTGCCCAAGATCAAGATCGAGGTCGCGGTTGCGGCCGACCAGGTCGACAAGACTATCGACGCCATCACATCGGCGGCAAAGACCGGACAGATCGGCGACGGCAAGATCTTCGTCATCAACCTCGACCACGCGGTGCGCATCCGCACCGGCGAGGCCGATGCCGCGGCCCTCTGATTTCGCGCTCAAACCTTACAATTCAGGAGTAGAATAACATGACGTTCAAACGTCCCCATGGCGCGGGATTGGCGGCACTCGCATTCGGCTTGTTCGCTGCGACCGCTGCCTATGCCGAGCCGACCGTCAACAAGGGCGACAACGCCTGGATGATGACATCGACGGTGCTGGTGCTGTTGATGACGATCCCGGGACTCGCGCTGTTCTATGGCGGCCTGGTCCGCTCCAAGAACATGCTCTCGGTGCTGATGCAGGTGTTCTACACGGTGTGCATCGTCACCGTGCTCTGGGCGCTCTACGGCTACAGCCTCGCCTTCACCGGCGGCTCGGATTTCATCGGCGGCTTTTCCAAGGCCTTCCTGGCAGGCGTGACGCCGGACTCGAAGGCGGCCACCTTCAGCGTCGACGCCAATATCTCCGAACTCGTCTATGTCTGCTTCCAGATGACGTTCGCGGCGATCACGCCGGCGCTGATCGTCGGCGCTTTCGCCGAGCGCATGAAGTTCTCCGCGCTCGCGCTGTTCATCCCGCTCTGGGTGACGCTGATCTACTTCCCGATCGCCCACATGGTCTGGTACTGGGCCGGACCGGACGCGATCACGGATGCGGCGAAGGCATTGGCGGCTGCGGCTGACGGCGCGGCCAAGACCGCGGCGCAGGCCAAGCTCGACGAGATCAATGCTGACGCCGGCTGGATCTTCAAGAAGGGCGCGATCGACTTCGCCGGCGGCACGGTCGTGCATATCAACGCCGGCATCGCCGGCCTGGTCGGCGCGATCCTGATCGGCAAGCGCACGGGCTACGGCAAGGAGCTGATGGCTCCGCACTCGCTCACGATGTCCATGATCGGCGCCTCGCTGCTCTGGGTCGGCTGGTTCGGCTTTAATGCCGGTTCGAACCTCGAGGCTTCCGGTGGCGCCGCGCTCGCCATGACCAACTCCTTCGTCGCGACCGCGGCGGCGGCGTTGTCCTGGATGTTCGCGGAATGGATCATCAAGGGCCATCCGTCGGTGCTCGGCGCCATCTCGGGCGCGGTCGCAGGCCTCGTGGCGGTCACCCCGGCCGCCGGCTTCGCCGGCCCAATGGGCGCGATCGTGCTCGGCCTCGTGGTCGGCGTGGTCTGCCTGTTCTTCTGCACCGTGGTGAAGAATGCGCTCGGCTACGACGACTCGCTCGACGTGTTCGGCGTCCACTGCGTCGGCGGCATCGTCGGCGCGATCGGCACCGGCATCCTGGTGAACCCGGCGCTCGGCGGCACCGGCGTGATGGACTATGTCGCCGGCAAGATCGGCGACTACGACTTCGTCGCCCAGATGACCTCCCAGCTCTGGGGCGTCTGCACCACGCTGGTGTGGTCCGGCATCGGCTCGGCCATCCTCTACAAGGTCGTCGACGTGATCGTCGGCCTGCGCGCCAACGTCGAGACCGAGCGCGAAGGCCTCGACATCACCGAGCACACCGAGCGCGCTTACAACATGTGAGTTCTCCCGGGGTGTGATCTCTCCCGGGATCACACCCAGAACTACGGTTCGGGCACATACCCGGCAATGCCCTGACCGTTGAGGGGCTCCAGCGCAAGTTGGAGCCCCTTTCTTTTTGACCGCGGCCCGAAGAAAGGAGAGGGCAAGCCGGCCTTCTAACGGCTGCCGACGCGGCAGGGCTGCTCGAGGTGCTACCGTTCGCCTTCCGGCGCAATCAGCGCGACAGTTGGAAAATAGGTGCGATAGCGCCGCACGTCGCGGGTCAAGAGTGGCAGCTGCTCCACCGCAGCATGGGCTCCGATGAAGAAATCAGATAGTACCCCTGTGCGGCTGCCACCGGCGGCGCGATATTGGAGATAGGCCTTGCCGGCAAGAAAGAGCGCGGCGCGCGGGATCTCTGCCAGCTCGATTTTCAAGTCGCAGAGTGTGGCGTCGACGGTTTCGACCTTGTCGTAGCGTATCGAGACTTCTGCGTAGATGACATTGTTGATGAACAATGGCCCAGCCGATGCCGCCCGTTCGAGCTGCACCTGCGACCAGTCGGCCCATTTCTCGTCGTCGGTCGCGAGGTCGAGAAGGACATTCGAATCGACGAGGGTCATTCCGGCTCATCACGCAGAAGGGCCATCAGTTCGTCAGTCGTCATGCCCCGCCCCGCGGAGCCACGCGCCTTGGCAAATCGGCTGGCCGGCCGCGGTCCATCAGCTCTCTCGATCAGAACGCTGCCGTCGTCGCTACGGCGAATATTGACCTCGCTGCCCGGACCAATACCCAGGTAATCGCGAAGCGGCTTTGGGATTGTCACCTGGCCCTTGCGGGTGACAGTCGTTGTCATCGCTGATCTCCAATTGCCCGGTAATACCCAGAGAAAATATGGTAATACCACGCAAATTGTCCAGCGGCACCGATGGTTAATCGCGTCTTAACCTCGCCGTATCTATGGTGACTGGATCAATTTACGGTCGAGCTGGATTCCCCTCGACCGCATTGAAAGTGCTGGCGTTTAGACATGGCAATGACCGCTCCCTCCGGCGTGGCGCAAGACGCCGGCAGTGTAATGCCGGCCGGTCAGGCCGAACGCTCCCCGTTTGCGCGCACGGCCGAGCTGCTGGCACCGTACCAACCCGGCAAGCCATTGATTACGCTGTCGTTGGGCGAGCCGCAGCACCCGGTTCCCGCCTTTGTCGGGCCGGTGCTGGCCAAGCACACCGCCGAGTTCGGCCGCTATCCGCTCGCCAAGGGCATCGAGCCGTTCCGCCGCGCGGCGGCGAACTGGCTTTCGACCCGGTTCCACCTGCCGCGGCCGGTCGATCCCGAGACCGAAGTGCTGGTGCTGAACGGAAGCCGCGAGGGCCTGTTCTTCGCCGCCATCACCGCCGCCCGCTATGTCGGCGCGCGCGCGGGGACGCCGGCAATCCTGATGCCGAACCCGTTCTATCCGGCCTATGGCGCCGGCGCGCGCGCGTCCGGCTGCGAGCAGGTCTATCTGCCGACCACGCCGGCCAACGGATTCCTGCCCGATCTCGACGCGCTGGATGACGCGCTGCTGGCGCGCACGGTGGCGTTCTACATCGCTTCGCCCGCAAACCCGCAAGGCTCGGTCGCCTCGGGCGATTATTTCGCGCGGCTGAAGGCGCTCGCCGCTCGTTTCGGGTTCATCATTTTGAGCGACGAATGCTATTCGGAGATCTACACCCGGGAAGCTCCCGGCAGCGCGCTGGAACATGCCGGCCCCGACTTCACCAATGTGGTCGTGTTCCAGTCGCTCTCGAAGCGTTCGAACCTGCCGGGCATGCGCGTCGGCTTTGCCGCCGGCGACAAGAGATTCCTCGCCGCCTTCCACGAGCTACGCAACGTGGCGGCGCCGCAAGTGCCGGTGCCGCTGCAGCATGTCGCGGTCGCCGCCTATAGCGACGAGGCGCATGTCGAGGAGAACCGCAGGCTCTACCGGATCAAGTTCGATCTCGCCGACCAGATCCTCGGCAGCCGCTATGGCTATCAGCGTCCGGCCGGCGGCTTCTGCGTCTGGCTCGACGTCTCCGAGCGCGGCGGCGATGAGGCGGCGACGGTGAAACTCTATCGCGATGCCGGCGTGCGCGTGATCCCGGGCAGCTATTTGGCGCGGCCGCAAGCCGACGGCTCCAATCCGGGCGCGGGCTATATCCGGCTCGCGCTGGTCTCCGACAGTGAATCAACGGCCGAGGCGCTGCACCGCCTGGTCGAAACCTTAAGTTAATCGCAAGGCTTTGGAAGCGTATGCCAGCGATCGAACGTGTCATTCCCCTGGTCGGCCATCTGCCGGTCCCGATCCGCGAAGCCTTGGAGCGGCGGGTGCGAGAATTCGGCGGGCTGTGCCTGATCACGCTTGCCGGCGTCGCCGCCGCGGCGCTGATGACGTGGTCGGTGCAGGACCCGAGTCTCAGCCACGCCACCTCGCGCCCGATCCGCAACATCCTCGGCTATCCCGGCGCGATCGGCGCCGATCTGTTGATGCAGATCCTGGGCCTCGGCGCCATCATGCTGATCCTCCCCATCGCGGTGTGGGGCTGGCGCATGCTGACGCATCGCGCCTTCGACCGCGAGGCGCTGCGGCTGGCATGCTGGATCCTCACCACCGTGATCGCCGCGGGCTTTGCGAGCTGCTTCCCGCATAATGGCGCCTGGCCATTGCCGACCGGGCTCGGCGGCGTGGTCGGCGATGCGCTGGTGCGCGCACCGGCAGTGGTGTTCGGCCCGGCCGGCATGATCTTTCGCCTGGTGCTCGGCACCATCCTGTTCGTGGCGATGACCGCGAGCTTCCTGTTCGCGAGCGGCTGGGGCGCAAAGGAGAGCGAAGAAGAGCTGACGGCGATCGAGGATCGTGACGAGCCGTTCGTCGAAGAAGACGACGAGGAGGACCGCAGTTCGATCTCGCTCGGCTGGCTGTTCCACGCTGTCATGAGCGCGAAGGCGCGGCTCGGCTGGCTCTTCGGCACCGCCTATCGGTCGCTGGTCTCGAGCGCGCCACAACGCAGCGCAGCCGCGTTCGAGCGGCAGGAGCCCAGTCTCGGCGGCCGTGCCGCGCCGTCCGTGGTGCCGGAGGCGAGCGAGGAATTCGACGAGGAGATCGAAGAGGAAGAGGAACAAGACGAGGAGGAAGAAGCCGAGGAAGCGCCCGTCGCCCGCGCCCCGCGTAAGAAGGCCGAGCCGCGTGCGAAGAAGAAATCCTCCGACAAGTTCGAGCTGCCCTCGGTCTCGGTGCTGTCAGCGCCGAAGGCCGCCGACCGCCAGCCGCAGAGCAAGGCCGAGCTCGAAGCCAATTCGCGCGCGCTCGAAGGCGTGCTGCAGGATTTCGGCGTGCGTGGCGAGATCGTCAAAGCCAATCCGGGTCCGGTCGTGACGCTGTACGAGCTCGAGCCAGCGCCCGGCATCAAGTCGTCGCGCGTGATCGGCCTCGCCGACGACATCGCCCGCTCGATGAGCGCGCTGTCGGCTCGCGTCGCCGTCGTCGCCGGCCGCAACGCCATCGGCATCGAATTGCCGAACCTGCATCGCGAAAAGGTTTACCTGCGCGAACTCCTGGTCGCGAAGGAAGCTATCGACTCGGTGGCAAAGCTGCCGCTCTGCCTCGGCAAGAGCATCGGCGGCGAACCCGTCATCATCGATCTCGCGCGCACGCCGCATATGCTGATCGCCGGCACCACCGGCTCCGGCAAATCGGTCGCGATCAACACCATGATCCTGAGCCTGGTGTATCGGCTGCGCCCCGACCAGTGCCGCCTGATCATGGTCGATCCCAAGATGCTCGAACTCTCCGTCTATGACGGCATCCCGCATCTTTTGACGCCGGTCGTCACCGATCCCAAGAAAGCGGTGGTCGCGCTGAAATGGGCCGTGCGCGAGATGGAAGAGCGCTACAAGAAGATGGCCAAGCTCGGTGTGCGCAACATCGACGGCTACAATGCGCGCCTGGTCGAGGCAAAGGGCAAGGGCGAAGAGCTGACGCGCACCGTGCACACCGGTTTCGACAAGGAGACCGGCAAGGCGATCTACGAGGAGGAGAAGCTCGACCTCGATCCGTTGCCCTACATCGTCATCATCGTCGACGAGATGGCCGACCTGATGATGGTCGCCGGCAAGGACATCGAAGGCGCGGTGCAGCGCCTTGCGCAGATGGCGCGCGCCGCCGGCCTGCATGTGATCCTCGCCACGCAGCGTCCTTCGGTCGACGTCATTACCGGCACCATCAAGGCCAACTTCCCGACCCGCATCGCCTTCCAGGTCACCTCGAAGATCGACAGCCGCACGATCCTGGGCGAGATGGGCGCCGAGCAACTGCTGGGGCAGGGCGATATGCTCTACATGGCCGGCGGCGGCCGCATCAGCCGCGTGCACGGCCCGTTTGCCTCCGACGACGAAGTCGAGAAGGTGGTGCGCCACCTGAAGACGCAGGGCGCCCCGGAGTATCTGGAAGCCGTTACCGCCGAAGAGCCGACCGACGAGGACGGCGCGGTATTCGACTCCACCGGCATGGGCGGGGACGGCGGCGGCGGCGACCTCTATGCGCAGGCGGTGGCGATCGTGAAACGCGACCGCAAGGCCTCGACATCCTATATTCAACGGCGGCTGCAGATCGGCTACAACCGCGCGGCCTCATTGATGGAGCGGATGGAACTCGAGGGCGTTGTCGGCCAGGCCAATCATGCCGGCAAGCGCGAGGTCCTGATCGAAGAAGAAGGCAGCATGTGATCCCGCCCCGAGAATTTCACGGAAAAGCGATATCCCCGCGGCATCACCCACGGTAAACTCAGGCATGATCCGGAAAAGTGGGCACCGGTTTTCCGAAAAGATCATGCCCCTAAAGTCGGAACACGCGTTGCATCAGAATCCGAAATACCGAATGGCCAAACAGCACGTCCATCGCGCCATCCATTCCGGATTGGCGATCCTGATCGCCACGTCGATCGCCGGCGCCGCGCCCTCATCGGCGCAGAACGTGCCGGTGCCGAAGCCCGCGCCGAAGGGCCGCGATGGCACGCAGCTGAGCGCGCAGGAGCAGAGAGGCCCCGCGACGACAGGCTCGACACAGACGCCGCCGACCCCTGTCATCCCCGATCCGCGCCGCAACGTTCCCGCCAGCATCTTCACGACGTTCGATGCCAACCAGAAGGCGCAGGCCGCGAGGATCAGCAGCTATCTCTCCTCGCTGCAATCGCTCGCCGGCAGTTTCGTGCAGGTCGGCCCCGACGGCTCCAAGACCAAGGGCGATTTCTATATCCAGAAGCCCGGCAAGGTGCGCTTCGAATATGAGCCGCCAAGCCCGATCGACATCGTCGCCGACGGCTCCTCGGTCGCGGTGCGCGACCGCAAGCTCGCCACGCAGGATATCTATCCGCTGTCGCAGACGCCGCTGCGCTATCTGTTATCCGACCGCATCGACCTGATGAAGGACACCAACGTCGTCAGCGTCACCGCCGACGATGTCTTCGTCTCGATCATCATCGAGGAGAAGCAGGCGCTGATCGGCACCAGCCGGTTGATGCTGATGGTCGGCGCCAAGGACGGCCAGCTCAAGCAATGGACAATCACCGATCCGCAGGGCTACGACACCACCGTCGCCGTCTACAATCTCGATTCCACCAGGAAGATCGATCCGGGCCTGTTCAAGATCGATTTTACCAACTACGCGACCCCGCCGGGATAGTAGTTCGTAGGATTGCAGGGTGGGCAAAGCGCAGCGTGCCCACCATCAACACGCCGACGTAAATGGTGGGCACGCTCCGCTTTGCCCACCCTACGCGTCCCCTGTGGACAATCCTATCCACCGCCGCAATCCATGCTAAGACGCAGTTCCCATGCGTCTCTCCCTCACAACCTGGAACATCAATTCGGTGCGTCTGCGCATCGACCTCGTCGCCAAGTTCATCAAGCAGGCGCGGCCGGACGTGCTCTGCCTGCAAGAGACCAAATGCATCGACGACGCCTTTCCGTTGAAGCGGTTCAAACGGCTTGGCTATGAGCATGTCGCGCTGAACGGGCAGAAGGGCTATCATGGCGTCGCCATCATCTCGAAAGTGCCATTCGAGAAGACCGACATCCGCACCTTCTGCGACAAGATCGATTCCCGCCACATCTCGGTCGAGTTCGGCGACAAGGCACAATTGTCAAAGCCGCTGGTGCTGCATAATTTCTATGTGCCGGCCGGCGGCGACATCCCCGATCCCGCGCTCAATCCGAAATTCGAGCACAAGCTGCAATTCCTCGACGAGATGAAAGCCTGCGAGCCCCTGCACCCGCGCGGCGACGACCGTCACGTCCTGGTCGGCGATCTCAACGTGGCCCCGCACGAAAACGACGTGTGGTCGCACAAGCAGCTCCTGAAGGTCGTCTCGCACACCCCGATCGAAACCGAGAAGCTGCTCGCGGCGCAGGTGCATGGCGAATGGTTCGACGTCGCACGCGAGCGCATTCCACTGTCGGAGAAAGTCTACACCTGGTGGAGCTATCGCGCCGCCGACTGGACCGTCGGCGACCGCGGCCGCCGGCTCGACCACATCTGGGTCTCGCGCGCGCTGAAGGACAGCGTCACGGATTTCAGGATCACCCGCGACGCCCGCGGCTGGGAGCGTCCATCGGACCACGTGCCGGTGACGGTGACGCTGGAGGTGTAGCCAGCTGTCGTCCCGGGCTTGACCCGGGACCCATAACCACAGGCTTTTGTGGTGTGCTCCGCCGCAACCACTTGCTTCCGCCACAACGGCTGTCTGTGGTTATGGGTCCTCGCTTTCGCGAGGACGACAGGCAGTTACGAACTCAACTTCCCGCCCGCCACCACGATATCGCTGGCAAGCTGGCTGGTGCGGGTGGCGAATTCGTCGCGTAGCCTTCGCGCCGCGGCGGGATCGCTTTCCAGCACGCGTTGAAACAGGCTGCGCGAAATTCGAACACAGGTGGCGCGCTCCAGCGCGGTCGCGGTCGACGGCCGCTTCATCGGCACGATCAGCGCGAGCTCGCCGATCAGCGCGCCGGGGCCTGCGATGATCTCGGCACCGCCATCTTCCACGCGGAAAGCGCCGCGCTGTACGACATAGCCCGCATCCGCCTGGTCGCCGGCATGGAAAATAACGTCGCCGGGTTCGAAATTTCGCTGTTCGGAGCCGATCGCAAGCATGCGCAAAGCAGTATCCCCCAGCAGGCGCAAGGTGGAGACGCGTTCGAGCAGCGCTACGTCATCTTCGATCGACATTCAGGCCGGTGACCGGGGATACGATTCGGTCGCGAATCGTATCACGGCACCAGTTTGTAGCCACCGGCTTCCGTCACCAGGATCTCGGGATTGGCGGCATCTTTCTCGATCTTCTGCCGGAGCCGGTAAATATGCGTTTCCAGCGTATGGGTGGTGACGCCCGAATTGTAGCCCCAGACCTCCTGCAGCAGCGTCTCGCGCGACACCGGCATCTGGCCGGCGCGATAGAGGAAGCGCAGGATCGCGGTCTCCTTCTCGGTCAGCCGCACTTTCCGCGCATTGGCGGCGGTCAGCATCTTCGAGCCGGGCCGAAAGCTGTAGGGACCGACGGAGAACACCGCGTCTTCGCTCGCCTCGTGTTGGCGGAGCTGCGCGCGGATCCGGGCCAGCAGCACCGCGAAGCGGAAGGGCTTTGCCACATAATCATTGGCGCCGGATTCGAGGCCGAGGATGGTGTCCGAATCGGTGTCATGGCCGGTCAGCATGATGATCGGCGCCTTGAAGCCGCCTTTGCGCAAGGACCGCACCACCTCGCGGCCATCGGTATCGGGAAGGCCCACATCCATCAGGACCAGATCGGGAGAGTTGGTCTTGGCGGCGCTGGCGCCCTTGGCGCCGGTATCGACTGCGGAGGCTTCGAATTCCTCGTGAAGGGAAAGTTGCTCGACCAGCGTGTCACGCAGGTCGGTGTCGTCATCCACGATCAAAATCTTGCGGGCATTGGCCATAGGAACGATCCTCTTGGAGGCAGGCAGCAGCGGACACAAGCGGACAGCGCTTTGGCCGAGACTTGATGGCGAGACTCGCTGTGTAGGTAGTCGTTCATTACCGATTCACAAGCCGATCACAGTCTATCCCAAATCAGCAGCCGATTGGATGAATGTGCTGTAATCCCGCCAGATAGAACAATCGGGGCCGGGCAGGCAAGGCGCGGGCTTTTTGATTCACATGAGAAGTTCCAGTTTTTCAATCACTTATGAGACAACCGCGCGTGATCGGCCGTTGTCCCTGGTCCGCGTCCAACCCGCCGCCGGTAACCCGTGCCGGGGGTGGCTGACCGCCGACGGTTGGTCGGTACCGGTTGCACTTGGCCGGGGCGGCATCCTCGCCAATAAGCGCGAGGGCGACGGCGGCACCCCTAGGGGTGTCTTCCGCCCCCGACAATTATGGTGGCGGGCGGACCGCTCCCCGCGACCGGCGAGCTTCCTGCCCACCCGTCCCATTCGGCCCGAGGACGCCTGGTGCGAGGACCCGCGGGACCGCCATTACAACCGGCCGGTGCGGCTGACCCGCGAGCAGAACGGCGACCGGCTGACGCGCGAGGATCGTCTCTACGACTTCATCATCGAGATCGACCACAACACCACCCCGCGCATCGCTGGCCGCGGCAGCGCGGTGTTCCTGCATCTGGCCCGTCCAAATTTCGCGCCGACCGCTGGCTGCGTCTCGATGACCAAATCCTCGATGCTGCGGCTATTACGGCGAATGAGCCCGCAGACGCGGATCGTGATTGGTTAGAGGGCAGGTAGATCTGTGACCCGCGGCCCGCTCTTAGACCCTCATGGTGAGGAGCGCGCAGCGCGTCTCCCGGACGATGCTGCGCATCGCTCGGAGAACCATGGGGCCCGCCGGTGGCCTCGCCCTTCGAGACGGCCGCTTCGCGGCCTCCTCAGGGTAAGGAGATAGATTGGAGCTCACGGCCCTCTTCGCATTATTGCGCGCGAACGCAACGCAACCGCGTAGCTATCTTGCCCCAAAAATCGCCGATCCCACGCGCACATGGGTCGCGCCCATCTGGATCGCTGTGGCGAAATCGGCGCTCATGCCCATCGAGAGATTCGTCAGGCCGTTGCGTGCGGCGATCTTGGCCGTCAGCGCAAAGTGCGGGGCAGGGGGGTCGTTGACGGGCGGGATGCACATCAGGCCCGAGATCGAAAGCCCGTAATGCTCCCGGCAGCGCGCGATGAAGGCATCGGCCTCGGACGGGGAAATGCCGGCCTTCTGCGGCTCCTCGCCGGTATTGATCTGGATGAACAATTGCGGCTGCCGGTTCTGGTTTTTGATTTCCTTGGCTAACGCTTCGCAAATGCTGGGGCGGTCCACCGAATGGATGGCATCGAACAGCGCCACCGCCTCCTTCGCCTTGTTGGATTGCAACGGCCCGATCAGATGCAGCACGATGTCGGGATGGGCCTGCATCAAGGCAGGCCACTTCGTCTTGGCTTCCTGCACGCGATTCTCGCCGAAAACGCGCTGTCCGGCCGCGATGACGGGCGAAATCGCATCCGCATTGAATGTTTTCGACACCGCGATCAACGTCACCGAGCCACGATCGCGACGCGCATCCTTGCAGGCGCGCGCGATTTCCTCCTCGACTTCTGCGAGACCGTTTGGTGAATGCGCGGTTAGCGCCGCTGTGTTTTTCGGTGTCATGTCATCTACCAACGCAGGCTAGAGCATTTTCGGTTCTGATTGAATCAGAACCGAAGCTCTAGATTCTTGATTTGACGCGTTTTCTACGCAGATAAGTCTACGCAATCTGCGTAAACTTGATTGCTACGCGAACCGGTATCCACTTCGCTCGAAAACGCTCTAGGCTGTGTGGACTCTTGGGATTCTCAAATCAGACGGAACGTGATTCAAGGCTTTCTTTTAGGAGGAAGCCT
>NZ_JCAMOQ010000027.1:0-103829 GCF_059512365.1 Bradyrhizobium sp. Ses1
AAATAAGCCGTAAACCATCGCGCAGGGAAAGCCGGAATGCTTCGGTTGAACCTGTGGTCCTACCCCCGTGCTTTTTGCTGCACGGGACCCATGGGTGCAACCAGCACCCGGCTTTCCCTGCGCCCTCGGATGATTGAGGAGGGTGGAACGAGATGCAAAGCTCGGGCAGCGAATGCCGCGAGAACGCGACCTCACATCCTCACGCTGTTTGAAATTTGAATCATAAGTCACGACGACGCCGTAGGGTGGGCAAAGCGACTTGTCCGCCGTAGCTCGTAGAGCGAAGGCGGAAGCGTGCCCACCATCCCGAGCACGGCGCTGGATGGTGGGCACGGCGCAAGTGCGCCTTTGCCCACCCTACACCTCTGCAACCACTTACTCGCGCCACAACAACATCCTGTGGTGATGGGTCCCCGCCTTCGCGGGGACGACACCGGCGCTAGATCTATCCCCCGCCCTGATCAAACGCCTTGCGGAGGGCAACGTAGCCCTGCTGCTGTTGGGTCCAGTTGCGGCCGCCGGTGATGGCGCCGTCGATGACGAGGTCGTGGCCGTTGATGAAGGAGGATTCGTCGCTGGCGAGGAATACGGCGGCGTGCGCGATGTCGTCGGGCAGGCCGGCGCGCGGGATCGGCTGCGCGGTCTTGTAGACCTCGCGCATCACGGCCGGCGTCTTCTCGGCGGCGTCAGTCGACAATCCCAACGCCTTGCCGAAGATGCCGGTCGCGATCGCGCCGGGCGAGATCGAGTTGACGCGGATGCCGGACTCGCCGAGCTCCATCGCGACGCATTTGGTCAGATGGATCACCGCGGCCTTTGCCGCGCCATAGACCACCGAGGACGAAAAGCCGGCAAGCCGTCCCGCGATGCTGCCATTGTTGATGATGCTGCCGGAGCCCTGCTTCTTCATGTGCGGCGCGACATGCTTCATGCCGAGCATGACGCTGCGCACCAAGGTTGCCATCGCGGCATCGAAACGGTCGACCTCCAATCCCTCGATGCCGCCGGTCTGCGCCGGGCCGCCGGCATTGTTGAAGAGGCAGTCGACCTTACCGAATTTTTCCAGCGTCAGCCCGATCAGCGCCTTCATCTGCTCTTCCACGGTGACGTCGGTCTGGCGGAAGATGCAGTTGGCGCCAAGCGCCTTGGCCAAGGCTTCGCCTTCGGCGACGCGCCGCCCGGCGATGATGACCTTCGCACCCTCGGCAACGAAAACTTCCGCCGTGCGCAGGCCGATGCCGCTCGTGGCGCCCGTGATCACCGCGACCTTGCCGTCCAACCGTCCCATGTCATTACCCTCTTAAGTTGTCGATCGAATTCCATGGACTGGGATATTCCTGCCACAGGCGGAACAAGGCAAGCGGACTGTTCGGTGCACAACGCCGCCGGCTGTGGCCTGCGGCCCTCTGCCGGCCACAAATCGCAGCTTACCCGTCGGTTCGGCCTTATTTTGGATTCGCTGATCACCTGAAGTGACAAAGCCATGAAGAGATTGATCGACGAGTTCAGGTGCGGCTGGCGCGGGGATGCCCCGCCATCGCTCGCGCTCGGCATCGGCTTTGCGATCACCTGCCTGGCGCTGGCGACGGCGGTCCGCTGGGGCCTGTCCCAGCTCCGCCCCGACGTATTCTTCACGCCGTATTTTCCGGCGGTGTTCTTCGCCGGCGCGTTCGGCGGCTTGCGCATCGGAATCCTGACCGCGCTTGCGGGCGGCCTGCTCGGCCTCGCCCTCAATTTCGGCAGCACGGTCACCGATCCGACGCGGATCGCGTTGCTTTTGATGTTCTGGGTGGTCTGCGGCCTGACGATCTGGGGCGTCGAGCACTACCGCTCGATCGTCGCCGAGCAGCAGCGGATCGCCAAACGCCTGATCGGCGAGCAGGACTACCGCAAGCTCGTGGTCGACGAATTGCAGCACCGGCTGAAGAACAAGTCCTCCACCATTCACGCCGTGCTGCACCAGGCGCTGCAGGACCAGCCGCAGATCTGGAGCCGCATCGATCATCGCATCCGTGCGCTGTCGGCGACCGACGATTTGATCGCGAAGGTTGACGGCAACGGATGCGATATCCAGGACCTCCTGATCTCCGAACTTGGTCCCTACGGCCACGTCCGGTTCAGCCTGAACGGCGATCGCCTGTTCCTGCCGGCGAAGCTGGCGGTGAGCCTGGCCTTGATCTTTCATGAACTCGCCACCAACGCCGGCAAGTATGGCGCGTTTTCCTCCGCGCGCGGCTTCCTGCAGGTATCATGGTCGGTATCCGACGATCGCCTCACCATCACCTGGGACGAGACCGAGGGCCCGGCCGTGGAGAAGATCGGCGAGCCGGGCTTCGGCACCAGGCTTTTGAAATCGGCGCTGAGGCCATTCGACGGCAAGACCGACGTCAGCTATCTCAAGACCGGTATTCACTGCACCATGCAGTGCCGGATTCCCACGGCTTGAGCGCGCTTTTTCGCGCTCCGCGCCGAAGCGAAGGTGAAACGAAACACAGCCGCAAGCACTCGATGATCGGGTTGACGCTCTGTTAATAACGATTGAGGCAGCGCCTGTTGAAATCTCCTATCGACACAGATGTCGCGGTTTTTCTCAGTTCCACTTAACCAAAACTACAAGGGACTTTGCCAAGTTCGCGCGCATGCACAGTCCCACAAAGCACGACTTTCAGATGGCCACGGCGGCGGCCACGAATGAGAGCGAACTCCATTCCGAATTGCGGATTCTGCGCGATGTCGTCAGGTTGTTGCCTGCGGGCGTCACGGTCCAGGACGAGCACGGCGACTTCCTGGTCGTTAACGATGCCGCCGCGGCGCGCTTCCAATTGGCAAGCGATGCAATGGCCTCGCAACTCGACGAGCGCCGCGAGACCTGTCTCGAATTGCTACGGAACGGCCGCTCCGCCGTGCTGGAGGAAGCGGTTGCTTCCGGCGCGACCAGGCAGGTGTTCCTCACCGCGCACCGGCCGGTGCGGATCGCCGACCGCAGTCTCCTGCTGTCGACCTCCGCAGACATCACCGAGCAGAAGGCGTTCGAGGATCAGCTATTCCGCTCCGCCTATTATGACGAACTGACCGGCCTGCCGACGCGCCGGGTGATCGAGCACCGCGTCAACAGCCTGTTGCGCCGTGACGATGCAGACGGCCATTTCGCGCTCGCCTTCCTCGACATCGACAATTTCAAGCACATCAACGACTATTACGGCCACGCCATCGGCGACGCGCTGCTGGTGGAGATGACCCGGCGGCTCAGCCTGTCCTTGCGCGAGACCGACATCCTGTCGCGCATCTCCGGCGACGAATTCCTGCTGCTGCTCAATCCGATCCAGACCGAGCAGGAGGTCGCCGACTACATCGAATTCATGCTGCAGCGGTTGAAGGCGCCGTTCTTCATCGACCAGTCGGAGATCTTTGCCTCCACCTCGATCGGCGTGAGCCTTTATCCCGAGCATGGCCGAAGCTACGACGAGCTGCGCCAGAACGCCGACATCGCAATGTATCGGGTCAAGCACGGCGGCAAGGGTGCCGCGGCCTTCTTCGACGCCAGCATGGAGGTCGAGGCCATGGCGCGGATGAAGATCGAGCAGTCGCTGCGGCTCGCGATCCTGGAGAAGCGCTTCTGTTGCGCCTTCCAGGCCAAGGTCGATCTCAGGACGCAGGAGGTCAGGGGCATCGAGGCGCTGGTGCGGCTGCGCGACAATGAGGGCGTGATCCAGGCGCCCGGCACTTTCGTCAACCTCGCCGTCGAGCTCGGGCTGATCGACGAACTGACCCATCTGGTGCTGGCGGAGATCGTAAGATCGATCGACCTGATCAACAACACCTTTGGTCCCGACGCTTCCATCAGCATCAACGTCGCGGCCAAGCAGGCCGCCAATCCCGAATTCATGCGCCCGTTCGCCCGCGCGCTCGAGGAGACGGGATACCCGAAGCGCTTCATGATCGAGGTGACGGAAGACGCCTTCGTCACCAAGTCGCATTTCCAGGAGGAGATCCTGCCGATACTGCGCCGGATCGGCGTCGGGATCTCGATCGATGATTTCGGCATCGGCTATTCGTCGCTGTCGGCGCTCGCCGACATCACCGCCGACGAGATCAAGATCGACCGCTCATTCATCACCGACATCCATAAGCGCCCGCGCAGCCAGGGCATCCTGCGGGCGATCGAGTCCTTGAGCGAGGCGCTCGGCATGACCGTGATCGCGGAAGGCATCGAATCCTACGAGGAACTGGCCTACCTGCAGGCCGCGACCAAGATCCGCTATGCCCAGGGTTACTATTTCTCGAGACCGATCTTCCTGGACGACCTCAAGCCGTCGATGCCGCTGACGAGCGAAGCGCGGGCCCACCTGGCGAGCCGGGCGATGGAGGAGGCGCGTCCGGCTTACACCCGGACAAGCAGGTATCGGCGCTGAGGACTGGCGCCCCTACAACCATTGCGAGGAAATACTGCAATATCCCAATTAAGCGTTGAGTAACCGGATTTCCTAACCGCTTGTGACAATTTTCCGTTGTATCCCTGCCTCCCGGGAATTCGGGAATGCGCAATCCTTCAAAGCACATCCATAGGATCATCCTTCGCGCGAAGGTATTCCGCCGCCACTTCGCCGCGACGATCCGCGGCCCGGTGCTGTGGCTGACGCTCTGCGGCGGATTGCTGGTGACCGCGATCTTTGCGGGCACCATCCTGATGGTCGGCCAATTCCGTGAGCGCGCTCTGCACAACAGCGAGCGCGAACTGGAAAACACGGTGCTGATGCTGACGCGCCATTTCGACCAGCAATTCGAAGACTCCGCGACGATCGCTTCCGACCTGATCTCACAATTGCGGATTCCGGAGCTCGCCTCGCCGGAAGCGTTCAAGGAACGGATGTCGACCGCCGAAGTGCACCATGTGCTGAGATCGAAGGGCCTGTCCTATCTCGGCGACGTCTCGCTATTCGATACCGACGGGCACATCATCAACTGGTCCGGACCGCTGCCGGCGCCGAAGCTCGACATATCCGAGCGCGCCTACTTCAAGAGCTTCAAATCCAACCCGACCACGGAGACCGTTCTCGCCGAAGCAGTCCGCAGCTATCGCAACGGCAAACTCAGTACCGTGATTGCCCACCGCCTGACCGGGCACAACGGAATCTTTCTCGGGATCATGACACGACGCATCGATCCCGCGAACTATGAGAAGTTCTTTGCTTCCGTCGCTCCAGGCGAGAGCGCCACCATCGCCATGTTTCACGCCGACGGTATCTTGCTCGCCCGTCATCCGCGCATCGATGAGATGATCGGACGGAATTTCGCTTCCGCCCCGCTGATGCGAGAGGTGCTGGCGAAGGGAGGCCAGCATACCCTGCGCATCGAAAGCCCGGTCGATGGAATGAACCGGCTGGGCTCGGCGGCGCGGCTCGGCCATTTTCCGGCGGTCGTGGTCGCAACCAATTCCATCGACGCAGCGCTCGCCGACTGGCGTGCGCAGACCAAATTCCTAATCGTCGCCGCGGCGCTCGCCGCCCTGGTGATCGCAGGCGTGCTGTTCCTGATCATCCGCGAGATCAACAAGCAAAACCGCCAGGCGCGGCAACGGCTGAAGGCGGAGCGGCAGCGGCTCGATACGGCGCTTAACAACATGATCCAAGGGCTGGTGCAGTACGACGCCACTGGGCGCATCGTCGCCTTCAACCGGCGCTATCTGGACATGTTCCAGCTCTCGACCGACGTCGCGAAGCCGGGATGCCACTTCCGCGACCTGATGCTCCACCGCCAGGCGAAGGGATTGTTCGACGGCGATGTCGACGCATTCTGCACCTCGGTCATGGACAATATCGCCCAAGCCCAGGTTGATCGCCGACTGATCGGTTGCGTGGACGGCCGCTGGTTTTCGGCCATCAGCACGCCGCTCAAGCACGGCGGGTGGATCACCACCGTCGAGGACATCACCGAGCGCTGCAGGCTCGAGCAGGAGCGCGACCGGAACTTCGCGTTCCTGCGCGAGATCATCGATCACATCCCCTCGCAGATCACCGTCAAGGATGCACACGACCGGCGCTATCTGCTGGTCAACCGGGTTGCCGAGGAGAAATTCGGCATCTCACGCGACCTGATCGTCGGCAAGACCGCATTCGATGTCTTTCCGACCGCCGCCGCCCGAATCATCACCTCAGACGACGAAAGGTTGCTGGGGTCCACCGACGGCTTCTACAGGGACGAGCACCTCTGGAAGACCCAGGCGAAGGGCGAACGCTACATCACCTCGAAACGCATCGGCATACGCGATCAGGCCGGCACGACGCGCTATATCATCAACGTCGTCGAGGACGTGACCGAACGCAAGCTCGCGAACGAAAGGATCACCTATCTTGCGCATTACGATGCGCTGACCGACCTGCCGAACCGCGTGCTGTTCCGTGCGCAGATCGCGCGCGAGCTCGAAAGGGCAATGCGCGGAGAACGGTTCGCATTGTTTTACATCGACATCGACGAGTTCAAGGCCATCAACGACTCACTCGGCCATCATGTCGGCGACGAATTGTTGAAGACGGTGGCCGCACGGATCAAGGTCTGCCTGAAGCCCGGCGACCTGATCGCCCGGCTTGGCGGCGACGAATTCGCGGTGATCCAGACCGCCGTTGATGCAACGTCTGACGTTGCGGAATTCGTGACGCGGATCCATGGCGCGATCCGACAACCTTGTGACTGCCTCGGGCATCATCTTTCCACCGACGCCAGCATTGGCATCGCACTTGCGCCGCAGGACGGCACGGAGCTCGACCAGCTCATCAAGCATGCGGATCTGGCGATGTATGCCGCCAAAGCAGGCGGGCGCCGGACCCATCGCTTCTTCGAGCCGGCGATGGATGAAAGCGCCCAGGCCCGCCTCACCATGGAGCAGGACCTGCGGCAAGCCATGATGGAAGGCGGTTTCGAGATCCACTACCAGCCGCTGCTGGACTTGAGAACCAATCAGGTGGCGGGCTGCGAGGCACTGTTGCGCTGGCGCCACCCGGAGCGCGGCATGGTTTCTCCCGCCGAATTCATTCCAGTGGCGGAAGATGCCGGCCTGATCAACGAGCTTGGCGATTGGGTGTTGCGCACGGCCTGCGCCGAAGCGGCCGCCTGGCCGTCTCACATCCGGCTCGCCGTCAACGTCTCGCCGGTCCAACTCAAAAGCGAAACGCTGGCGTTGCGGATCACGAGCGCGCTCACCGCCTCCGGCCTCGCGCCCGGTCGGCTGGAGATCGAGATCACGGAGGCGGTGCTGATCAGGGACGATGAAGCCGCGCTCGCGATCCTGCACCAGCTCCGCGCCATCGGCGTGCGCATCGCGCTCGACGATTTCGGCACCGGCTATTCCTCCTTAAGCTATCTGAAGCGGTTTCCGTTCGACAAGATCAAGATCGACCGATGCTTCGTCAGCGACATCGAGGTCGACGGTTCCTCAACCATCGTGCAGGCGGTGGTGAATATCGCTGCGTCGCGCAACATGACCACCGCGGCCGAAGGCGTCGAAACCGAGCAGCAGCAAAAACTATTGCGCGAGCTGGGCTGCACGCAGATGCAAGGCTTCCTGTTCAGCGCACCGAAGCCGGCCTCGGAGATCAGGCGATTGCTCGACATGGACCAGATGGCGGCGCGGGTTTTGGCCTAGAGTCGATCGGGCGGCTATCTTGCGCGACGGCGATGGCGTACAAATATGGGGTGCGAGCCCGACCACGAGGCAATCTGGCCATAAGGCAATGGCGAGTGAACCCATGTCCCCTCTTTCCATCCTCCTCAATGTGCTCTGGATCCTGATCGGCGGCGCGTGGATGGCGTTTGGCTGGCTTGTCGCCGCGATCATCATGGCGATCACGATCATCGGCCTGCCCTGGGCACGCGCGGCCTTCAATATCGCTGTCTATACCCTGTTGCCGTTCGGTTCGCGGGCCGCGCGCCGCGACGAAATCACCGGCGTGAGCGACGTCGGGACCGGCCCGCTCGGGCTGATCGGCAACCTGATCTGGTTCGTGCTCGCGGGCTGGTGGCTTGCGCTCGGTCACCTCGTCACGGCGATCATCTGGGCGGTCACCATCATCGGCTTGCCCTTCGCCTGGGCGCACCTCAAGCTTGCCGGCATCGCGCTGTGGCCGATCGGCAAGACGATCGTACCCGCTTGATCCGTTACGCAGCCAAGCGGCCGCGATTGTTCTGGGCAAGGATCGGGCGGATCAGCCGCCCGAAACGCTCGGCCTCTTCGTCATGCAGATAGCCGGACAGGCAGAAGGAATGGCAGCCGGCATCGATGAATCGCTGCAGCATGTCGGCGCATTGGAGGGGATTGCCGACCACGGCAATGCCGGCGCCGGGCCGGACCTTGGTGATGCCGGTCCACAGATGCGGCAACAGGAAATCGCCATGCTCGCGCGCAAGCTGCTGCACCCGTTGATTGGCCGCTGAATTGTTGTAGAGCGTCTTCATCTCCTGTTTCTGCCGTTCGGTAGCGTGACGCACCAGGCGGTCAGCCGCCTCCCACGCATCCGCTTCATCCTCGCGGCAGATCACCTGCAGTCGCATGCCGAAGCCGATCTCCTGCTCGCGGCCGTGGCTGCGCGCCAGCGCCCTGATTTCGGCGATGTTCTGCGCGATGCGCTCCGGCAGGTCGCCCCAGAACAGATGCACATCGGAATGTTTCGCCGATAATTCCCACGCCTGCCGCGAGCCGCCGCCGAGATAAAATTTCGGAAACGGCTGCTGCAGCGGCCGGGGCCGGATATGCGCGCCCGACAGCGAGTGGAACCTGCCATTGAAATGCACCGGCCCGCGCGTGGTCCACAGCGCCTTCAGGATCGAGACCTCCTCGTCCATCAGCGCGTAGCGCTCTTCCTTGACGTAACGGATACCCTCGGCTTCGACCTCGCTCTCGTTCTGGCCCGCGATCAGGTTGATACAGATGCGCCCGCCCGACATCTGGTCGAAGGTCGAGATCATCTTGGCAAGCAGCACCGGATTGATGTAGCCGGGACGCGCCGCGATCAGCGGCTTGATCTTCGACGACCGCGCCGCCATGAAGGCGCCCGTGATCCA
The DNA here is from genome assembly GCF_059512365.1 of Bradyrhizobium sp. Ses1. Classification (NCBI taxonomy): domain Bacteria; kingdom Pseudomonadati; phylum Pseudomonadota; class Alphaproteobacteria; order Hyphomicrobiales; family Nitrobacteraceae; genus Bradyrhizobium; species Bradyrhizobium sp. Ses1. The sequence goes on from NZ_JCAMOQ010000027.1 coordinate 9,055, forward strand.
GGCCTCCCAGCACACCGAGCCGACCGGGATCAGCAAATATTCAAAGCCCGCCGCTTCGGCGGCCTGCACTACCCGCTCGCAGAGTTCCGGCGAGCCAGCCACCTGGGCTTCCATCAGCCCATAGGCGGTGGTGTCGCCATGCGTCGGCAAATACCAGCCAAATTCGAGCGGACGCATGACGATCTCCCCAAGCAGATGGCGCTTTTCGCGCGGTTCTACCGGCAGTCTACAGCCTGCATCTCGTCAGACAATCGCTCTCAAGACCGTTGCCGATGGGGGACCAATCGGCTAAATGAACCGTCAGGCACCCGTAGCTCAGCTGGATAGAGCGTTGCCCTCCGAAGGCAAAGGTCACACGTTCGAATCGTGTCGGGTGCGCCATATTGTTGCTTTTTGACCGGTTACACCCTTTGCTTGGCTTACCGCCAACGAGGCGCCGACGGTAGTTCGGATGGGAACGCATCTAGCTGTCTATTCTGAGAAGAATCGGAGTTTTCTTCCGATAGTTACGAAGCTCCCGCTAAAGCCCGAAGGTATAAGACGAGTTTTGGGCAGCCCTCTCCGTTATTGCCTGGGTGCAGAATTCCTCTATCTTCCTGAGCAGTCAGATCGGGCAGGTGAGCTGAAACTTTGCTGGGCCCGTATCGGCTCAATCTCGCTTCCTCAAGTCAAGATGACACGCTCTGTCGACGAGATTGGAGAGTACGATCTCCAATCGCTTGAGCATCTTGATGACGTGAGAATCGGCGATCGATATGTCAAGCGCCAAAAAGAGAAAGACGGCAGGTTCGTAACTGTTGATGAGTTCTGCTCTCAATCGCTAATTGATGGCATCGCGCGTGAACCCGAGGCGCTGTCATCTACATCCCGCGCTGACTTTGAGAATCTGTGCGCAGAGCTTTTTGTTAGACGAGGATTCAAGGTCGACCTGTTTCGGCCATCGAAAGATGGCGGTATCGATTTTCTTGCGGTCCAACACGAAAGAACTGATCCGATAATATTTGCTGTACAATGCAAGCAGCCCGATATCAGAGAAGGCAAATCGCGACACTCAGTTGGACGTCCGATCGTTCAACAGATTTATGGTGCCGCTAAGGCTTGGGATCTGTCGGGCGGAATTGTTGTGTCCGGTTCAACCTATAGCGTCGAAGCAAAGAGGTTTAGCGAAATAAAGCCGACTGAGATGCAACTCTACTCCGGAGCTGACGTCTTAGAATGGATTACGCGTTACAGGTGGAACGTGGACGAGTGATGCTCGGAGAAGGACCATCCTGACCTACGGCGGCTTCGGATCGGTGTTTCCGTCCTGAGCTTGAACACACTTAGGCTGCACCAGCAATATCTTGGCCCCTCTTGCCGTCGCGAATGTTTTCCGTGCGGAGCGTGATCAAAGGGGCCGTGTCGCATGTTGTGCGGCGTAGGCACCGCAACGATGTACGAGGTCCCGGTCTCGCTCTGCCCGGCGCGCCAGTTTGTCCTTATTTTGCAACCCGGTGTGCGCGCCCCAACCGAGACCGTAGCTCGGTCTCATTCGCGTTGGTCGCTTCGAGCGACATTTCTGGCACGAATGTCCGCTCATTGTCACAAGCGGAGAAACTCGGCTTGAGCGGACGACTTCCGCTCCTCCCGATAACTCACTTCATCGAAATCCTCAGGCCGCTGAGGTTGGCGGCGAACTCCATTCCCGCTTTCGGCCCCTTCAGGATGAGCACGACGCCCTTTTCATTTCTCAAGTTGACGCCGCCTGCGCCGCCAACCAGGGCGCCGCCGGCGCCGACCGCGCTATAGGTGCCGGCAAAATCGGTCACGTCAGCTATGCCGGAGGCCCAACCTTCCAGCCGGCTGACGGATGCGCCGGCGGTGACGCCGAGGCTGAGGCCGGAGACCCGGAACGGATAGTTGCGGCCGCGATATGTCAGGACGCCGGTGCCGCCGCCGGCGCCGACCAGCAGGCCCGCTTTTGCGAAATTGACCCGCACGTAGCCCGGCGCTTGCGCTTGCGATGACGTTACCGGAAATACGAAGGCGAGCAGCGCGATCACCGCAAGACGAATTGCAGATGATTCCATTGCAATGTTTCCGCGTTTTCAGGGATTCGTCGCGTCCACCTTCTTCCACGTCTGGTCCGGATCGAACAGATACGTACGCTTGGCGATGACCGCCGTGCGTTCGCCGAGATCCTTCTGATAAACGGTGCCCGCGTGGTTGACCATGAAGGTCATGACACCTGAATTGCCATACTCTGCGGGATAGGCGATCAGCCCGAAGCCGCCGATCATCTTGCCCTTGACGACATAATTCACGGCTCCACCGGGCGCGTTGGGCCCCTGCCCTTTCAGGATTCGGAAGTAGTAGCCGTGGTAGGGCGCGCTGCCCTCCGCGCCAGCCTTATAGCCTTCCGTTGCCGCCTGCGCCGCGAGCTCACCGAGGGGACTTTGGTCGCGATCGTCGCGCCAGAACAGGCCATCCTTCTTGCCGGGAGTGCTGACAATCCGTTGCGCATAGAGCCCGGCGCCGTAGCCGGTGCGATCCTTGTCCGCATACTCGTTCTCGGCATCGACAAAGGCGAGCGCGGTTTGAATGGCATCGAGCTCGTTGCGTCCGATGCGGCGATACAGGATCTCGAGGCGACCCGCGGCGGAATCAAACTCCCAGCCATCCCTGTTGTTGACCAGAGGGATCGGGAACGGGAAGTCATCCGCGCCCAGGATGAGCGTCGCCTTCTTGTTTCCTTCCGCCTTGATCGAATGCTTGGCTTCATACGCGGACACGAAGCGTTCACGCGTCTCGGCGTCGGCGACATCATCGCCTGATGCGATGATGTCCTCGGCGTCCTTGCCGAGAACCTTCAGCACGGCTCTCTTCTCGCCGGTCTTGACGGCGGCAGCCAGCGCGGCCGCGGCGTCCTCCGGCGAAGGATAGGCCTGTTGCGCGTGAGCCGATGTGATCGGGAACGCCAGCATGATGAGGGTGGCGACAGCGGCCGCGGGGTGCGCCAACCGGAGCGACTGAACGATCGTCATGGTGTTGGCTCCGGTGCTGTGGGAATCCGCGCGCCGGCGGCAAGCCAGTCGCCGTAGGCCCGGAATTTCAATCCGAGCTTGTCGTAGTAGACCCTGAGATAGCCGTCGCTACCGCGCGTGACAGCTTCCGGCATGATGCCCTGCACTTCCTGCGCCATCACACCGACATAGGACTTGTTGCTGCCGAGATAGCTGAAGCGGTAGTAGCCAAGACCGTTGGCGAGGTGGCCGAGCAGCACGACGTCATGCTTCAGCGCGATATCGGAGCGCCGTCCGCCGCCACCACGGAAGCCCCCGCCGCCTCCGCCACGGAAACCTCCACCGCCCCCGCGAATCGCGGCGCCCTGGAAACCACCGCCCCCGCGGCCGGCTAAGGCAACAGCGCCTCCCGCCCGTCCGGCAAAGCTTGCCTGGCCTCGGGCGGCCTGCAGATTGGCAGCCCTGCCGGATGACACATTTTTGAAGGCGGTGTCGCTGCCGCCGCCGCCACGCGCCGCATTGCGACCGCGGTCAGCAGCCCCCGCACGACCGCCCCCTGCTTTGGCGCGATCGGCCGCGGCTGGGCGATTGGCGCGATCTCCGCCGGGACGATCACGAGAGGCGACGCCCTCGCGGCCGCGATCACCAGCGCGATCTCCGACGCGATCATCGCCGCCGGGTCGACCCTGTCCGGGACGCAGCACCTGCTCGCCGCCGCGGCCGCGGAAATCCATCCGGTTGGCACTTCCTGCCTTCAGGTTGTTGTTGCCGAAACGCTGCTGAACATTGGCGTTGTTGTATCGGACGCCTTGCCGATGCGCCGGGTTGTGCTGCCAATTGTTTCCGACGTTGGTGACCCTGTTGTAGTGGTTGACGTAGAGGTTGCGGTTGCCCCAATTGAAGCCGCCGCCCCAATAATTACCCCAGCGGCCGATCGCCCAGGCAGTACCGAAGGCAAGGCCCGCCGCGATCACGCCCGCGCCAATATAAGATGGGTAGCCGAAGTAATAGGGCGGATAGTCCGCATATGGCCACGTGCCGTAGACGGTGGCCGGATTGTAATAGGGAACGTACATCGTATTTGGGTCAGCCGAATCGATGACGATCACCTGCTTGTTGTCCTGGGTCTGCACGCTGACCTTCTGCTGCTTGGTCGTCACCAGCTTGTTGTTGGCCTGGGCCTTGGCGCGGAGCCGCTGGATCGCGTCCATCACATCTGGCTGCTGCGCGAGCACGGCATCGCCGAGATTCTTGGTCCAGTCGATCTTGTCGCTCATCATCGAAAGAACCGCTGCGGTGCTGACCAATGCCTTCACGCTGTCGTCCCAGGACTGCTTGTCGACTTCGTTCTTCAGTGCATCGCCCTTCAGGTTCTTGTGCGAGGTCACCCAACGGTCGGCCTGCACGATCTCGAGCGGATAGGTCGACGCCGCGAGCACGTTCGCCAGGAGGTCGTCGGGATAGAGTGCAATCGGCGCGACCAGCGCCTCGAGCTGTTCAGGCTTCAACAATTGTTCGCTCGGCGCAGCCTGTGACGCCCCCTGCGGCTGACCGCCCTGATCAGGCGGAGAACTGGTCGCCTGCGCAAAGGCCGCGACGGGAGCCAACAGAAACAGTGCGAGCGCGAGCAAGATCCTGCCGCAACGAGACATCACAACCTCCATGAGCCTCAGATGCCGCAAGCATCAGTCCAGGGCATGCGCGTCTCTTGATCGAGATCAAAGAAACCAAGCGCCGTTCATCTGGATAGCGAGATTGCTGCGACGCGACATGTTCGCGCGGACACCAGGATTGGGACCAACTCCCGGGGCAGACCGGTCGCGCCGAAGGTCAGCGAGCAAGTGGTAGTTTGATGCGGAACAGCGCCCCGCTGCCGATCCGGTTTTCCACGGTGATCCGGCCGTGGTGCGCTTCCACGATCGTGCGGGCGATCGCGAGTCCCATTCCCATGCCGTGCGTCTTGGTGGTGAAGAACGGCTCAAAGACATCCTTCAGATGATCGTCGGCGACGCCCGGGCCGGTATCACCGACCAGGATCTCGGCCTGTTCATCCGAGATGCCCATCGCGACGATCACCTCCCGCTTGTCGCTTTGCGATTCCGATATAACGTCGATCGCGTTCATGATGAGATTGAGGACAACCTGCTGAAGTTGGATGGAATCGCCCTTGACGCGCAGCGTCATTGCAGCCGGAACATATTTCAGCATCACATCGCGGCCTTCGGCCGAAGCTGAAACGACGCCGACGGCTTCCCTCACGGTCTCATTGAGATCAATCTCGCTAACTTCGATTGGCGCCCTTTTCAGCATGTTCCGAAGACGGCGGATCACTTCGCTCGCCCGCTGATCATCACGCCTGATGTCGGCCAGGATTTCTCGTATTTCGTCGAGATCGGGCGAAACCGATTTCAGCATCAGCTCCGCCGTTTCGGTATTGGTGAGAATGGAGCCGAGCGGCTGATTCAGCTCATGTGCGAGCGAGGTCGCCATCTCTCCGGCAGCCGAATAGCGGTTGACGCGTGCAAGCTCCGCCAGACGTTGCCGTGCTTCGACCTCAGCGAGACGACGGCGATGACGTTCATGGAGCAATCCACTGATCAGGCCAGCCTGCACCAGAATCACGCTCGCGATTAGCGCGACCTGCCATCGATATCTTTCCCAGAAAGTCGGCTCGCGAAACAGGATTTCGCTTCCCGCGGGCAGGTTGCTCTCGCTGATGCCCCAGCGTTGCAGCTCGCGCCAGTCGTATTTCGGAGCTGCAAATCCAATCGGTTCGATCTTGATGTCGGCCGGCTTCTCGCCACCGAGAATCCGGATCACGGCATTGACGGTTTTCTCGCTCGATGCGCTGATGGAATGCATCGGGCCGCCGACCGTGTCCTGACCAAAAAAGGCTTCCTGGAAGGAAAAGATCGGGGCATTCGCGACCGCATGAAGACTGCGCAGTGCAAGATCGCCCTCATGGGCGACACCCGCCGCGTCGACCGACATCAGGCCCCAGAATAGGACAGTGTGCGGCGGAAGTGCGCTCGCCCGCTGCAGGATTTCCTGGAATGACAGGTCCGCGTACCACACGAATGCGACCCGGCTTTCGAACGGCTTCGCTTCCCTTTTTGCTTCCTCGAGCCAGAACTTCTCCAGGGGCGAGGCGCCGATCACGACGGCAATCGTCTGCGTCTCCGGCAGGACCTTAAGAATGCTGGCGAAAAAGGTTGAGAAATCATTGTGCACCGAAATGACCGTGTCGTTGTCTGTGAGTCCGGCGCGGTTCACCAATCGCTGTTCAACCGCCGTCAGGACCATGGGCGTCCCTGGGAAGAGCTCCGCGCGGTATTTCTGGACGAACCCGGCCGCAGGTGCCCCGATGCTGATCACAATGTCGGGCGCCGCACTCTGATAGAGCGCGCGCAGATAATCGACGAAGGGCGCTTCCGAGCCCGAATTGTTGAATCGCGCCGCCAGTAGCGTCTGTTCCTGGAGGTTCAGCGGCCACGGCGATTGGCGCTCGAGCTCCGCCCGGATGGCCCGGGCAAATTCGCTCCATGGTCGGAAGTCTCGCCCGAACGAATGGAGCAGCAGCACGCGTTTCGGTTCGCCGCGTGGAACGGCGCTTGCCGGCTGGGGCAGGATGGCAACCCACGCCAGCAGACAGATACAGAGGCGCAGGGCAACAACTGCCCGGCCTATGCTGACCGCATCAACGAGGATGCGTCTGCTCATCTTTCTCCCCGCCAACCTCACCGTTTGACGGCTGCACTCTATCCCATTTCTAGCGCCAAAATTGCACCGCAGCCTACGGTCTCAACGGTCCGGCCTATAGCTGGCAGCGATGGTACGTGACCTCCATGCCTTCGACGCCGGGAAACAGCCGCGTGACGCTGTTGTCATCGACCACTTTCAGGAAGAATTGCACGTTTGAGAGCATGATGCCATTGGCGCAGCTCACGACGATGTTGATGTTCTGGCCGTCGTCCTTCCTGGACTTGATCGAACAGTTCTCGAACTTGCCTCTCAAGCGATCAGGCTCGGCGATGAAGCCACCGCCATAGACGCCGGGAAATCTGGTGAAGGTGACCTGTCTTGCCCTTCCCTTGCGCGCAAATACCTTGTTGCATTGGTCGGCGCTCGTGACCCATGCGCCTGTGAGATCGAACGCGGTCGCCTTCTCTGATAGTCCGAAGACGGAAGCGGCCAATGTTGCCGCAAGCACCAGGGACCTGCGAAGTCCATTCATATCATGCCCCCTACCCCGAAACTCTCAAGCGCTTTCCGTCCTCACCACGCATCAATGGCCGGTGAACACCAGGGTCTTGATCGGCAACAGCAGCGCCTGGATGCGCAGCAGCAATGCGTGCACCAGTCCCACGCCGTCGACCACGTGCAGCGCGATGCGGCGGCCCGCGCTGGTTTCCTTGTTGGAAATTTCCTCATGATTGCTGGTGTAGGCGTTGACGATGCAACTGCTGCCCGGCGTGACCCCTTCGAGACCTCCCTTAAAGAGCGGCTCCATGAACACCAGGACGGTCCCCGGCCGGAGGATGTTTTGCGCTTCGAGCAGTTGCTCGCCACCTCGGAACTGGCCGGCGGCAATGTAATCCTGGACCGTCGTGACCACCATCGGAATGATGACCCACGGTCTTGAGATGCAGGTCGCTTCCGCCACCATGCCTTCCCTCATCACCTGCGCCTCGATCTGGCCGAACCCGGCCTGCAAGACCCGCCGCCCCGCCCCCTCCGGGATAAGGATCCCGGCCGGCCGCATCAGCGGATTGACGACGTCACCGACGCGAAGAAGGAACTGCTCCACACGCCCATCGACGCCGGCGCGAACGAAAGTCTTGTCCAGATCCACCTGGGCCTGCGCCAAGCTGGCTTCGGCGCTTGCCTTCTCCGCCGGCAGCAGTGTTGAGAGCCGAAGGGTCGCAGACTGCTTGGTAGCCACTGCGGCATCAATCCCGGCTTGCCGCTGATCGACCAGGACTTGAAGTTTTTCAATATCGCGCTGCGGCACGATGCCGGGATTGCGGCGCTGCAGATCGCTCTTGGTATCCAATTCGTCCTTCGCTTGCTGATGCGCGCTCCTGGCTTCCTGTGTCTGCGCCTCGGCCTTGACGACGTCGGCCTCCGCCGCCACCAGCGCAGCATCGACCTCGGCGACTTTGCGCTTGGCTGTCTCAACGGCCGCTTCCTGCTTCGAATTGTCCAGCCTGAAGATCACATCGCCTTTCTTCACCGAGGCACTGAAGCCGAAATTGACTTCCGCGACGCGTCCGGAGGTTTCCGGGAGGATAGGGATCGTCCGGAAGAATAGCGTGGCGCTGTCGGTGGCAGGGTGGAAATAGAAGATCATGGTGATCAGCGCTATCGTGAGCATCAGGCAGCCGGTGATGCCCCACCTCAGCTCGAACCAGACCGAGAAGAACGTGATCTCCTTGCCGAAGCGCTTGCCCTGGACATAGCGGCGATAGAGATAGTCTGGAAGGATGGTCACGAGGGAGCAGATCATGAGCTCAAGCATTGCTGGGCTCCCTTGCCTTCGTCTCCGATGAGGCTGCCGGAACTGCCGGATCCGGTTTGGTTTCAGGCTTTGCCGCGCCGCCTTCATCCGCTGCGACACTCGCTATCTTCTCCACCGAGCCGGCAATGCTGCGCAGCGGCGTGCTGAAGTCGGGAAGATCGATCATGGCGAGCAACAGCGCCGCGACCCAGAACAGGTGGATGTGCGTGAAAAGCGCCAGTAAGCCGAGGACCGCGACGATCTCGAACTGCAGCTTTTGCGATTTGTGCGCCATCCGCTCGGGCAGGCTGTGCAGGCGCCAATAGAGCGTGCCGACCCAGAGCAGGACGGCCACCAGGAAGATCCCCATGACAACCATCAGCACGTCGACCTCGTTCGGCGGGGTGATGAAAAAAGGCAGATGGTGGGGTGCCATTGGATGAAGCTGGTCGCTCAACTGCTTCTCCCGGTCAGGAATTGGGTTTGACCGTTCAATCTGGATACCGCCGCCCGGGAGGTCGCTTGATCTGGATCAAAGGTGCGCCCCTACCCGGCCCTAGCCTTTTGCGAACGACCATTGGAAACGGCCACTCAGGAGATGTCAGCCATGCCCGCGAACATTGATGACCTGATCCCCAGCGCCAGCCAGATCCAGAAGGAGGCCGCCCTCCGCGAGGCGGAAAAGGCGGATGAGTATGTCCGCCGCGCGGCCGCCGCCGAGGCCGAGAAGAAAGCACTGATCGAGCGGCTCAGCCGGCCCTCGGGCAAGTCCGAGGAGGAAAAGATCCAGTTGGCATCGACCATCATCCAGCGTGCCGTGCGGAACGGATTGACCGAGGTCCTGGTGTATCGCTTCCCGAATACGCTGTGCACCGACAGGGGCCGCGCCATCAACCAGATGGAAGCGGGCTGGGAAGCCACGCTGACCGGGATTCCCAAGGAGATCTACCAGCTTTGGACCGACTACCTGAAGCCGCGCGGCTATCGCATCCGCTATCAGGTCATCGATTTTCCCGGCGGGGTGCCCGGCGACATCGGCGTCACCATCGCCTGGGGCGATTAAGCGGCCAGCCGATTCGAGACGATCTGAAGCAGTGGAAGCCCGGATATGGCAGATGCGCCCGCCGCACGGATGAAGCGAAAGATCTATGAGAAGGAACTGGAGAAGCTCCAGGTCGAGCTATGCCATCTCCAGGAATGGGTGAAAGCGAACCAGGCCCGCGTCATCATCCTGTTCGAGGGCAGGGACGCGGCGGGCAAGGGAGGCACGATCAAGGCGATCACGGAAAAGGTCAGCCCGCGCGTGTTTCGCGTCGTCGCCCTCCCTGCGCCTTCGGATCGCGAAAAGACGCAGATGTTCATCCAGCGTTACATGCAGCATTTCCCTGCCGGGGGCGAAATCGTCATTTTCGACCGGAGCTGGTACAACCGGGCCGGGGTCGAATATGTGATGGGCTTCTGCAGCCCCGCCGAGCACAAGCGCTTCCTCGAGCTGTGCCCTACCGTGGAGCACTACGTCGTTGAGGCCGGCATCGTCCTAATCAAGCTGTGGCTCGAAGTGGGGATGGAGGAACAGGAGCGACGATTCAGGGCAAGGATCAACGATCCGCTGCGACAATGGAAGCTGAGCCCGATGGATACGGAATCTTATCGACGCTGGTACGCCTACTCGCGGGCACGCGACCTGATGTTCAAGGCCACCAACTCGAAACATGCGCCATGGCACATCATCCGCTCCGACGACAAACGGCGGGCACGGCTGAACTGCATCTCGCATATCTTGGACATGATCCCGTACAAGCGCGTTCGCCGGAACAAGGTCAGGCTGCCCAAGCGCTCCAGCAAAGGACGCTACAACGATCAGACCGGGCTGCGCGGGATGGCGTTTGTTGCTGAGCGGTACTGACCGGATGCGGCCAAGTTCCAAATTCCGAGCTTTTCTCAACCGTCCGCCATCCGGACTCGCAACGCCAGCTTGATTTATGTCAAGGGAGCGACCACCGCGCACGAATAGCGTTAATAATGGCCGACCATTTCGGCCGAGCAGGGATAGGTTCGAGGGTCATCTCGCCATCCGTCGCGATTTGCCAACGGCGGCATAAGCAATCATTCGATCTTCGAATCTTGTCCGCAACAAGAGGAGAGCGCAATGACACGGCTGCCATTGATTGCCGCAGCAGTTCTAGCGATTGCTGCATCTGCCCCACTTGTCTGCACGACAACGAGCCCCGCATCAGCCCAAGGATGGCACGGCAGGGACGGCGATGTGGGCAGCGATTTGAGAGACCTTCTGAGAGACCGGATTCAAACGCGCGAAGACTTGCGGGATCTCATTATCGACCTTCTGCGAGATCGACAGGAGATGCGGGGCCGCCTGCGCGAGCGGATGGGCCAGTGGCGTGATCGCGAGGAGGATGAGGACGATGGGGGCTGGCACGGCGGTCTACGGGGGCGGCTCGCCGAGAGGTTGGCCGAACGACGCGGTGGAGGTGAGGGAGGAGGGTGCTATTTCCTTACCCGCAGCTTGAGCGATGAGGACCGCGACTTTATCCTTATCATTCGTAGGCGCGTGTGCCGCGACTGAGCATCTCAGGGGTGAGCCGGAGCGGATCACGACCAGGATCGTTCCGCTCCGGCGTCTCAACTCGCTCACAATGAGGAGACGCACGATGAATAAAGCCTTTGCCCTCACCGTCACGCTTTTGCTTATCTCTCCGCCCGCCTTCAGTCAGAACGCTCCCAGCTCAGATCAGCGAGACTCATCACGCTCCCGAATGGATCGTGATCTGGACGATGTTCTGCGAGCGATCGGCGAATCTGGTCGCGGGGGAGCGCGCCGAGGCGGCGCCTCGTTCTTCCTGAGGAATGGCGACTCGATAGTGGCAGTGCGCTGCGATCCACAAGACTCCATGAAGGCATGCGTTGACACCACTCTGACGCTCCTTGAGCGGGCGCGCTCCATGCAGCCAGGAGGAGGGCAGAGTGGCGCTCCGGGAGCGCAGCCCCAACCTCGCTGACAACTCTGAAAGCCGGAATGTCCGCTTCCATCCACCGTCCAGACTGGCAGGAGGACGCTCCTTGGGCGGATTGACTCTCGCGCATTGCACACGAGCTCCTCGCCCCCCGAGAAGCGGACCAGGGCAACGCAGCCCTGGCCCGCCCCGCGATTATTTCAATCGTATGGTGACGCCACCGACGGCTGCTGACACTTCGGCGCCAATCCTCGGACCGCTGAGCTGCAAGATCACGCCATTGGCATTCTGCAACTGAACGCCTCCGGCGCCGGCGGCAACGGCGCCACCGGCGCCGACCACGGCGTAGCTGCCTTCGATGGACTCAGGCCCCCGCAAATTCAGCGCACGCCCAACAAACTTGGTGGTCGAGGCTCCGATCGTAAAGCCAACGCTCATGCCGGAAACAGTGAATGGATAACGTTTGCCGCGGAGTATCAGCACGCCCTCGCCGCCGCCGACGCCGATGACAAAGCCGCCTTTGGTGAAGACGACTGCAACCTGGCCGGTCTCCGCCCGCGACGGCGTACTCAGTCCTGCCAAGGCCAGCATTGCCATCAGCGCGATCACCCCAACTTGTCTCATGATTTACCTCCAAGAGCGATTTAGAGAAATTTTTCCAACACTACTTCTCGCGTCAGACGCGCTCGACGGCGGATCTCTCCGATCGTCGTGAACGCCGACGTTTGATCGTGCTGGCTCCCTCCGCTGCCCCTTTGATCCAAGTCAATGCCGCGTAACTCGTGGCGAGGTCCTCAGGCGATCGATCATCCGACGGCGTTGCTCTCGCCAAGCACGCTGTCGAGCGTCCGCATCCAGTTGCGGCTATCGGTCTTTTCCGCCAGCCCATCTGCCTGCAACAGGTCGCGCAGTTGGCCATGAGCGCCGACGATGCAGAACGTCACTTCACGATCTGCCAGTTCGTCATGCAGATCATGCAACATGCGCGCCCCGGCCAGATCGATGAAGGGCGATGCCGAGAGATCGCAGACCACCAGCTTGATACCCGACGATTTTCGGAGCGCAGCCAGGACGGCGTCGAGGATCGTCTCGGCGTTGACGTAGAGCAGCGATGCTTCAGGACGGAATGCGATGACGCCGGCCAGCGGCTCCACCCCATGATGCCTGGCGCTGTCCGAATAACGGCCGGTTCCAGGGAGCCGTCCGAGAAACGCCACATTCGGTTGCGACGCGTGGACGAGCAGCAGGAAGATGGATGCGAGTGCCGCAAGCAGCACGCCTTGCAGGATTCCAAGCAGCAGCACCGAGGCGAGCGCGATCGCCGCAGCATAGAAATCGATCCGGCTGATTTTCCACATGCGCAGCAGCGCCGGGATATCGACCAGCCTGTATACGGCGGCAAGAACGATGGCAGCGAGCACCGCCTTGGGAAGATTTGTCAGCAGTCCCGTGAAGAACAGCAGACACAGCGCGAGCGTGACCGAGCAGAGCACCAGCGCCAAAGGCGTACGGGCCCCAGCCGCGTCGTTCACCGCAGATTGCGACAGGCCGCCGGCAACCGGATAGCCGTGGCCGAACGCCGCCGCGAGGTTGGCCGCACCCAGTCCCAGAAACTCCTGCCGGACATCGAGGCCGTAGCCATGCTTGGCCGCGAAGCTCCGCGCTGCGGAAACCCCCTCGACATAGGCGAGCAACAGACAGCCGGCCGCGATCGGAAACAACTCTTCAGGCTCCGACAGTCCGAATGACGGCACTGCAAACGCCGGCAGCCCTTGCGGGATCGCCCCGGTGATCGGCACTCCGAGCGCCGGCAGGCCAAATATCGATGCGACCAGAATCGACAGTGCGACGACGGCGAGTCCAACCGGCTTGCCCGGCAGGACGCGTTCGCCGATCAACAACAGCAGCAGCGCAGCAAGACCGATCGTCAGAACGAGCAAGTGGACGTCGCCGAGCTGCCCGGCGAGCCGAACAGCCCGGTCAAAAAAGTTGTGGCCACCGCCGGCGACACCGAACAGGCTGGGTAGCTGGGTCATCATGATCGTCAGCCCGGCGCCCGCCTTGAATCCCACCAGGATGCTGTCGCTGATCAGGCGTACCAGAAGGCTCAGCTTGAACAGCCAGGCGATCAGGCAGAGCAACGCCACTGCGCAGGCCACCAGGCTCGCGATGCCGGCGTATCGCGCCGGATCGCCCGCGGCCAAAGCCCCGACCGAGCCGGCGATCATGAGCGAGATCGCGGATGTCGGACCAATCGCAAGCTGACGCGAGGAGCCGAGGAGCGCATAGCCGACGCCGCCAAGCAGATAGCCGTAGATTCCGACATGCGGCGGCAGTCCGGCGAGCGCCGCATAAGCGAGCGAAACCGGTATCGCGTAGGCGGCGAGCGTAATTCCCGCGACGGCGTCCGAAGGCAGAAAGGAAAGCCGATAGTTTGTAAGCCACTCCACCGGCGGAAAGAGCCGCGTCCATCCCGGTTGCTGAGATGACGATGACTTCATGTGAATTGGCCTGTCACGAGGCGCTATAGCGGTCGCCGAAATGCTCCGATGAACGACGGCCTGCGGCCAAGCGGGATTGATCTGGATCAAGCGTCGCTTCGGATTCGATCCGTCAACTCGCCTCGTAACAGCGGAGCTCTGATATGGGTCAGGCTTGCTCACGATTCCTGATAATGCTGTTCGTTGTCCTCAGCCAGATCGCGCCGGCGCGCCCTGACGATCAGAACGCTGTCGTGCACATTCAGGAGGAAGTCTGGGCGCTACCGCTCGTCTTGCCGACCATCGCCTATGTGGTGCGTCCGGTCGGCGGCGGCCCTTTCCCGCTCGCCATCATGAACCACGGCGTGTCACTTGACCCGGTGCAGCGCAGCTTCTTTCCGCTGGTCGAATTCCGCGACGCCGCCATGTGGTTCGCGCGACGCGGCTACCTCGTGGTGGCACCGGTCGGGTCGGGCTACGGCGCCTCGGCCATCGACATACCCGAGCGCGGGCTCTACGGACCGTTCTTCTCCAAGATCGGCAATTGCACCAATCCCAATTTCCGCGACGCCGGCATGGCTGTTGCGCAGCTCGACCTCTGGATCATCGACTATATGGCTGCCGAGAAGAAGATCGTGCCGAAGGATGTCATCGTGATCGGCCAATCGGCCGGCGGCTGGGCGTCGATCGCGCTTTCAAGCGTGAACCCGCCGCAGGTGAAAGCCATCATCACCTTTGCTGCCGGACGCGGCGGCCGCGTCGATGGCAAGCCGAACAACAATTGCGCCCCGGACAGACTGGTCGAGGCTATCAGTGAATTCGGCCGTACCTCGCGGGTGCCGATGCTCTGGATCTACATTGCAAACGACACGTTCTTCGGCCCGACGCTGTCGAAACGGATGCACGAGGCGTTCACCGCCGCAGGCGGCAACGCCGAATACCACCTTCTTCCGCCGTTCGGCGACGATGGACATTTCCTGGTCGGCTCAGCCGACTCCATTCCGATCTGGGCGCCGCTCGTCGGTGCGTTCCTGGACGGGCACAAGTAGCGACGGTGATCGGCGCTGAGGAGCACAGCCATGACGATGCAGCCTCCCGAACCGTTTTCGATCCTGTTCGCCGCCCTGATATTATCAGCGATGATCGCGGCCGGGCCGGCGAATGGACAAAAGGTGCCGACTGGTGCGCAAGCCGGGGAGCCCGAAATCGCGCTTCGCGGCCAACGTGAAGCGCGCGACATCAGGTTCGGCGACTGGGAGAAGGTCTGCTTCAAGCCCGGCGGCGCCAAGATGGTCTGCCGCACCACCATCAGCGGCAGTTTCAATACCGGCCAGACCGCGGTTCGTGTCTATCTGACCGAGCGCGAGGACAATAGCGGCGCGCGGCTACAGCTTTTCCTGCCGGTCGGCCTCTATCTGCCAGCCGGCGCCACGCTCACCGTCGATCAGGGTACGACCTATCGACTTCCGTTCACGTGGTGTCTCACCAACACCTGCATTGCGGGTGACCTCGCCGACCTAAACCTGCTTCACGACATGGACTCCGGCAAGAAACTCCTTCTGCAAGTGGTCGACACGAACTTGCTTTCGGTGAGGACGCTACTCCCGCTCGATCAATTTGCGGCCGTGCGCAGAGGCGCACCGGCACGCCTTTTCGAACAGGATATTGATGAGTGAATATCGGCAAGCTCCGCTAGGCGATAGCGGCTGCCATTTTTTCGATCGGCTCGATCAGCGATTTTGCCGAGAACGGCTTGGTCAGGTAAGCGACACATCCCGACTCCGTCGCCGCCGTGCGGTTCGCGTGGCTATCATTGCCAGTGATATAGATGACCGGCAGGGTGATGCCCTTGTCCAGGAGCCGGCGACGCAGATCGATGCCGGATTGACCATTCAGATTGATATCCAGGATGATGCAGAAGGCGCGGCCGAAATCGCCGTGGCCAAGCAGCGCGCTGGCGGAATCGAACAGCGTCGTGTCAAAACCGTGCTGCCCCAGCAGACGCTTAAGGCTCCTGAGCATGGATCGGTCGTCATCTACGACAAGAACAGATCTTCGATTCGACAAGGTGATGGCTTCAGCTTTTCGAGGATGTTTTCGGCTATCTTCTGCAGAAGGCGACCTGACCGCGAGCCGAGAAACCATGCTGATTTCACACGCGCCTGATACGCGCTGTCATTAAGATGTGATATTGTCCGTTCGTACAGGTGTCCTGAGGGAACCGGGAGCGTTTGCGCATCTTTCCTGCGAGATTGGATACTTCGATTTCGAACGCTAACGGGCTGCATCGTTGCTTGAGTCGAGCACGCCGAGCCGTTCCGCGATCGACACCAATTCGGCGAGCGAGTGCACTTGCATCTTTTCCATCACCTGGTGGCGATGTGCTTTCACCGTGCGCTCGGTTGTTCCCAATTGATGCGCGATCTGCTTGTTGATCTTGCCGCGCACGATCAACTCGAACACCTGTCGCTCGCGCGGGGTCAATCTCGCAAGCAGCGAGCGATGGGAATCGAGCCTGATGCGCTGGCTGCGCGTTGCCTCGTGACGGGCAATCGCGCGCTCGATTGCATCGATCAACTGTGCCGAAGACACTGGTTTGGTCAGGAAATCCTCAGCGCCGGCCTTGATTGCCCGCACGGTCGTCGCCGTGTCGGCGTACCCGGTGAGGAACACGATCGGCAGCGTCGAACCGAGTTCGCTGAGACGATCCTGCAGTTCGGGACCGCTCAGGCCGGGTATCCGCACATCGAGCAGGATGCATCCCAGCCGCTCATTGTCCGACAGACGATCCAGTAGCTGCTGAGCGGACGGATAGGTTGCGACCTCATAACCGGCGAGCTTCAGCCGCCGCTCAATGGCCGTCCGAAACGACGCATCGTCATCAACCACGTGAACGAGGCCAGGCAATTTTCCCTCCGAGGAGGCATGGAGCCGCACCGTGACCGGCAATCTCGCCGCCAGTCCGACACCATTGCCTACTTGTCCCATAGTACAATGGTCCGTGGGACAATGATTAGGAATGCTGCCTTCGTCGCAGATCAACCTTGGCGAGACCGGACCCGATACCGAATTCTTGCAGCGCAATAGTTCTAAAGACTGATAGAATTCGTGACGTTCAGGTGAGGAGTTGGGCCATGTTTTCCTATGTTAACATCGATCCGGCAGCGTCCCTACCTAATATGCTCGGCGCGTTCGGCATGGCGAGCGCTTCCAGCCCGATGATGACCCTCAACGAATTTACGTACAAGAAAGGGACAGAGATCTACGGCGAGAAAGAGCCTGCCGATTACGTCTACCAGGTCAAGTCTGGCGCGGTGCGAAGCTACAAGCTGCTTTCAGACGGCCGCCGCCAGATTGGCTCGTTTCACCTGGTCGGCGATATCTTCGGGCTGGAGAACGGCAGCGAGCATCGCTTCACGGCCGAAGCGATCGTCGACACCGCGGTGCGCCTGGTGAAGCGTCGCAGCCTTGAACTAGTAGCCGAGAGCGACGCCATGGTCGCCCGCAACCTGCTGAACATGACCACGAACAACCTGCAGCATGCCGAGGATCACATGCTGCTGCTCGGCCGCAAGACGTCGCTCGAGCGCGTTGTCGCCTTCCTGCTCGAAATGGACAAGCGCCTGACCGCGGCCGGCGTCTTGGCGCTGCCGATGTGCCGCCGCGACATCGCTGATTATCTCGGCCTGACGCTGGAGACGGTCTCTCGCGCCCTGTCGCGGCTACACGAGCTCGGTATCCTCGGATTCATCGGCAACAACCAGCGCCAGATCGTGCTGTTGGACCGGCCCCAGTTGGCTGGCCTCGATCTGCAGAACTGAACGGCCCTCCCGGTGTCGTCGCTCTGCAATACGGGCGATGGCGACCACAGCGACGGTCACCATCGCGTGGATCATGATGTTGGATCCGCTGATGGTTGCGACGACCACGAATTGAAGGGCCACAGCCAGCACCGGGCCCGCAAGGCAAATCAGCTCTTGGGAGTAAACACGCCGGTTGCGGCTTTCATGGCCGATTCGCCCATGCTCCTCCCCTGTTCCATCAGCGCTCGCATCTGGTCCTGGAAGAACTCGGACTGAATTCTGACTACATCAGGCACGTCCTTGGCCTGGATCAGCCGGTCGCAGAGGTCGAAGGTCGCCGAAGTCTGGCGCCGCATATGATCGCAAAACTGCTTGGCCTGCCCGGCAATCGGAAGCTGCGAGGAGCTCATCCCCTTCTCAAGCATGTCAAAATAATCCGAATTGGCCTTGCGAACACGACTGAGATTCTCGGTGAGCATCGCCCGAACATTGTCCGCTGCCACTTGGGGGTCCGACATTGCATCCTCCTCTCTTGATGAAATCTACTAAAGGTTCCGTCTATTTCGCGAGGCCGCCGAACCAGCCGTCATAGAGCGCAGCCAATTCGAGATCCATGCCGGTGCCGGGCACGATGGCCAGTCGACGGTCCCTCACAGCTTTCCCCATTGTCTCGAGGTCGGCAAGCGCAATCCAGCCGTCCTGCTCACCCAAGAGCGCAAGACGCGGATGCCGGATAACCGGTATCCATCGCTCCGGCGAATACCCTTGATACAGATCAAAGCGACGCGATGAGCGGGGACCAGCATCGCGCGGGTACCGCCCCGATCAATCGCGTGCCGGCCGGAGTGCCAATCATGAAGGCTATTTCCGTCGAAGAAGCCGTTGCGAAGATCCCGGCCGGCGCGAGCATCATGGTCGGCGGCTTCATGGGCGTCGGGACGCCGGAACGCCTGCTCGACGAAGTCGTACGCCAGCACAAGACGGGCCTTGCCTTGATCTCCAATGACGCGGCGATACCCGGAAAGGGCATCGGCAAACTGTTCGATGCCGGCCTGGTCTCAAGCCTGACCGCAAGCCACATCGGCCTCAATCCCAAAGCGCAGCAGCAGATGCTGGCCAACCAGATTGCCGTCGACCTGATTCCGCAGGGGACGTTGGTGGAGCGCATCCGCGCCGGAGGCTGCGGCCTTGGCGGCGTGCTCACGCCGACCGGCGTCGGAACGACGGTTGCCGAAGGAAAACGCCAGATCGAGATCGACGGAAAAGCGTTCCTGCTCGAGATCGCATTGCGAGCCCAATTCGCGCTGGTCCACGCCTTCCTCGCCGATTACCTCGGCAACCTTTCTTATGCGCTGACCGCGCGCAACTTCAATCCCGTCATGGCGATGGCCGCCGATACCGTGATCGTGACTGCCGAGCACATCGTTCCGGTCGGCGTCATCGCGCCCGACCATGTGGTCACACCGGCGCCGCTTGTCGACTATCTCATAGCGAACGAGTGAACCATGGATGCACAAGAGATCATCGGCCGCCGCGTGGCACGCGAGCTTCGCACCGGCCACCTGGTGAACCTCGGGATCGGCATTCCAACGCTGGTGGCCAACTACGTACCATCAGACATCAAGGTGTTCTTCCAGTCCGAGAACGGACTGATCGGCACCGGTCCGATCCCGGAGCAAGGGTTGGCCCATCCCCTTCTGACCAATGCAGGTGGACGACCGATCAGCGCGCTTCCGGGGGCCTGCACCTTCGACAGTGCGATGTCGTTCGGATTGATCCGCGGCGGCCATGTCGACGTGACCGTGCTCGGCGGCCTTCAGGTCGACGCCGAAGGGCACCTCGCCAACTGGATGATCCCAGGCAAGATGGTGCCAGGCATGGGTGGCGCGATGGACCTCGTCAGCGGCGCCAAACGCGTCATCGTGGCGATGCAGCATGCCGCGAGGGGGAAATCGAAGATCGTCAGAAAATGCACCCTGCCCCTGACGTCGTCGCGAACAATCGACCTCGTCGTCACCGACATCGCCGTGATCGGCTTTCCGGACGGCAAGGCGACGTTGATGGAGACCGCTCCCGGGCTCACGGTCGCTGAGGTCATGGCGGTGACGGAAGCCGAACTCGTCATTCCCGACACGGTTCCGGAAATGACGATCTGACGGGGTAACGAACATGCGGGTATTCAGCGACTTCAACGAGATCAAGTCCGCAGTTGGCACCGAGATCGGCGTCAGCGACTGGATCGAGGTCACCCAGGACCGCATCAACCTGTTCGCCGAAGCGACTTGCGACGAGCAGTGGATCCACGTCGATCGGGAGCGCGCCAAAAAAGAGTTGCCCGGCGGCACCACCATCGCCCACGGGCTGCTGTCGCTCGGGCTTGCCCCGCTGTTCATACGATCGGTGATCGGGTTGAAGGGATTGAGGAATACTCTCAACTACGGAGCGGATCGCATCCGCTACCTTGCGCCGGTGCCGGCGGGCTCGCGGCTGCGCGGCCGCGTCACCATCGCCGAAGCCGAGGATGTGCCGCCGGACGGCTTGCGCGTGCACTATCACCTTGTGATCGAGATCGAAGGCGGCGCACGGCCTGCCTGCGTCGCGGAGCTGATCGCGTTGCATTATCGGTGAGGCCCCGGTCGCGGCGAGGGGAGCAAATGCCCTCAATCGATGATGTGATAACCACCATCGATATACATGACGGTGCCGGTAATGAGTTTTGCACCGTCAAGCGCCAGGAATGCCGTCGCGTTGCCAACGTCATCGATGCTGACGAGGCTGCGGGTCGGCGCCTTCGACTGCGCCTTGTCCATCAGCGCGTCGAAATCAGGAATACCCGAGGCGGCGCGCGTGGCGAGCGGACCAGGTGAAATCGCGTGAACCCGGATACCCTTCGGCCCCAACTCCGCCGCGATGTAACGCACGGCGGCCTCAAGCGCTGCCTTCGCGACGCCCATGACATTGTAGTTCTCGACCACCATCTGGCTGCCGTAATAAGTCATGGTGAACAGCGTTCCGCCGTTCTTCATCAACGGCTCAGCCAGGTGAGCCATGCGCATGAACGACCAGCATGAGACCTCCATCGTCTTCAAGAAGCCATCCCGTCCGACATCCACGACGCGGCCGTGCAGCGCTTCCTTTGGCGAGAACGCGATCGAGTGCAGCACGAAATCAAGCCGGCCCCAATCCTTCTCGATGCGCTCGAACACCTGCTCGATCTGGCCTTCGCTGTTGACATCGAGCGGCATGAAGATCGGCGCTTCCAGCGCCTGCGCCAGCGGCTCGACATGCTTTTTCGCCCGGTCGTTCAGGTAGGTGACGGCCAGATCGGCGCCGAGCGCACGAAACGCCTTGGCGCAGCCCCATGCGATCGATTGATCGTTGGCAATGCCGACAATCAGGCCCTTCCTTCCCTTGAGGGCCACCTTGGTCTCCGGAAACAGGGGAATATTCATGACACCCTCTGACGGTTCGCGTTGGGCGATTGATTGTTCAACAGAACCGACAGGGTGTGCTGCGCGATCATCAGTTCCTCATCCGTCGGTATGACGTACACCGGAATGC
This sequence comes from Bradyrhizobium sp. Ses1, assembly GCF_059512365.1. Taxonomy (NCBI): domain Bacteria; kingdom Pseudomonadati; phylum Pseudomonadota; class Alphaproteobacteria; order Hyphomicrobiales; family Nitrobacteraceae; genus Bradyrhizobium; species Bradyrhizobium sp. Ses1. Next base: position 30,370 of record NZ_JCAMOQ010000027.1, read on the forward strand.
GGCTGTCGGACCGCGATATCAGCCGCGCGTGGCCGGCATTCGCGGCCGGATCGAACGCAATGCCAAGCCAGGCCAACTGCTCGACGATGCGTGAGCGAATTCCTGCCGAGTTCTCGCCGATGCCGGCCGTAAAGACGAACGCGTCCAGACCCTGCAGCGCCGCCGCCAGCATGCCGACGTTGAGGCATGTCCGATAGACGAAATACTCGATCGCCAGTATCGCGTGCGGATCGTTGCTTGCCTCCAATTGCCGCATGTCATTGCTGATGCCGGAGAGGCCCTTCAGTCCACAACTGCGGTAGAGGAAATCCTGGACGTTCGAGGCCGACATTCCCTTTTCAGATATGAGATAAAGCACGACGCCGGGATCGATCTGCCCCGGACGTGTCCCCATCGGCAAGCCATCAAGCGCGGTGAACCCCATTGTGCTCTCCACGCTGCGTCCACCGTTCAGGGCGCACATCGACGCACCGCTGCCGAGATGGGCGACGATCACCCGCCCCTTCGCGACATCTGGCGCGATCTGCGGCAAGGTTCTCGCGATATATTCATAGGACAGGCCGTGGAATCCGTAGCGCCGCACGCCCTCGGCGTGGAGCTGATAAGGGATCGCGTAGTGATCCGCTACCGGGCCGTGGGTGCGGTGAAAGGCAGTGTCGAAACACGCCACCTGCGGAAGGGCAGGAAAATTGGCGAGCAGCGAACGGATCGGCGCCAGATTGTGGGGCTGATGCAGCGGCGCCAGCGCGACATAGCGCTCCAGGCGCGACACTACGCCATGGTCGATCAGCACCGGCCGCTCATAGTCCGGACCGCCATGGACAACGCGATGCCCGACGGCCATCGGGGAGATGCGAAGCTCGTCCCGCAGCCACGCTCCCGCAACAGCCATCGCGGCCGGGATGTCTGAGACGCTTTCGATCTGGTAGGCCCGCTCCGCCAGCGGATCGCCGTTTGCATCGACAGCGCGCAGGCGCGGACGGCTGCCGATGCCATCCATCTGGCCCTTGATCTGCCGCCGCAGCCTCCCTTCCCCTTCAATCGCAAAGATCTGGAACTTGACGCTGGAGGAGCCCGCATTGACAACGAGGATCGTATCCATGGCGATCACGCAGCCGCAATTGGAGCAAGCCGGCGCCGCGCGTCGGCATAGAGCGCCGCGACCGCGCAGGAGGCCATGCGCGCCCGCGGTGAATCCGCACGGGAGGTCAGAACGATTGGCACCCGGGCCCCGAGCACGATGCCGGCGCTGTCGGCGTTCGCGAAATAAGCCAGATTCTTTGCCAGCATGTTGCCGGCCTCGAGATCGGGAACGACCAGGATCTGCGCGCGGCCCGCGACCTCGGACTTTATTCCCTTGATCGTGGCCGCCTCCACATCGATCGCGTTGTCGAAGGCAAGCGGTCCGTCGAGCAAGCCGCCGATGATCTGCCCGCGATCCGCCATCTTGCATAGCGCCGCGGCCTCGATGGTGGACGGGATCTTGGACGTGACCGTTTCGACCGCCGACAGGATCGCCACCCGTGGCAATGTGCCGAAACCAGCCTGCGTGAAGAGATCGATGGCATTCTGGATGATGTCCCGCTTGTCATCGAGATCAGGGAAAATATTGATGGCCGCATCCGTCACAAGCAGCGTATCGGCATAGGCGGGGACATCCATCACGAACACATGGCTGATGCGCCGATCGGTCCGCAAGCCGGTCGCCTTTGCCGTGACGCTGCGCATCAGCTCGTCGGTGTGCAGGCTGCCCTTCATCAGCATTTCGCCCTTGGCCGCATGAATCAGCTCGACGCCTTTGGCGGCCGCGGCGTCGCTGTGGGGAACATTGATGATCTCGACACTGGCGATGTCGAGGCCATGCTTGCTTGCGGTGTTCCTGATCTTGGCTTCGGGGCCGACCAGCAGCGGACGGATGATGCCGGCTTCCGCGCTGTCCAACGCACCGCGCAGCGATGTCTCGTCGCAGGGATGCACGACAATGGTCGGCACCGGCGGCACGGCCTTGGTGGCCGCGATCAACCGATCATATTTGATGTGGGGTCGCACTTCGCCTGAATCTGCGGGCATGACGCTCATGGTGGCGCTCCGGATTCTTCCAACCAGCGTTACGACGCCTTCGCCTTTGGATCGAAAGGGGTAACCTTATCCCTTTCCGACATTTCGCTCGCATCCAGACAGAACAACTCGGCGACATGCTGCAAGCGCTTGGCGACCTCGCCTGAGATTTCGGCACTGGCCGACAACACCTCGCCGATCGCTGCGAAGGCCGCGCGGCGTTCGTTGGCATTGTCGGGCAGCATTTTCGGAATTGCCGCCAGCGCTCTCCTCTGGTCCAGCAACAGCATGAAGAACTGCTCGCGCACCAGCATTTTGAATTGTGCCAACGTCAATCGCTCACCCCTCTCGCGGCGGATTCGCCGCAGCGCTTCGAGGCTGCGCTCGTCCACCATGCCCCGCGCCGACCCGACGTAAAGCAAGCCTCTGATAGCTGCCTCGCGAAGGCCGCCTTCGTCGATCCTGGATTTCAGCTCGCTGATCCGCCGCTGGAGCATTTCGCGGTGCTCGGCCGGCATCCCTTGTCGCGACGGCTCCCAGCGCGGATCAACACCGACCGCCGCCTGAAGCGCGGGCGAACCATACACGGCGAGAAAGATGGTTTCGCTGAGTGCTTCCTGGTAGTCCCGCCAGCCGTCGAGCGCACTGACGATTTGCCTTGAGATTCCTTCCTGAAGGGCGATGAACGGATTCTCCTCGGCTGCCGGTTTCCGATCATTCCGAATTCTTTCCGCCGTCGTCCCCACGGCAGTCATCAAAGGATTTCGGCTGCTGAAAAACTCATATTGCAGGCGCAGCGGGTGGATATTGCGCGTCCACTCCGCCACCTGCGGCGTCACCATGCATTTGATCCAGGGCTGGACGAGCTTTTTATAGGCGGCGAGATTGATCTCCGAGACGCGCTTGGCGGTCGCGAAGCGCCTTTCGTCTTCCGACGAGTTGCCGCCCATGGCGCGAATATCATCGAGCGTGCGCGCCTCGCATCGCATCACCCACTGCCCGACCGCAAGATCCGCGTTCGCGGTGTCGGCGCCCTTTGCCTCGAAGGTCGCTTCATAGAGGCCCGGCGGCAGCACGTCGATCAGATCGATGTTGCTGGAAAATTCCGCGTGCTCCTTCTTGGCGATGCCGCCGGACACGAAGATTCCGAGATGGCCGACGCTCTCATGAACCGTGTAGACGATGGTCTGGCCGTAGGCCCTGATCTCGTCGACCTCGGCGTAGAGATCGAGGACCCAGCCCAACGCCTGCTGTGGCGGAGTGATATTGTCTCCCTTGGAGCAGAACACCACGATGGGTGACTTGATGTTGCGCAGGTCGACTGCCTTGCCATCGGACGTCTTGATGCGGCCGGCGGCGAGATTGTTGCCGATGAAGAGCTCATCGACAATGAACTGGATTTCTTCCGCGTTCAGGTTGACATGCCCGCCCCACCAGCGCTCGAATTCGAGATAGCGGTCCGCCTCGGTATCGACCTTCGAATACACATTATATTGTTTGGTCCACAGCGTGTTCGACGGGTTCTGGTTCTCGAAATTCTGCACCAGCCAGGCGCCGTCAAACTTGCCGGCGCCGAGGTCGCTGGTGAGCGCGGTCAACCAGCTCCCGCCGAGCAGGCCGCCCGAGTAGCGCATCGGATATTTGCCGTGCACGCCAGCCCAATAGGCCAGCGGCGCGCCGGCGACGATGATGGGCCCAAACAGTTCCGGGCGCAGCGATGCGAGCATCATCACGGCCCAGCCGGCCTGGCAGTTGCCGATCACGCAGGGCTTGCCGTCGGCATCAGGATGGCGCCTGATGACTTCCTCGATGAACAAGGCTTCCGCGCGCGCGATGCGCTCGATGGTCTGGTGCGGCATCGGCTCCGGCAGGAAGCCGATGAAGTAGCAGGGATGACCGGCCTTCATGGCGACGCCGATCTCGCTGTCCGCCTTGAACCCGCCGATTCCCGGCCCGTGTCCAGCGCGCGGATCGACCACGATGAACGGTCGCCGCTCGAGATCGAGCTCGATACCCTCAGGCGGAATGATGCGCACCAGCGCATAGTTCACCGGTTCGGAGAGCTTGCGCCCGTCCATGACCAGTTCGGCGGCGTAGTGCAGAACATGCGGTGCCGTCTGGGCAATGTGCTGCCGATACTGGTCACCACGCCGGCGCAGGATATCCAGGAACAGCACAGTGCGCTGCCCGGCATCAATCATGTATTCCACGGCCGAAGCAACGAGGCCTGACATGGGAACGCGCGCAAGCGGTGTTTTGTCGATCGACATGTTCAGACCTCCGTGTCGCGCATCGATTGAATGCGCCGCGCCACCCCGGACTTTGATTTAGGTCAACGTCGTGAGCGGAACAGAATGGTCCGTTTTGAGCGGCTTCGGCTTGCGAGCTATTGTTCCGCTGATTGCGCAAGGCGGCTACGATCCTGATTGATCCAGGCCACTGTCAACTCCCAAGCGACTGACAGGATGACCGGGCCGATAAAGAGGCCAAGAATTCCGTGTGCAAGCGTGCCTCCGACCACCCCGATAAGGATCACGAGGGCGGGTGTAGTAAGGCCGCGCCCCATCACCAGCGGCTTCAAGATGTTGTCAAGCAAGCCAACAATCACCAGAAACACGGTCAGTGGGAGTGCCGTCGTGAAGTCTTTCGCTGTCCAGAGCCAGATGATCACGGGAAGCAGGACGACCGCCGCACCGATCTGCACGATGCTCAGCAGCAGGATCGCGAAAGCCAACAGGCCCGCATTCGGAATTCCCGCCAGCTTGAGACCAATGCCGGCGAGCAGCGACTGGATGATCGCGACGCCGATAACGCCTTGAGATACGCCACGTATCGTTGCGCCCGCCAATTCCAGGAAGTGTTCGCTTTGCTCGGGAACGACGCGGGACAGGAACCCCCTGCTCGCCGCCACTAGTTGCGGTCCATAGGGGAAGAGAAAGCCGGCCAAAGCAACCGACAGGAGGAATTTGAGCGTTCCAACGCCGGCATTCCCGGCAAGGCCGAGAATCGTCGCGGCCAGCGGCTTCAGATAAGGAGCGATTTCGTGCAGAACGGCGCGGAGGTTGGTCGATGCCTGATCCCAGAGATCGTAGAGCTGCGGGCCGATCAGCGGCCAATCCTTGATGCGCGCGGGCGGCGAGGGAACCCCGAGGCTTCCCGCGCTGAGTTGTGCGGCAATTTCCCGGAGGCCATCCACCGCGCCCAGACCGAGCCAGGTCGCCGGCCCGATGACTATCGCGAGGTTGACGATGGTGAGAATCGCCGCCGCCAGCTTCGGGCGTCCGCCGAGCAACTTGGCGAGACCGTTAAAGACCGGATAGAACGCAACGGCGAGCACCACGCTCCAGGCCACGATTGGCACGAAGGGTCGTACAAGAACGAAAGTCCAGTAGATCAGAAAAGCCAGCAATCCAAGCCGGATCGCAAGCTGGATGATGTCCTCCCCGGACAAAAGCTGGCGAAGTGTTCTCAAGGGCGCGCCCTCGTTCGAGGCTGCGCGAAAGCGTACCCACCGCGCTGCGCGACGCGGCTTGATTTAGATCAAGCACACCGACCCCCACTGCCCATCTCGCAAATCAGTGCCCTCGCCCGCTCGGTTTCGTGCTCGGGGAGGGGCTTCGCTTTTCCGCCCCATTGATCCAAGATCAACGCCGCGCGCTCGGCGCAGCACTTGCCTGCAAAACATGAGAGGCGAGAGGAAACAGAGATGAAAGTGACATTCGCAGTTCTGTTCGCAGCCATATTCGCGAGCATTGGCATGGCCAACGCCGCGGACGGCTGCGGTCCCGGTTGCCATGCGGCGCGCAACGGTGGGTGCGTCGTCGACGGCTGGGATAGAGGCGCGCGTGTGCGCAATGAGTGTCCGGTCGGGGCTCATCCCCGTCCTCCGTGCTATCGGTGGTTCGTTTGGAGCCGTCGCGACGGAGCCTGCATCATCAGCCCCAACTAGGGGGCGATCCAGATCGGGATGATCGGCGTCCATCGCGGGAGCCGACCGGAGTGGGCCGCGTCTCGCGGCCCGCGCAGATTCACACGACTATCAAGTGCCCGTGACTAGAGCACTTTCGATTCTGATAGAATCCGAACCGAAGCTCCAGATTCTAGTTTTGACGCGTTTTCTTCACGCGAACGGTATCCACCCTCGGATCAAGTCCAAGGGCATGCTTCGCTGGAAAACGCTCTAATGGCGACTTGATCTAGATCAAGCACCCTGGTCCCGAGTGGCGGGTTTGATTGCCGATGTCACGGCAACCACCTTCGACGAACGCGAAAAGGCGGTGGAAGCGAAATTCGCTCATGACGAGGAGCTGCGATTCAAAGCGATGGCCCGAGCCAACAAGTTGCTGGGCAACTGCGCAGCCGTACAGCTTGAATTGATCGGAGAGGACGCAACCACCTGCTTTCGCTCGGCACTCTTGGCTGAAACGAGCGCCATGCTCCGGTGCGGGCCTCACACTCCGCCTGATCAGCGAGACCGGCCGTCGAATGATTGGAACAAGAGGCAGCAGATGCTGGAAGCCGCAACCTACACCGCGCACGAGCGTCTGAACGACGGCAGCCACATCGAAATCCGAGCGCTTCGAGTCGATGATGAGGCCGACATGCTGGCTGCGGTCGGGCGGGCGAGCACGCAATCCCTGCAACGCCGTTTCTTTGCGGTGAAGCGCGGCTTCTCGGAGAAGGAGCGCGCCTTCTTCATGGACATCGATTTCAGAATCATGTCGCGCTTGTTGCGCTCATCGAGGAAGCCGGTCGACCGGCGATCGTCGGAGGCGGTCGATACGTTGTATTCGAGCCCGGACGAGCCGAGATGGCATTCGTGGTCGTCGATGTCTGGCAGGGACGCGGCATCGGTTCGATCCTGATGCGTCACCTCGTCGGCATCGCTCGCAATGCCGGGCTACAGGAATTGACCGCAGAGGTCTTGCCTGAAAATGCCGCGATGCTGAAAGTGTTCGGAAAGTTCGGCTTCAAGCCGGTCTCGCGGGGAGACCCGCAGACGATCCATCTGGCGCTGACGCTCAGCTAACAACGATGGTCGGAATCCCTGCTGCCATGCGCTTATCATGGCCCTGCTACCTGGATCACAGGTAGAGCACGGCAACTGCGGTTATTGCCCCAGAAAATATTCCGAGCGAGATCACGGCCGCTTTGAATATCAAGTCATTCTCGGCAACCCACAACAAGCCAGACCTCAATCCGAGAACGCCCTTGCGCCAACGCAATCGGGCGATAGCGAAGATCACTATTGTTTTCGCCCGGTTCGGATTTGAGAACGACGGCATAGCCCCGATACTCCACACCGCCATGATGTGGCTCCGGCTGGCAATTGACCAGTGCAGTTTGTGCCACCAAAGCTCGCGGCATAACAACGCTTGGTGGCTGAAGGCGCAGCCTCGTTTTTTCCGACGCTGGTCGCATGTGATATCTCCGCCTCTCATAGGACGGCAATCGCGCAGCTCGCGGCGGCCCCCTTCGTCTTCGGCTCGAGCGACGCAAGCCCTTCAGTCGTCATCATCTCCTTGAATCGAGAGGCCTTGGCCATACGGGTTCGTCGGGCTATCCGGTACGTACGGATTTCCAGCACCGAAGGGATTGTTGACGCTATCCGGAGAAAAACGACTCCCATAGCGGCCGTATGGATTTGAAATCGAATCCGGATCATACCGGTTGCTACTTAGGCGCCCACGATAGTTTCCCTGGCTGTCATACAGCTTGGGTGCATCCATCGCGTACGGATTGTTGGCGGAGCTGTTGCTGTGGACGCTGCCATATCGCCCGTACGGATTGTTGATGCTGTTTGGATTGTAGGGACTGCCAGCACCGAATGCGTTTCCCGTAGAATTCGAGGCATATGGGTTGGCGGAATAGTTGCCGAGATATTGCGCGGCGGCGCTAGATGTCATCACGACCAACAGAGCGCTGCTCAAGGCCATATTCATCTGCACTTCCTCTTCGTTCCAACATCACGGGCGCGCTCGCCGGACGTACAGCCCTCGCGCGACATGACCGCCCCTGCAGGGCGACCTTAACGCAGGCTTCGCCATGGCACCCCAGTCACACATCCACCACGTGCGGTCGGAGGTTATCGCTACCTCAGCCCGAGAAGGGAACGGCGGTAGCCGCTCGCCTGGGCTTCGCTCCTGCACACAAAACTTCCGGTGAGACCCAGCCCGTAACGTTTCTGCCCTTTCAAATAATAGCGCGCGCGCCGAAAATCGAGCCAAACCACGGAATCACCCGGGCAATGGCGTTGCGCCTGGGCTTGATAGCGGAACGGCGTGAGCGGGACGGCCTTAGCCTGGTGTGCGGTGCACACGAAAAGTGAGAAGGAAACGACAAGTCCACTGCGTTTGACCCAGATCAACAGGCGCTCCCCCAGCGTTTCCAGCGCCCGATCGATAGCATTTTCGGCACGCTGCCTAAAGACGGTTCGAACGGACTGTGCTAAATTTCAGTCTCGATCGAGCGAGCAGCAACATGCTCACGATACCACATCTCACCGCGCAGGCGCTCGGCGCCTTTCTGGCCTCCGAGACGAACGGACGGTTCGGCGCGTCTTACGGTTACCTCAACGAGCTCCTGCCATATGCGGCACGCCTGGCGCTCGAATGCATCGGCAACAGCGACGCGCTCTATCACGATATCGAGCACTCGATGCTGGTCACCCTGGCCGGCCATGACATCCTGATGGGGCGCGCCTTGTCGCGGCCGACGACGGCCGAGGACTATTCAAATTTCATCCTGGCCTGCTTGATCCACGACATCGGTTATGTCCGTGGCGTCCTTCAAGGAGACGGGGACGACGTCTATGTCGCCGATATCACCGGCACGACCATCCGGCTTCCGCGCGGCGCGTCCGATGCAGCGCTCGCACCCTATCACGTGGACCGGTCCAAACTGTTCGCGCTGGAGCGCTTCGATGGTGTTGAGCACGTCGACGCCAACCGGATGGCGCGCGCGATCGAATACACGCGATTTCCCTACGGACCGTCATCGTCCGACGACGATCTGAACAATGAAGAGGGCCTGCTGCTGCGCGCCGCGGACCTGATCGGCCAACTTGGCGACCCCAACTATCTGAGGAAGGCCAACGCTCTCTTCTATGAATTCGAAGAGACCGGGATGAACAAGCAGCTCGGCTACGATACCCCGGCCGATGTCGTGTACAAATATCCGCAGTTCTATTGGAACACCGTCGCGCCGCAGATATCGACCGCCATTCGATACCTGAACGTCACGTCAAGCGGCCGCCAATGGATCGCAAACCTTTACAGCAATGTGTTCAGGGCGGAACGAGAGATGAGGCTGTCCGGTCCGGAGCTGTGACGCTGATCAATTGCCAGGGCGCACGCGGCATGTGGCAGATGTAACCGAATTTTCGGGCGCCTGAAATGCCCGCGTAACCCTGACCTCCCAAGTTCCGACACGCGGCACCGCTCGCGGTTACCGCGAGATGCATTCGTTAGCGGGGGCACAAGGAGGAATTCATGACAAACAAACTCGCACTGGCTGCATCAGTCGTCATCCTCATCGCATTCTCGGGCGCGGCGTTTGCAGGCAGCCCCAAAACGCACGCGCGCACGCATTGGTCCGCGGCAGCTTACGCTGCACAAGCCGCGTACTACCCTTACGCTTTCGAGCCGGCACCATACTGGCCCAACGTGCGCCAGTATCACGGCGGACCGAAGTCCAACTATTGAGATCGCGGACATAGCCAGCCGGCGGGCTGGTTATATGGCCTACCGATTAACGGTGATGTACCGCTTGCGCGCTACGCCGCCAACCGGTCGAGCAGAGCGAGCATGACCGGAGCGTCCGGCATCGGCAACACCGCGTCGATGCGCTCGATCAGGCGGGACTGCAGGAGTGCGTTGCGCGCCTTGCCGATGGTGCCGAGCGGGCCGCGGAATCCGTGATCCTCCCAGGCCATCTCGAGCAGGCTTTCGCTCATCAGCGCATCGATGAGGTCGTCGGCCTGGCGCTCGATGCTGATTAACGGATGCGCGGAGAACACCGTCGGCTGCGGATAGAGGATCACCGGCTTGGCCGGCGCATTGGCCTCCAGCCGCTTCCAGCGCTCGGCATCCTGCAGCACCCACTCCACCAATTGATTCTCGTAGCCGACGATCAGCGGCTGCGCGCCGGCGCCGCCGGCAACATAATCGTCGAACAATTTTCCCGAGGACGGCGGCTTGAAGCCCATACGGCGGAACACGGTGGCGACGTCGCCGTCGATGCGGCTCAGGGTGTCCGGCATCACCACGTCGCCCGAGAGCAGGCTCGCGGCGAGGCCCGCGAACATGAATCCCGAATTGGACTTGTTCGGATCGGTGCAGACGATGCGGGCGCGGCCGAACAGATCGGAGACGCCGATCGCGGCCCAGGTCTCGCCGGCGATGATCGCCTTGAGCAGCTTCGAAAGGTCGGCCTTGTAGCGCGGGCCGCCCATCGGCTCGGCGAAACCGCCCTTCACCAGGCCATCGGCAATGCGGTCCCATGAATAGAGCACGATTGGCGAATTGAAGATCACCTGGTCGCGCGAAATCTTCAGGCCCGAGCTGCGCGCCACCTCCACCAGCACGGAGGACGACGGCCACAGGAACTGCGGCTTCTGGTCGAGCAATGCACGCTCGCGCACCATCTCCACCGATCCGGCGCGGCGCCCGTCGAGCACCAGCCCAAAGCGGCGCTCGAGCACGCCGCGCACACGCGCATTGGCGAGGAAGCCTTCCTTCTCGCCACCGGCGAATCCGAACAGTTTCTTCGCTTCGCCGAAGCGGCCGGCGATCTCAGGATGTTCCCGAAGGTAGAGATAGCCGCCGGTCGCCGCGGCGCTTGCGGCGACGAGGCCGATCCCGAACGCACGACGCGACATGGCCATCAGGTTGTCCCCTTCTTCTCCCCGGACGGGATGCCGGTCCGCGCCGGTCCGATATCCTCGTCGAGCGAGCTTTTCAAAAGCTTGAGTTCGATGTCGAGCTTGTCGAGATCGGCATCCTGCAGATTGGCCGCGTAGCGTGTGAAGGCGCCATCGAGCCGGTCGATCAATTCACGCGTCGCGGCGAGTCGTGCGGTGTCGGGCACAGTGCTGCGCTCGAGCGAAGCATAGGCCTCGGCGATCTCGGCCGCGCGCGGCAGGTAATAAGTGAGGAAGCGCCTGACACGGTCGATGCGCAGCGGGTCACGCTCGATCGCGTCAAAAATATCGCGGGCGATCTTCACGAGATGCCGGACGCGCTCGGCCACCACGCGGGTCCGGATCGCTGCCGCCGCGGTTTCCATGCGCTCCGTCAGCGGCTCTGCCTCCGTGAGGAGTGCGCGCGCGAATTCGATGCGGCCGCGCGCCGCGCCGCTGGCGTCGAGTTCGGCGAAGCGCCTGCGCGGCGCCATCACCGCGACGATGCCGCCGCCGGCCAGCGCGCTGACGAGGACAGCGATCCAGAATGGCATCCCAACGCCGATCGCAAGCGAAGGCAGCAAGACCGCGGCGGCCGCGCCACCGGCAATCCAGCCGAGCCCGGACGGCACGGTCGCCATCAATTATATCCTCGCACCGAGCGGAACGCGTCCGTGAGGCTCTTGGTGCCGTCGAACACCCTGCCGCCGGTCAGCTTCGCCAGATTGTCGAGCTGGCTGCGATCGACCTGGTCGCCGAACGTGACCCCGAACACTGGCACACGCCGGCCGTCCGCGCGCCACGTGGCCTCAAACGTCGACAAATAGCCTTGGCTCTTGCCATCGGTCATGATGACGATGGCCGGCAAATGCTCGCCGCTGGCAAGCAGCGGCTTCATGGCGACGAGCGCCCGCTCGCCACAGGCATAGAAGTCGGTGCCGCCGCCGGCATGCAGCTCCAGCGCCTGGGTGAGAAGCGTGGCCTGCTCGGCCTCTCCGCCTGTGGCGCGCGCCGTCCACAGCACATGATCGTTGAACGGCAGCAGCAGGATTTCGTCCGCCTTGGTCCATTGCACCAACAGCTCGCGGGTGCGGGCGGGCGTCAAAAGGAAACGCATCGCGTCGAGCAACTGGGTCTCGCCTGCTCCTTGCATGCTGCCGGAGACGTCGAGGCACAAAGCGGTGAGCGAGGGACGTCGGAGCGCCTCCTGATAGATCGACAGCGCCTTCTGGATGACCGCGGGCTCGGGTGGCCGGATGATTGTCAGCGCGCGCGCCGGATCCAGATTGGTCTTGGGATCGGCGGGAAGCGGCGCCGCGCGGCCGACCTCCACTCGCCGTCCGGTCTTCGCGATCCGCGCCTGAACCTCGCCCTTGAGCAGAAAGGCTTGCAGATCGGCAAAGAAGGTTTCGACGTCCTTGCCACGGCCGCGATCGACGAAGCCGAGCGGAGAATCGGCGACCGCGACGCCGTCTTCCGGATAGATCGCGTAAAGCGGCTCGTGGCCATCGGCGATCAATTTGTCATTGGTCTCCTTGATAACAGCCTCATAGTTCCAGATCGCCTGATAGTGCGCTCCATTCCGCTCGCCGTCGCGATAGAGATCGGCGAGCCAGCCGCTCGAACCCGCGCTGCGCTCAACCCCTTTGAGAAGGCCGCGCGCCGTCGCCAGCACCTCGGGCTTGTCGAGATCGCCGGCTTCGATCAGGTCGGGCTTGCCGATGCCGGCCGCGAGCATCGCGAGATAAGCAGCCGCGCCGGAGTTCGACTGCGTCGCCGAGGTCATCAGGAATTTCAATCGGCCGGCCTCGACAGCGGCTAGAATGTCCTTCGCAGTCACCTTGGCGCCGATCCAGTTCAACTCTTGTGCCTTCGAGCGGCGCACGCCGAGGATCACCGGCATCTGCACGATCGACTTGACCGACTTCACCCGCCGCTTGGTGTCGAACATGTCGATCCAGATCGAGGCCGCCGGCCACACCGCGTCGGCCGGCGGATCGTCGCCCTTGAGCGCCAGCGCGATGTCAAGCGAGCCCTGATAGCGCATCGTGCAGACAGCATTGCGCGACTTGCAGAATTCCTGCACCAGCGGCTCGAGCACGTCATTCTCCGAGCCTGACAGGATGGTGAATTGCGGCCCCGGCCCGCCGCTGCAGCCGGAGAGCAGCACGGCGATCAGCGGTGCCGCGACATGCAGCGCAAGCCAGCGCCGCGGGAACAACGCGAGGCTCATGCAGACGACTTGGTGACCGCAGATTTCAAATCGTCGGTCAGTTGCGACATACGCTGTTCGATCTCAGCGCGCTTGGTCCGACCCTGTTCCTGCACCGCGAGCACGCCCGAGATGGTGTCGATCAGGTCGCGATTGGCCTTTTCCAGCGTCGTGATGTCGACGATGCCGCGCTGTGACTGCTTCTCGATCTCGATCGCCTGGGTCTTCATCATCTCGGAAGCCTGGCGCATCATCTCGTTGGTGGCATCCGTGATGGTCTTCTGCAACTCGAGCGCGGATTTCTGCCGATTCAGCCCGAGCAGCAGGATCATCTTCTGCTTCCACACCGGGATTGTGAGTTCGGTCGTGGCCTGCAGGTTCTCGATCAGCGTCTCGTCGCCCGATTGCACGATGCGGATCTGCGGCAGTTGCTGGATGCCGATCTGGCGCGCCTGCTGCAGATAGAAGATGCGCTTCTCGAGCCGGTCGAGCGCCTGGAGCGCGTCCTGGTAGGTCTGCGCCGCGAGCAGGGCGTCGCTGCTTTGGCCTTGCGCGGTCGCGGCCCGCTCCATCTCGATCAGCTTGCCGCGGCGAAAGTCCTCGGCGAAGGCCTTGCCGGCGCTAATATGCGCGTCGAGCTGCCCGAGTGCGGTCCTGGTCTGCTCATAGAGATCGTCGAGCAGCGCGATGTCGCGGCGCAGGACCTCCTTGTTGCGATCGAGCTCGACGCAGACGCGATCGATCTGCGAAGCGACATCGCTGAACTGCTCGGCAAAGCGCCGCAGCCGTGCCTCCGCCGACGAGAACAGGCGCGTCAAGAGGCCGCTGTCCTTGAGATCGGCGGGATCGAGCCCGCGCGCCTTGCCCAAAATGTCCGACAGGAGCTTGCCGGTCGTTCCGAGCTCGCGATTTTGCGTCTGGGACAGAATGCGGTCGGCGAATTCGACCACTGACCGCTGGGCGCGCTCGCCGAACGTGACGATGCGCGAACGATCTGAAATATCGATTTCGGATTTGATACGTGCAATCGCAGATGCATCAGCCGGCAACGCCGGGACATCAGTCGTTTCGCTCACTACCTCACTCCCTCTCTGCCACGGCCATGATAGCATGTCGGGCTGGTTCCGCAGCTAAGCGCAGGCGATACGACAGATTGATGACACTCCCGCAGGTTGACGACAGGCTTGTTGATGAAGTCCTTTCCGAAACGGCATAGGTTACCGAGGGTCGCAAAACCCGATCCGGCGCGAGCTCGGTGCATGAAGAGATTCTTGTTTGATTTCAAATATATGTGAGCAGATCATCCGCAATGCCGACCTGCCGTGCGTTCACGTTGTAGCGCGGCGCCGCGATTCCCCTGCCTCTCATGCTAACGTCGAACCGCCGACGAATCGTTTGCAGCACGAAAGGTCCGCACACATCCAATGCAAAACCAAAACGCCAAAGCGCTGAAATCCGTCTGTATCTTCTGCGGCTCCAGCCCGGGCCGTGATCCGATCTATCTGGAGACCGCGGTCGCCACCGGACAGGCGCTGGCAAAGGCCGGCATTACCATCGTCTATGGCGGCGGGAAGGTTGGGCTGATGGGAGCGGTGGCAGACGCGGCGCTCGCGGCGGGCGGACGCGTGGTCGGCGTCATTCCGCGCGCGCTGGTCGAGCGCGAGATCGGACACACGGGCCTGAGCCAGCTTCACATCGTCGAGACCATGCACGAGCGCAAGACGATGATGGCCGAGCTATCCGACGGCTTCATCGCGCTGCCGGGCGGCGCCGGGACGCTCGAAGAACTTTTCGAGGAATGGACCTGGGCCCAGCTCGGGATTCACCAAAAGCCGTGCGGCCTCCTGAACGTGAAGGATTACTTCGCGCCGCTGATGGCGATGGTGGAGCGGATGGTGGCTGAAGGATTCACGATCAGAGCCTACGCCGAGATACTCATCATCGAAACCAAAGTAGAGGCGCTGCTGCGTCGCTTTGCGGCCTACCAGCCGCCGCCACGAAAATGGCTGCGCACGGACGCGGCGGCCAAGCCATAAGAGACGGTCCGAAAAGAGCATGCTCAAACGGAGAGGTGAAACCGTGATCCGATTCCTTTCAATCGGATCACGGTTTCAGTCGCTTCACCCGCCATGCTTCTGCGGCTTATGGCCGCTCTGACCGGGATCGTTGTGCTTGTTGTGGTGGCTTTCCTGGTTCAGCCCGCCGCGGCTCACCGGAAATTCCGACTGGCGCGCATCCTGTTTCGGACGTCTTACGGTCGCATCTTCCACATTCCGCGCGCCTCCTTGCTCGAGATTGCGCGCATCGGGAACATCGGGCTTGCGTTCCAGCATCCGCAACTGCTGCTCATGGGTCTTCTTGCCCTGCAGCACCGCCTTGCGCGATTTTGGCGTCTGATCGCGCGACGGGCGGCCGCGCCGGCGATCCGGCGCCTCGATACCACCCTGCGGGTTGGTGTCGTTCTCGACGTCGCCCTCGAACGTGTTCTCGCCTTCGACATCCTCCAGATCGTCTGGCGTCGCCTGCGCCATTGTGACGCCCTTCGATCCCCCGATCAGCGGATTGCGATAGAGGTCGATGTCGCTCGGCCGTTTCGTTTTGGCGTGTTTCGTCATGATCACCCCTTCGATGCCGGATGCGTACCCCCGCCCTTGTGTTCCGGTTCGTGCGTGTGGTGGCTGTCGCGCTCGCCACCGCCGCCGGAAATCCGGCTGTGACGTCGCCTGGGATCGTCGGCGGCCGGCTTCTTGACCTCAAGCGGCGCCTGAACGTTTTCGTGCGCAGCACCGGGGCCGCCCTGGCGAATGCTCGCCGGCGTCTTGGTTGAAGTGGACATGATGCGCTCCTTCAGCGATCCTGCTGATAGCCCTGATGGGTGGTGTTCTGCTTGGTGTTCGCCGACTGCCCCTGCTCGTCGGGCTCGTCGGGATTTTCCACGTGCCCGCGCGTCGTGCGCGCCTGATGGGCATTGCCGGACTTCGGATCACCCGTACCCTTGCGGCTCTGGTTCTCCGGCGGCACCGGTGGTGGCTTGGTCATGATGGACTCCTGTTCCATCCAAAGTGACATAGGATAACGCACGCGAAATGCATGGGTTCACTTCACTGTCATCGAAAACCCGACGACGTAACGATCAGGAAACCGGCTCGGCGCGCCGCGGCGTCCTCTTCGATTCCGGCCACATCGCGCGGACTTCCTCCGGCAATGCGTGGCGGATCTTCTCGACCTGACCAGGATCGACGTAGTGGTTCAGCACCTGGAACACAGCATGCGCCGCGTCAGGCGCGCTGACCGGCCGTGTCGAGCTTAGCTCGGCCGTGATGATCGACAGGAACTGTTCCGCTGACCGCCAGTTTTGCGGAGCATCGCTCGGGCGGAATCGATCATAATACGTGCCGCGCACGATCAGCGGAAGCTGTGCGCCGAGATGTGCCGCGAGTTCGATCGGAACCCGATCGCGTATGGTCCGCAACACCGCGCCCAGCGCATGCCATGCCAGTTGCCGGTCGCGTGGCAAGGTTTCCATGATCTCATCCAGCCATGAATTGGTGAGGTGGATGGTTCTGTCGAATACCTCGAGACCTGTCGCACTCATGGGGATCACCCTTCGTTTGCAAGACGCAGGGCTAACGATGCGCGGACGCATAGGTTCGCGAATATTGCAGTCGACGAGCGGGCGCCGGTTTTTGTCGCTGGCGGCCGGGCAGGCATCTATAATGGTGGCAGCGCCGCCACCGACACCATTCAGGCGGCCCGCACGGTCTGCAGGAACCGGCTGACTTCCGTCTGGAGCCGGCTGCTGTCGCGGGACAGCGATTGCGCGGACGAGAGCACCCTGCGTGGACGCCGAGCCTGTCGCTGTGGCGCCGCGCTGGACATCGGTAATCCGCGAAGAAACTTCCTCAGTGCCTTGCGCGGCCTGTTGCACGTTGCGCGCGATCTCCTGCGTCGCCGCGCCCTGCTCTTCGACCGCAGCGGCGACCGTCGAGGCGATCTCCGCCAGCGATTCGATCGTGTTGCTGATCTGGCCGATGGCGCCGACCGATTGATCGGTCGCGGTCTGGATCGCGGCGATCTGCTGACCGATTTCGCCGGTCGCCTTCGCCGTCTGCTCGGCCAGCGCCTTCACCTCGGACGCGACGACCGCAAACCCGCGGCCTGCGTCGCCGGCGCGCGCAGCCTCGATGGTGGCGTTGAGCGCCAACAGGTTGGTCTGGCCTGCAATGGTGTTGATGAGCTCGACCACATCGCCGATGCGGCTTGCGGCCTTGGACAGTTCGCTCACGCGCTCGGTGGTGGCGCGCGCCTGGCCGACCGCGTCCGCCGCGATTCGCGCCGAGTCCTGGACCTGACGGCTGATCTCGTTCACGGAAGACGACAGTTGTTCCGTGGCAGTCGCCACCGATTGCACGTTGGCCGACGCTTCTTCGGAAGCCGATGCCACAGCGACAGTTATTTCCTGGGCGCGCTCGGCCGTCGAGGTGAGCGCCTTTGCCGATTGCTCCAGCTCCGTCGACGCCGACGAGACCGTGCTGACGATCTCGCCCACCGCTCCCTCGAAAGCGTCCGCAAGCTTGATCATCTCGGCCCGGCGCTGCCCGGCAAGGAGGTCATCCTGCCGGCGCTTGGATTCGGACTCGAGCATCGCCTTCTCTTCCGCCTTGACCTTGAAGGTCTCGACGGCCTGCGCGACCGCGCCGATTTCGTCCTTGCGCCCGATGCCGGGCAACTGGACAGCAAAATTGCCATTCGCGAGTTCCTGCATGGCCCGGCTCAGGCTGCGCATCGGTCCCGCGATCGAAAGCGCCGACAGCACGGAGGTCACGATCAGCAGCAGGGCCGCAACGCCGCCGATCACGAGCGACATCCTGTCGGCCGAGGCCGCCTGCTGCGTCGCCTTTTCAATCTCGCCGGCCATGGCCTGTTTGGCACGGTCCACGATCGCATTGGCGTTGAACTCGAGCTCCCCGGAAAGCGACAGCATGACGTCATTGGCGATCTGTCGTGAATCCGTCGTCAACTGGGCGGCGCGCGCCTGGGCCTCGTTCGAGATCGTGAGCCCGGAAGCTTCGACGGAGGCAATTTCCAGAAGCTCGGCTTTCATCTTCGCGAGCTTCTCGGCGGCGGACTCATAGGCAGTCGCCGCGCTCTTCAGCTTCTCCAACTGCGAGCGCGTATCAGCCGTCGCGAGACGGGAGATCTCATCGATGAATCCGAGGAATCCTTTGTAGCGTGCCGCCAGATACTCGGTGGCGTTCTGCAATTCTTCATCGGTGCTGGCAACGCGGATATTGGCCGCGCCGATCTGCAGGCCTCGCGCTGCCGCCTTGGCGTCGATTGCCGCGCGCGCGATGTTGGACTGCAGGAGCACGCTCTCATTGGTCCGGCTGACTGTGGCATTCGCCGTCAATTGATTGACGATCATCAGCACGACGAAGATCACGCCGAGCGCGGATGCGATGCCAAGCTTGGCTCCGATCCGCAAGTTCTGAATACCTTTGATCATGCCCACCCCGTTGCAGTCTGGCCTTTGGCCCAACCTCGTCAGCCGGGGCGAACTTATTGCTGGGGCTGTTTAAGTAACGTTAAACGACGGCAGCGAAAGCGATGAAACAACCCGAGAGCGAGTGATGATTGCTTGCAGAAAAAGCATGCTTCATATGCCGAGGCGCGAACGCTCAGTTCGCACAACTCCCTGATGTATCTCTTCGTCCGGAAGACGGTTGGTCAGGAAAATTCGGTAGCGCACTCATCCGCAAAGGATACCGTCAGCAGAGCATCTCCTTCAACTTCAGCACGGCGCTATCCGGCGTCGTGAGCACCGGTCGTCCCGACGCTTGCTCAACCGCCGATGCCGCCGGCGCCATGCTGTATTGCGCGAGAGCGATGACGTCGCAGTTGCGCAAGTCTTTCGACGTTTCGATCACAAGCCGATCATGCTCGGCGCGGTCGCCGCGATCGAGCGCCGCCAGCGCGCCTTCCGCCAGCCTCGGTACGAGCTCAATCGAGGCAGGAAACTCGCGAGGCATGGAGGCCAAGGTCGGCGGGAACGTCGAGAGCAGGCCGACCTTGCGGCCGCCTCGCGCAGCCTGCTCGATCATCGCCTCATTGGGCTTCAAGACCGGCATCGGCGCGTGCGCCCGCGCCACCGCCTCGATGCAGAGTCCGAAGGCGGAGCAGGTGAACAGGATCGCATCGGCGCCCGTGCTCACGACATAGCGGCCGAGCGCGAGGAAACGCTCGGTCATGGCGTCGGTGAGCCGGCCGTCGCGCGCGAGATCGGCCGACAGGCTGTCGTCGAGCAGGTTCATCAGCCGCGCCTCCGGCCACAGCTTGGCGAACGATGATTCAATCGGCTGAATCGAATGCTTCAGGGCGTGAATAAGGGCGATGCGCATTGTCGTTGTTCTACTCTCGATCAGTTGCCGATGCCGGTCAGCGCTCTGTCGACGGCGCGGCCGAGCCGGTCGACGTTCACATTGCTGTCGTCAGGCGTCCAAGCCGAGCTTACGCGGAGATCGCCATGATAGTCTATCGCGGCACAGTTCTTGCTACCCCATACGGGACTTCCCAGGGGAAATTTCCATGCAGTTGATGACCAGAGTGACCGCGATCCTTGCCCTGCTCGCAGCCATTGCGGCGCTGCCCGCCCCCTCGCAGGCGCAGGACAAGGTCGCCGTCGGCGTATTCCCGCTGTCGTCGTCGCTGCCTTATTTCGTCGCGCTGGAACGCGGGTTCTTCAAGGAACGGAACATCGAGCCCGAGATGACGAAGCTTTTGGGTGGGCCCGCCAACGTCGCGGCGCTGATGACCAACCAGATCGAGGTCTCGGCGGTTCTGGTCACGCTCGAAGGCCTCAACGCCAACGTCAAGAAGCCGGGAGTCGCCACCTATATCAGCCTCAACAGCCAGACCAAGGTCTGGAAGATGGAACAGTTCGTCGTCCGCAATGGCTTTGCGGCGAAAACGATCGCCGATCTCAAGGGCGCCAAACTGATGTCGGCGCCGGGACCGGCCAACATCAACACCGCAAAGGCGATCCTCGCCAAGAACGGCCTGAAGGCAGGCGACTACACGATCGACCAGCTCGACATGGGCCAGCACGTCAACGCCATGACGGCCGGCACCTTCGACGGCGGCTACACGCTCGAGCCGAATGCATCGATGATGATCAAGGCCGGCGTCGCGCACCCGATCGAGGCCGGGGTGATCTCGAAATACATCCTCGGCAATGAGAATGCCAACGCGTACGCCGCCGGCTGCGCGATGACAGCCGATTTCATCCAGAAGCGACCGGATGTGGCAAAACGCTTCGCAGCCGCCTGGGCCAAGGCGATTGCCTTCATCAACGCCAATCCGGATGAAGCGCGGAAACACCTCGCCAAGAACACGTTCACGCCGGATAACGTGGTCGATATGGTGCCGATGCTTGGCTATGTGATGGTCGGCGATATGGCAAAGGAGCAGCTTGCCGATCTGCAGGCATTGTCGGATTTCGGCAACTCGATCGGCGTCGTGCCCGAAAAGATCGACGTCACCAAGTTCCTGCACAGGTTCTGAGGCGCGCATGACGATCCAGGGCTATCGCATTTGGCTATTTGGCGGCTATGGACGAGGCGGGCCTCATGGTTCGAGACGCGCCGCAAGCGGCGCTCCTCACAATGAGGGTCTAGGATTCCGCCACGGAATCAGACCTCATCCTGAGGAGCCCGCCAATGGCGGGCGTCTCGAAGGATGGGCCGCGAAGGGACCGCCCTCCATGTGCGATAGCCCTGCATGACCAGCACGACCGCAAGCGTGGCGAGCGGGCTGGCCAGCGGCTTCGACGAGTCGCGCCGGACGGCGCCGCATGTCACGATCCGCGGGCTTTCCAAGCGTTATCCCGACGCTGTCATCTACGACGCCTTCGATTTCGATATTCCGCGCGGCAAGCTCATTTCCGTGTTCGGACCAAACGGCTGCGGCAAGAGCACGCTGATCAACATGATCGCAGGGCTCGTGCCCGCTGATAGCGGCGAGGTGCTGTTCGACGGGCGGCCGCTCAGTCGCGTCAAGTTCGGCTATGTGTTCCAGAACTATCGCGAGGCCCTGTTTCCGTGGCTGCCGGCCTTCGACAACATCGCCTATCCGCTGAAGCTGATGGGCGTGCCGAAGGCGGAACGCAGGCTGCGCGTGGAGCGGCTGGTGGCGCATCTCGGCGTCAAGATCGACCTTGCGCTCTATCCCTACTACCTCTCCGGCGGACAGCAGCAGCTCGTCTCGATCATGCGCGCGCTGATCGTCGAGCCGGAGGTCCTGTTCCTCGACGAACCATTCTCCGCGCTCGATTACGAGATGACGCTGTTCATGCGCGAGCAGTTGCAGCGCGTGTTCATGGAGACCAAGACGACGACGGTCCTGGTGTCGCACGACCTCGAAGAGGCCGTATATCTCTCCGACCATGTACTGCTGCTGTCGCGCCATCCGGCGCGGGTGGTCGAGTTCGTGCCCTATGACGCGCCGCGGCCGCGCACGGACAAGACGATGTCAGAGCCTTCCTTCGTCGCCACCAAGGCGCACTGCCTGAAGCTGTTCCAGCACGAGGTGCGCCGCGGATGACGGGACGCCAGCAAATCGCGAGGGCGTTGCTGCCGTTGGTTGGCGTTGCGATGCTGCTCGCCGTCTGGACGCTGGTGAACGGACTGAAGCTGGTCGATCCCGTGCTGCTGCCCTCGCCCGCCGAGACGTTCAGGACCTTGTGGGAAGGCATGACCAGCGGCAAGCTCGGCGTCGACTTCGTCAAGACGGTGGCGCGGACGATCTCCTCCACCGCAATTGCGGCCGTCATCGCCAT
Source organism: Bradyrhizobium sp. Ses1 (assembly GCF_059512365.1). NCBI lineage: Bacteria > Pseudomonadati > Pseudomonadota > Alphaproteobacteria > Hyphomicrobiales > Nitrobacteraceae > Bradyrhizobium > Bradyrhizobium sp. Ses1. The sequence continues at coordinate 52,372 of NZ_JCAMOQ010000027.1, forward strand.
TCCGCTCGGCATCCTGCTCGGCTCCTCGGAGAAGCTCTATCGCTCGGTGGAGTTCCTGATCGACTTCTTCCGTTCGACGCCCGCCTCCGCGATGTTTCCACTGTTCCTGGTGCTGTTCGGCGTCGGCGACCGCACCAAGATTTCCGTGGCCGCGTTCGGCGCCGGCCTCGTCATCCTGTTCAACGTCGCCTACGGCGTCATGAACGCGCGGAAGACGCGCCTGCTTGCCGCCAAGGTGATGGGCGCATCGCGCACGCGCGTGCTGTTCGACGTGATGCTCTTGGAATCGCTGCCGCAGACCTTCGTCGGCTTGCGCAGCGGCGTGTCGCTTGCGCTCGTCATCATCGTGGTCGCCGAGATGTTCATCGGCTCGACCGACGGGCTCGGCCAGCGCGTATTCGAAGCGCAGCAATTGTTCGACATGCCCGGCATGTATGCGGCGATCTTTGCCGCCGGCGCGCTCGGCTACGCGCTCAATCTCTTGTTTCTATTGATCGAACGCCGCTTCGTGCACTGGGCCGGCCGCTAGCAGCGGCGCTTTCCGGCCTCAGGACGAGGTCGTGCGAACCCGAAATATCCCAGTCGGCCGAATGGCCTATCTTCTAGGCCGCCGGACGCATGCCCCGATCGAAACCTTGATTCCCCAGGGAGAACCTCATGGCCCGCACCGTTGCCGACCAGATGGTCGAGACCTTTGCCGCAGCCGGCGTGAAACGCATTTACGGCATTGTCGGTGACAGCTTGAACGGATTCACTGACGCACTGCGCCGCCACGGCGGCGTTGAATGGCTGCATGTGCGCCATGAGGAAGTCGCGGCCTTCGCCGCCGGCGCCGAGGCGCACATCACCGGCGAACTCGCGGTCTGCGCCGGAAGCTGCGGCCCTGGCAATCTGCATCTGATCAACGGCCTGTTCGACTGCCATCGTTCGCGTGTGCCGGTAGTGGCAATCGCCGCGCATATCCCTTCGCCCGAGATCGGCTCGGGCTTTTTCCAGGAGACGCATCCGGAGCATCTGTTCAAGGAATGCTCGACCTATTGCGAATTGGTGTCGAGCGCCGAACAGATGCCCCGCGCGATCGAGATCGCCGTGCGGCGTGCGATCGGCGAACGTTGCGTCAGCGTCATCGTGATTCCCGGCGATATCGCGCTCAAGCCAGCCACCGGCACCTCGGCCTCGGCATCGACAGGGCTGGTGCTGTCTCAGCCGGAGGTGGCGCCATCCGATGCCGCACTCAAGCAGCTCGCCGACCTCCTGAACCAGTCGGAGCGCGTCACGCTGCTCTGCGGCAGCGGCTGCGCCGGCGCGCATGACGAATTGATGCAGCTCGCGGAAGCGCTGAAATCGCCGATCGTCCACGCCATGCGCGGCAAGGAACATGTCGAGTGGGACAATCCTTACGACGTCGGCATGACTGGCCTCATCGGGTTTTCCTCCGGCTATCACGCCATGGAAAACTGCGACACGCTGCTGATGCTCGGCACCGACTTCCCCTATCGGCAATTCTATCCGAAGGGCGCGCGGATCGCGCAGGTCGACGTCAGGCCCGACGCGATCGGCCGGCGCGTGCCGGTCGAGCTCGGCGTCATCGGACAGGTCGGCCCGACATTGCGCGCGCTATTGCCGCGGCTGACGGCCAAGGATGATCGGCGGTTTCTCGACGGTGCGCGCAAGCATTATGCCGAAGCGCGCCGCGGCCTCGACGAGCTCGCCTCCGGCCGCAAGGGCGGCACGCTGCATCCGCAACAGATCGCGCGTGTCGCAAGCCAGCTCGCCAGTGAGGACGCGATCTTCACCTGCGACGTCGGCCTGCCGACAGTCTGGGCGGCGCGCTATCTCGCGATGAACGGCAAGCGCCGCCTGATCGGCTCGTTCTGGCACGGCTCGATGGCCAACGCGATGGCACAGGCGATCGGCGCCCAAGCGGCCGCACCGGGACGCCAGGTCATCTCGCTTTCCGGCGATGGCGGCTTCACCATGCTGATGGGCGATCTCCTCAGCCTTTCCCAGCTCAAGCTGCCGGTTAAGGTGATCGTGTTCAACAATGGCGCGCTCGGCTTCATCGAGCTCGAGCAGAAATCCTCCGGCTTCCTTGATACCGGCACAGAGTTGAAGAACCCGAACTTTGCCGCCATGGCGGAGGCCACCGGCATCAAGGGTGTCCGCATCGAGGATCCGTCGGAGGTCGAGGGCAAGCTGGCCGAAGCCTTCGCGCATCCCGGACCCGTCGTGATCGACGCCGTCGTCAACCGCCTGGAACTCGCCATGCCGCCCAAGGTCACCACCGAAATGGCCAAGGGCTTCACGCTCTACATGGTGCAGGCAGTGCTGAACGGCCGCGCCGACGAGGTCGTCACGCTGGCGCGGACCAATCTCTTGCGGTGAGAGGCTCCCTCTCCCGCTTGCGGGAGAGGGCGGGTGAGGGTGTCTCCGCATCGGGACTCCCTGAGTGGAGAGAACCCTCACCCGGCGCTTCGCGCCGACCTCTCCCGCAGGCGGGAGAGGTGGGGTCACCGCCGCTACGTGCATCGCGCTGAGAAGCCTGACGTCGCGAGCTTGGCCAGCACATCGTCCAGATGCGCGCGGTCACGGGTTTCGATCACGAGCTCGAGCAGCGTCGCCTTGGCCGGGAGCGCCGAGAAGGTGCGCTGGTGCGAGACTTCGATGATATTCGCACCGGCTTCGGCGAGCAGCGCCGAGACCGCGGCGAGCTGGCCGGGTCGGTCGACGATGTCGAGCGTGAGCTGCGTCAACCGTCCCTCGCGCGCGAGCTCGCGCGTCAGCACCGAGGCGATCAGGCGCGTGTCGATGTTTCCGCCGGTCAGGACCAGGCCGACCTTCTGCCCCGCGAAGCGCTGCGGCGCGGCCAATACCGCCGCGAGGCCCACGGCACCGGCCCCTTCGACGACCGTTTTCTCGATCGAGATCAGCATCGATACCGCGCGCTCGATCTGATCTTCCGTGACCAGCAGGATGTCGTCGACCAGTTCGCGCACGATCTTGGTCGTGATCTGGCCCGGCGACTTGACCGCAATGCCCTCGGCAAGGGTGTCGCCGCGCATCGGCAGATGCTCGTTCCTGACCGCGTTGTGCATCGACGGGTAGAGCTGGGCCTGGACGCCGATGATCTTCAAACCGGGCTTGAGCGATTTGGCTGCGATCGCGATGCCCGAGATCAACCCGCCGCCGCCGATCGGCACGACGAGCACATCCAGATCCGGCACGGATGCCAGCATCTCCAGTGCAATCGTGCCCTGGCCAGCCATGATCAGCGGATCGTCATAGGGATGGACAAAGGTCATGCCGCGTGTCTCGCAAAGCTTGCGGGCAAACTGCGCGGCGTCCTCCAGCGTCGCGCCGGAGATGATGACTTCGGCGCCATGGCGCCGCGTATTCTCGATCTTCACCATCGGCGTGCCGATCGGCATCACGATCGTGGCGGGAATGCCGAGCCGCAAGGCGTGGTAGGCGACGCCCTGCGCATGATTGCCGGCCGACATCGCGATCACGCCGCGCTGTCGTTCCTCCGGGGACAAAGCTTGCAGGCGGTTCAACGCCCCGCGTTCCTTGAAGGAGGAGGTGAACTGCAAATTCTCGAATTTGAGCCAGATCTCGCAGCCGCAGATCTCGCTCAGCGTCCGGCTCTGGTTGCAGGCGGTGACGATGACGGAATCGCGGATGGTGGCCGCGGCGGCCCTGATATCGGCCAGGGTGATCGGAAGGTTTTTCAAGTTGACCTCGGTTTGTCCTGTAGCTCCTGTTGGCGCGCCTGTGGCATGCTCACGGCCTCCCTCCTTGGATACGGTCTGGAATGCCAACCTATATTGCCCTGCTCCGTGCCGTGAATGTAGGCGGAACCGGCAAGCTGCCAATGGCCGAGCTGAAAGCGATGTGCGTCGCCGAAGGATTTGCAAGCGTACAAACCTATATCGCCAGCGGCAATGTGGTGTTCGACAGCAAATTGCCCGCCGGGAAGGTGAAGGCTGCATTGGAGAAGCGGCTGCAGGCCTATGCGGGCAGCCCGATCGGCGTGGTGATCAGGACTGCGGAGGAGATGGCCGCGGTGCTGAAGGCCAATCCGTTCCCCAAGGCGCAGCCGAACTGGACGGTTGCGATCTTCCTCGACGAAGCGCCGCCGCCCGATGCGCTTGCCGCGATCAGGGGGCAGCAGGACGAGGACGTGCGCCTCGGCAAGCGCGAGATCTATGTCGCCTATCGCTCAGGCATGGGTCGCTCGAAGCTGAAGATACCGGCAGCCGCAAACGGCACCGCGCGGAACATCAATACGATCGCCAAGCTCGTGGAGCTCGCGTCGGGCAGTTAGAGCATCCCTGGGCGAAGTGGAGACCGGCTCAGGCGTCCTGGAGTGCGGCCTGGGCGTGCTCGCGCGGCCTCACCGGCTCGGCCCGCTCGACCACGTCGCAATTCTCACAATGCAGGACGGTACGAAAATGCTTGTCCAGCGCGACGGTCCGTTGCCGGCCGCATTGGCAGCGCATCTGCTTGTCCATGGGAATGACCCTGGTTGTACTGGTTCGCGGGAAGGTCAGTGCGCCTAGCTAGCCGCTAAGGGTTAACCTAGTGTGACGACGATGACGCAAATCAGGCGCGGCTTCGACAAGCCATCTTGCCGCGGCGCCGATTTTCCTGCGGTTCGAGGCCGACCTGGTCGCGGGCTCAATGGCGCCGAGGGCCAAGCTCAGAGGCTCGGCACTTCCTCCAGCGCGACCGCTTGCAAGCCGCCAAAGCGGCGTTCCCGGCCGTGGAAGGAGGCTAGCGCCTCGGCGAGATCGTCCCCGTCGAACTCCGGCCACATCCGATCGGTGAAGTGCAGCTCGGCGTAGGCGCCTTCCCACAGCATGAAATCGGACAGGCGCTTTTCGCCGCTGGTGCGGATGATGAGATCGACGTCGCGCAGATTCGGCTCGCCGGTGACGAGCTCTGAGAAGGCCTCGCGCGTGAGCTTGCCAAAGCCGGCGACCCGCGTCGCGGCGTTGAGGATGGCATCGCGGGCGGAGTAATCGATCGCGATGCGCAGATGCAGGGTGTCGCCATCGGCCGTTGCGTCTTCCGCACGGGCGATCGCAGCCGCAATGCCGTTGGGCAGACGATCGCGGCGGCCGATCACGGTGAGGCGGACGCCATTGCGCACCAGCGCCTGGATCTCGTTGGCGAGATAGAAGCGCAACAGGCCCATCAGCGCGGTGACCTCGGTCTTCGGCCTGCGCCAATTGTCGCTGGAGAAGGCATAGAGTGTCAGCGTGCCGATCCCCTGTTCGGGCGCTGCCTCGACGATGCGGCGGATCGCTTCGACCCCGGCCTCGTGGCCGCGCAGCCGCGACAACCCCCTCCGCGTCGCCCATCTTCCATTGCCGTCCATGATGATGCCGACGTGAAGTTTGGAGGAAAGATCACTTTGCATTACAAAGTCTCCGATCAAAAAAGGGAATCGTGATCAGGCCGGCAGGATGCCGAGCTGGGAAGGCGCGGCGCCCTCCTTGCCCGCGGCCTTGGCGGCGTCGCGCACCAGCCGTTCCAGCACAGCCAGATAGTCGAGGAAGCGGCGGCGGCCCGCCTTGGTGAGGCGGCAAGTGGTGTGCGGGCGATTGCCCTCATACCTCTTGGTGACTTCGACGAGTCCGGCTTCCTGCAACACCTGCAGATGACGGCTGAGATTGCCGTCGGTCAATCCGCAAAGCTGCTTGAGATCGGCGAACGCCAATCCCTTGGGATGCGTCATCAGCGAGGTCATCAGCCCGAGTCGCGCCTTCTCGTGGATCACGCGGTCGAGACCGTCATAGGAGAACGGCGCGGTGTTGGCTTCAATCTTCGACATCGTTTTCTCCGGTGGCGAAATACAACAGGGCAGCCATCAAAACCTGACCGACGACAAAGGGCAGGCCCATGGTCCAGGGCGACAACGCGTGGCTCTGGCTCGCGACCACCAGCACCGCAAAGCCCGAGAGGAAATACCAGGCGCCGGCAAAGGCGATGCTGCGCGGCAACGAGCGGACAGAAGCGAACACGCCGAGGCTCACCAGCACCTGCCACAGGCCGGGCAGCATCCACAGCGTTTCGGGCGCGAACTTCCACAACAGGATCGCGAGCAAGACGCCGGCGACGCCCGCGGGCAGGAACTGCTCGACCGCTTGCTGGATCATGGCGTCCGCGAGCCCGGAATGATGCCGGCGCGAGCGCGCCCGCATCTCGGTCCAGATCAGCGCGGCCGAAAGCAGCGCGGCGACGGTCCAGCCGCCAAAGAAGGTGAGCGGGTTCCCGGTCGGATTGTTGAGCCAGAGGAACTGCAGGATGGCTGTCAAGAACGCGACGCCGCCGGTGGCGGCCACGGTCGCCGGGCCATAGCCGCGGAACGCCGTGCCCGCCGCAATCTGGCTGCGGATGGCGAGGATATCGGCCAGGGCCTTGTCGAGGTCGCGCATCGGTTGTCCGAACTTTGCATTGCAAAGTATACCGAGTCGCAACACCGGCGCAAGTCGGCCAGCGGCCGACTGGGATCACTTCGGCCGTCTCCATGGAAACAGTTTGTGTAGCGCCAGCGCCGCTACACCTTCACCAGGCTCGCAAATCCGCCATAGATCATGCGCTTGCCGTCGAAGGGCATCGACTTTCCGTTCATCATGGGTTTGAGACGCTCATCCGCCATCACCTTGGCATTGATCTTGTCGCGCTGGGCACGCGATTTGTAGGTGATCCAGGCGAACACGACGGTTTCGCCGGGTTTCAGCTTGACGCTTTGCGGGAACGAGGTGAGCTTGCCGGGCTTGACGTCCTCGGCGACCCATTCGCGATAGTCCAGCGCGCCATGCTCGCGCCAGATCTTGCCGCACTTTCGCGACATCTGGGCATAGGCGGCGAGATTCTTCTTCGGGACGGCGACGATGAAGCCATCGACATAGGGCATGGGCGATTCCTGTTGTTGTTCCCGTCCTTGCGAGGCGCGAAGCAACGAAGCAATCCATTTCTCTGCTTGCGGTGGATTGCTTCGCAATGACGGTTTGTGGGTGCGTCAGCTATGGCAACAGGATGCCTGAAACGGCATCGGCTGGTATTGGTCACGGTGCCGCACCCAGTCCATCGGATAAGGCAGGCCCTCTTCATGCCGGCCGAGCGGCGTGAGATCGAGATAGTGGTAGGCCGCATTCATCATGTCGGTACCTCGGGCAAAACACGAATAGGTGTGAAAGACGTTGCCGGTCTCGTCGCGGTAGAACACGCTGATGCCAGGCGCCTCCTCGATACCAAAGCCGGACGTGCCGAAATTGTAGATCTTAGCGCCCGACTTCACTTCTTCCGGCGTGAACGACACCGCGAAATCATGGTTGAAGTCGCTGTTGGCCGAGGACAGCCAGTCGAACGTCCAGCCCATCCGTTTCCTGAACGCTTCCAGCTTCTCGAATGGCGCACGCGAGATTGCCACCAGCGTGGTGTCGCGCGCTGCAAGATGCGGGATCATGCGCTCGTATCCGTCGGCCCAGAACGAACAGCTCTTGCAGCCTTCGTCCCAATCGGGCCCGAACATGAAGTGCTGCACCACGAGTTGCGGCCTGCCCTTGAACAGGTCGGCGAGCGCTATCTTGCCGTTCGGGCCGTCGAACATGTAGGCCTTGTCGATCTTGACCCAGGGCAATGCCCGACGCTCCGCGCTGAGGGCATCGCGGGCACGGGTGAGCTCCTTTTCATGCGCCATATGGACCTTGCGGGCTTCAATCCACTCCTCCCGTGACACGACTTTGTGTGGCTGCATGGTGTCCTCCCTTGACAGTATTCAAGCGATGAAACTTTCCAGCTTGGTGAACAGCTCCGTCCATCCGCGCTCATGATTGTCGCGCGCGGTCTCGTCGACGAACTGCTCGTGATGGAAGGTCAGCAGCGTGCCGGCGCCATCTGACCTCAGCGATACCGTCACCAGCGACTCGCGCTCGGGCGTCGAATGCCAGGCCCAGGTGAACACCAATCGCTCGTTTGGCACGACATCGCGATAGACGCCGCCGACTTCGTGATATTCGCCGTCGTTGCCGGTGAAACTGATGCGGTAGCGCCCGCCGGCGCGAACGTCGAGCTCAGCCCGCACCGAGCCGGGCTTCACATTCGCCGGCCCGAACCACTGCACTAGGTTTTCCGGTTCGGTCCACGCGGCGTAGACTTTTTCCGGCCGCGCACGGAGGCGGCGCGTGAGGGTGAGGCCGGGGCGCGCGGCGGGGCCGGAGCTGGCGGTGCTGATGGCCATGGGTCTTCCTCCACGAAGGCGGCAAGGCGATCGAAATTGTCGGACCAGAAGCGCACATAGCGATTGAGCCAGTCCATCGCCTGCTCCATCGGGCGCGCGGTCAGCCGGCACGCCACCGTGCGGCCGGTCTTCTCCCGCGTGATCAGGCCGGCATCCGACAACACGTCGAGATGCTTCATGATCGCGGGCAGCGACATCTGAAATGGCTGCGCGAGCTCGCTCACGGACAAGTCGTCCTTCTCGCCAAGCCGTGCCAGAAGCGCACGGCGGGTGGGATCGGAAAGCGCCGCGAAAGTGCGGTCCAGCGTCTCGTCGAGATACTTAACCATATGGTTTAGTATAGACGCGATCGATCACGAGTCAATGGCGCGTATCGCGAGAACATTCACGAAAATTTGGCGCGCAAGAGAAGGGGACAGAAGCGACTAGCGCGCGCCGTTCTTTCCTTCTCCCCTTGTGGGAGAAGGTGGCGCGCATGCAATGCGCGACGGATGAGGGGTTGTCTCCGCGGGCGACGGTGATTGTGGAGACAACCCCTCACCCTAGCGGGTCTGTTGCTGACGCCGGCGCAGCCCTCTCCCACAAGGGGAGAGGGCACATCAACTCACGCCGCGAAGGCGCACCGCGTGAAGCGCGCCGTTCGCAAGCTCAGTTGTAATAATAATAGTCCCTATGCACGCGCCCGCGACGCGGCGGCTGCTGCTGACCGAAGGCGACGCGTGGATTGATGTTGCAATAGAGGTTGCGGCCGGACGCGCTCGCCATGCATTGCCCGTAGGTTTGATACGAGCAGTCGCCCGGAATGCCGAAGCCCCTGCCTTGGGCGCACCAGGGATAGTCATAGGCCGCGGCGGGAGCGGAGCCGGCGGTGACACCCGCCCCGACGGCCATCACGGCCAGCACTGCCAACATCAGTTTGCGCATCGTCGTTCTCCTTCGCCTGGGCCAAGCTGACCATTGCCCCGCATCTGCGTAGTCGCATCGCCGGCGTCAAGGTTCAGAACGCGATTGCCGCAGGAAGGTTCTGGCTGGTGCGCGCTTGTGTCCTATTCCACCTTGAGCCCGGCGCCCTCGACGACTTTCCTCCACTTTTCGGTCTCGGCGACGATCTCCGCGCCGAACGCCTCCGGCGTCTGGATGCGCGGCTCGCCGCCCAGTTCAATCAAACGTGTTTTCATCGCCGGCTCGGCCATCACAGCGTTGATCTCGCTGTTGAGCTTGGCGATGATCTCCTTCGGTGTGTTCTTTGGCGCGCCCATGCCGAACAAGGCGCTCGCCTCATAGCCCTTCACGGTCTCGCTGATGGCCTGCACGTCGGGCAGTTGCGATGAACGCTCCGCCGTGGTGACGCCGAGCGCCCGCAATGAGCCGGAGCGGATATGCTGGATGACCGAGGGCATGTTGTCGAAGATCACGTGCACTTGACCGGCAAGGAGGTCGGTGATGGCCGGCGCCGCGCCGCGATAGGGCACGTGCTGCATCTTGGCGCCGCTCATCGCCATGAACATCTCGCCGGAGAGATGTACCGAAGTGCCATTGCCTGATGAGGCCATGTTCACCTTGCCGGGATTGGCCTTCACATATGCGATGAACTCGGCGACGTTTTTGGCCGGGACATCCTTGTTGACGGTCATCACGTTCGGCACCCGCTGGAACGAGGCGACCGGCGCGATGTCGCGAACGAAATTGAACTTCAAATTCGCATACAGCGTGGCGTTGATGTAGTTCGCGGGATTGACCAGCAGCACGGTGTAGCCGTCCGGCTCGGCGTTGATCGCCGCCTCCGTGCCGATATTGTTGCCGGCGCCGGGCTTGTTCTCGACCACGAATTGCTGTCCGAGCTTTTCCGACAGCCGCTGCCCGATCAGGCGCGCGAGGATATCGGTGGCGCCGCCCGGCGGATAGCCCACGATCCAGCGGACCGGCCGAGCCGGATAGTCCGCCGCTGCCGAAGCGCGGCCGATCGCAAATGTCGAAATCCCGGAACCGATCAGGCCAAGCGCAGTACGGCGTGAAATCATGTAGTTTCCTCCGATATGGCCGGGTTCACACTCCGGTCCGTTTCTATTGAATTAGTGACGGCGCGCGTTGTAACAAACTACGCACTGGACAGCCAGTGCGCGGCCTGCGCGCTGGACCGCGACGAAAGGATGAGGCCATGGCCGTCAAGGTGAACGCGCTCGACCATCTCGTGATCAACGTGTCCGACGTGGCGCGATCCACCGAATGGTACAGCAGGATCCTCGGCATGGAGGTCAAGGTGTTCGATCCCGGCGAAGGCAAGGCGCCACGGACATCGCTGGAGTTCGGCAACCAGAAGATCAATGTGCGGCCGCGCGATGCCTCCAAGATCGAGTGGTTCACGGCCGACCACGAGACGCCCGGCAGCGAGGACCTCTGCTTCCTCACCTCCAGCACGCCCGATCAGGTGGTCGCGCATCTGAAGGCCAACGGCGTCAGGATCGAGGAAGGCCCGGTGCCCAGGCATGGCGCGCGCGGCATGCTGCGCTCGGTCTATTGCCGCGATCCCGACGGCAGCCTGATCGAGATTTCGTCGTATGAGGATGGCGGCAAGTAAGCGCGAAGTAAGCGCACCTTTCCGAGCACGCCCTCAGTCGTCATGCCCGGGCTTGACCCGGGCATCCACGTCTTGCTTGCCGCGGTTTCGTGGATGGCCGGGTCAAGCCCGGCCATGACGGGAGAAATAGCGCGATTTGATCGCGCCGGAATCCAGTGGCAAAACTGTCCTCCGAACAAGCACGACGAAAGCAGCCGGCAAGGTTGCACGGGAGGAAGCATGACCAATTCACAGGCAGCACCTGGGATCGTGGGACCGTTCGCAGGCCTCGACGTGCCGTGGCTGCTTCGGATGCGCGCCGAGGTCCGGCGCGATCACCCGTTTCTGATCTGGGCGCCGTTCGAGGCGCCGGCGCGAAAATGGACCTATGGCGAATTTCACGAGCGCGTCGGCGCGCTGGCCGCAGGACTTGCGAGACGCGGCATCAGGCCCGGCGAATATGTGCTGATCCATCTCGACAATTGCATCGAGGCGATGCTTGCCTGGTTCGCCTGCGTCGAACTTGGCGCGATCGCGGTCACCACCAACACGCGCTCGGCCGCCGCCGAGATGGAATATTTCGCCGGGCATTGCGGCGCGGTCGCCGCCATCACCCAGCCGGCCTACGCGGAACTGATCGCGGCCAATTGCCGCGAGCTGCGCTGGATCGCCGTGATCTCGCATAACGCCGGCGCCGCGCCGGCACAGGCCACCTCACGTAGCGACAGTTTTGAAGCGCTGTTCGCCGACAGCGCCGACCGGCCGCGCCGCGCCACCGACCCGCTCGCCCCCTGCAGCGTGCAATACACGTCCGGCACGACATCGCGCCCGAAGGCGGTGTTGTGGACCCATGCCAATGCGCTGTGGGGCGCCAAGGTCAATGCCGCGCACGAAGACCTGCATGCCGGCGATGTGCACCAGACCTACCTGCCACTGTTCCACACCAATGCGCTGGCCTATTCGATGCTGGCGACGCTCTGGGTCGGTGCCTCCTGTGTGATCCAGCCGCGCTTTTCCGCAAGCCGGTTCTGGGGCGTCGCGCTGGAGCATGGCTGCACCTGGACCTCGACCATCCCATTCTGCATGAAGGCGCTGGTGGAGCACGAGATCCCGAAGAACCACAAGTTCCGGCTCTGGGGCACGGCCGTGTGCGAGCCGCCGGCCTTTGCCGCGTTCGGCGTCAGGACCATCGGCTGGTGGGGCATGACGGAGACCATCACCCACGGCATCGTCGGCGAGGTCGACCAGCCGAACGCGCCGATGTCGATCGGCCGCGCGGCGAGCGAATACTCGATCCGGATCACCAATGATGACGGCTCGGCGACGGAAGTCGGCGGCACCGGCAATCTCTCGATCAAGGGCATTCCCGGATTGTCGCTGTTCAAGGAATATCTGCACAACGAAAAGGCTACCCAGGAAAGCTTCGACGAGCACGGCTATTTCCTGACCGGCGACCGCGTCACGTTGCTCGAACACGGCTTCGTCAAGTTCGGCGACCGCGCCAAGGACATGCTGAAGGTCGGCGGCGAGAACGTCGCGGCGTCCGAGATCGAACAGGTGATCGCGGTGGTCGCAGGCGTGCGCGAGGCGGCGGTGGTTGCAAAGAAGCACCCGATGCTCGAGGAGGTGCCGGTGGTCTTCATCATTCCGCAAGGCGGCGTCGCACCCGCAGGCCTGCACGACGATGTCATGGCCGCCTGCCGCAACGCGCTCGCCGACTTCAAGGTGCCGCGCGAAATCCGCTTCGTCGACGACATGCCGCGCTCGACGCTGGAGAAGGTCGCGAAGGCGGAATTGCGCAAGCTGCTGGAGTGACACGCGGACGCGTCATTTCCGGAGCTACGCCTCTCCACGTCATTGCGAGCGAAGCGAAGCAATCCATGGTGCCGCTTGCGGAAGCATGGATCGCTTCGTCGTGGAGCCTGTCATCGGGCCCGCCAGAGGCGGGACCCGTTGGCTCCTCGCAATCACGGGCGGCGCAGTCCGAATCAATAATGCCCGAACGCGACCGGGCGGAACGCCTGCAGCAATTGCTGGTCGAGCTTGGCGCCCATATCTTCCATGATCGCGAACGCCTTGGCGTGGGTGAACTGCAGCCGGTAGGCGCGCCTCTCCACCAGCGCGGCATAGATATCGACGATGGTGGTGACCCGCACGATGTCGCTGATCTGGCCGCCGTGGAGGCCATTCGGATAGCCGGAGCCGTCCAGCATCTCGTGATGGTGCAGCACCACGTCGAGCATTTCAGGCGGAAAGCCGCCTTGGACCATGAGCGCCTCGTAGCCGCGCCGCGGATGCTCGCGCATCTCGGCCATCTCGTCCGCGGTCAATTCGGTCGGCTTGTCCAGGATCGAGGTCGGGATGAACGCCTTGCCGACATCGTGCAAGAGCGCCGCGCGGGCGAGGCGGCGCTGGTCGTCCTCTCGCATGCCGAGGTGCTGCGCGAACGCCACCGCAAAGCCGGTCACGAACAGGCAATGACGATAGGTGTCGGTGTGATGGCAGCCGACCATGGTCAGCCATTCGCGCAAGGATGAGTGCTTGATCGCCTTCAGGATCTTGCGCTCGGCGGCGACGATGTCGCTGAATTGCAGGGGCACGCCGGCCGGCAGCTTTTCGAACATCTTGACCATGACCGCGTGCGCCGCCTCGACGCCGCGGTTCAGCGCCTTGCCGCGATCGGTTTCATCGTAGCCGTCGGCGTCCGGAAACGCGGCGCGAATGCGCTGCAACAGTCCGGCAGCGTCGAACGGACGCGAGATCGTGTCGGTGGCCCCGAGCGCCCAGGCCTGCATGGTCGCGTGGTGCAATGCATCCTGCAGCACGAACAGGCGCGGCATTTCGCGATAGGCTTCCGTCCTGAGCTTGTTGCGCACGAGTTGCACGCTCTCGGGCGAGCGCAGGTTGATGTCGACCACGATGCCCGAAAGATTATCCGCGGGCTTCTCGGGAATCTCCGCGGTCGAGATGGTATCGACCTCGCCGACGGACCGCAAAATCCTCGCCAGTTCGCTGCTCTGGTCGCCTCGATCCGACGCCAGCAACAGGCGGCGTCTTAGCGAAGTCTTGTTGGCTAACGCTGTCATGAAATCCTTGGGCGTTCGCAATGACGATCGACAAGCCAGGCTAGCGGAGAATGGGTTCCCTGCGGCTTAATAGGCGTGATGAACGGGGGTCTAGCGCCAATGCTAGAATTTTAACGATCGGGCCTTCCATTTCTGCATTTCCCACCCGCGAACGGATCGCGCTAGGATGATTGCGCAGCATCGCTGCGGAAAATCTGGTCGGGGAAACGCAATGCCGAAAATCAAGCGAGATGGGGTCGAGATTTATTACGAGGTCCATGGCGATGGCCCTCCCCTGCTTCTGACCCACGGCTATTCATCGACCTCCGCGATGTGGCAGGGCCAGGTCGGGGCGCTGTCGAAGCGCCACAGGCTGGTGCTGTGGGACATGCGCGGCCACGGCCAGTCGGACTATCCGAGCGATCCCGCGGCCTATAGCGAAGCCCTGACGGTCGCCGACATGGCCGCGCTGCTCGATACGGTCGGCGCGGAAAAGGCGATCGTCGGCGGGCTCTCGCTCGGCGGCTATATGTCGCTTGCATTCTATCGCGCCTACCCTGAGCGGGTGCGCGCGCTCCTGATCATCGACACCGGACCCGGCTTCAAGAAGGACGACGCCCGCGATGCCTGGAACAAGCGCGCTTACGACACCGCAGAGAAGTTCGAGCGCGAAGGCCTGGACCTTTTAAAGTCGTTCAGCCGTGAGCGCTCGACGGTAACGCACCGCGATGCCACTGGTCTTGCGCTTGCCGCCCGCGGCATGCTGACCCAGCGCGACGCGCGCGTGATCGAGTCGCTGCCCGAGATCAAGGTGCCGTCGCTGATCGTGGTCGGCGCCGACGACACGCCGTTCCTCGCCGCCTCCGACTACATGGCGGCCAAGATCCCCGGCACGCAGAAGATCGTGATCCCGGCCGCCGGCCACGCCGTCAATATCGATCAGCCGCAAGCCTTCATCGAGGCGGTGTTGCCGTTCCTCGATAGCCTCGAAGTCAAGTCGGAGCAGAAGGCTGCGTCATGAGGAGGATGACCGCGACACTGCTCGTGCTCGTGCTCGCCGCTGCCGCGGAACCGGCCTGCGCGCAACACCTGCCGCCATTTGGCGGTCCTGCTCCTGCGCCATCTTACTTCGTTACAACGCTGTCGAACACCGCGCCGCTGGTGTTCGGGATGGACGTGGAAGAAACGTCGCGCGCGCTCGGCACGCCCCTCACCTACCTCAAAGGACGTCCCGGCAATGAGATCTATCTCACCTTCCGTGACCTCGGCGGCAGCGGCCTGTTCCCGCACAAGGACCGGCTGTTTCTGCAGTTCCGCAAAGGACGACTCGCCGGCTGGAAAGCCGACTGGGGCCAGAACTGGATGTGGCGGTAGAGCATGATCCGGAAAAGTGGAAACCGGTTTTCCGAAAAGATCACGCTCAAACAAGAGATGAGATCATGATCCGATTCCGTAATCGGATCATGATCTACCCGCTGCTCTTTCGCGAACGGTAATTGCAACCCTCAAACGAGAAGGGATGACCCATGGGACATGATATCACGCTGACGGCTTCGGACGGCTTCAAGCTCGGTGGCTACCGCGCGGACCCGTCCGGCGCGCCAAAGGGCGCGATCGTGGTGATCCAGGAGATTTTTGGCGTCAACCACCACATCCGCTCGGTCTGCGACCGCCTCGCGCAGGAAGGCTATGTCGCGATCGCACCCTCGATCTTCGACCGCAGCGAGCCGAATTTCCAGAGCGGCTATTCCCCTGATGAAATCGCCGTTGCGCGAAAGTTCGTCGCCAATCCGGATTGGACGGCGATACTGCGCGACACGCAGGCTGCGATTGATGCCGTGAAGAGCGTCGGCCCGGTCGGCATCATCGGCTTCTGTCTCGGCGGCAGCGTCGCCTATGTCGCGGCGACCAAGCTGACGGGCCTGAAGGCAGCCGTCGGCTATTACGGCGGCGCCATCGTCCGCTTTGCCGACGACAAGCCGAAAATGCCGACGCAACTGCATTTCGGCGAGAAGGACAGCGGCATTCCTTTGACCGATGTGGAGACCATCAAGGCCAAGCGACCCGAGGTCGAGATCCACATCTATCCCGGCGCGCAGCACGGCTTTCACTGCGACGAACGGGCGAGCTACGACAAGGCCAGCGCCGACATCGCCTGGCCGCGCAGCCTGGCGTTCTTCGCGAAGCATTTGAAATAGCGCACTCTCTCCACCGTCATTCCGGGGCACGCGCAGCGTGAGCCCGGAATCCATCGGGCCGCAGGCGCCGGCGGCGAAATGGATTCCGGGCTCGATGCTTCGCATCGCCCCGGAATGACGAGTGGAGAGAGTGTCGCCTAGCCTAGAACCACCGCTCGCCGACGAACACCGTATCGCCGGGACTCATCGGCGTGCCGAGCGGCACGGTGTAGCGCCCCGAGCCGCCAGCGTCGGTATGCGTCAGCGTCACCACGTCGCGCTTGGCGCGCGGCGAGAAGCCGCCCGCAATCGCCACGGCGCTTTCGACGGTCATGTTGGGCACGTACGGATATTGTCCGGGCGCGGCGACTTCGCCCAGGATGAAGAACGGCCTGTACGCCTCGATCTCGACGGCGACCGAAGGCTCGCGGATATAGCCGCTGCGCAGCTTTGCCGCGATCTCGCCTGCGAGCCCCGACGTCGTCCTGCCGCGCGCGGGCACCTGCCCGATGAGCGGCATGGTGATCGAGCCGGCAGCATCGATCGCGTAGGTGTTGGTGAGCCCCTCCTGGCCGTAGACCACGACGCGCAGCCGGTCGCCGGCATCGAGATGATAGGCCGAGTCGTAGCGGACCGCAGCAACCGGCGCCGCCGCATAGGCCGCGCGGGGTGAAGCGGCAAAGGCGGAGCGAAGCGCGCCGACGGCGCCACCGCCGCTGCTGGCGACTGCGACCGGCGCAGGGGTGGCGGGCCCGCCATAAGCCATGGAGTCGAGATCGGCCGGCGCTGGAGCGACCGCGACCGGGCCGCTCGCGTGCATGCAGCCTGACAGCACGAGTGCAGTCATAACGGCAGTGATCGGCAATCGAAACGCGCGTGCAACCCGCACCCTGGCCATCCCTGAAAAGCGAGACAGCCTAGTCTTGCACCGGTTATGGTTAACAAATGGTTTGTTAGAGAGAACTCCCTCGCCCCGCTCTTGCGGGGCGAGGGAGAACGCGATCAGGCGGTGACGCCGACCCCGATCGGGCACGACACGCCGGTGCCGCCAAGGCCGCAATAGCCCGCCGGATTCTTGGCGAGATATTGCTGATGATAGTCTTCCGCGAAATAGAACTCGCCGGCCTTTGCGATCTCGGTGGTGATCGGACCGAGGCCCTTGGCCGAAAGCGCTTTCTGATAGGCGGCCTTCGAGGCCTCCGCGGCCTTCCGCTGCGCGTCGCCAAAGGTGTAGATCGCGGAGCGATATTGCGTGCCGACATCGTTGCCCTGACGCATGCCCTGCGTCGGGTTGTGATTTTCCCAGAATGTCTTCAGGAGTTGCTCGTAGGAGATCTTCTTCGGATCGAACACGACCAGCACCACTTCGGTGTGGCCGGTACGACCGGAGCAAACCTCCTCATAGGTCGGATTCGGCGTGTAGCCGCCGGCATAGCCAACGGCGGTCGTGTAGATGCCATCGCCGAGCTCCCAGAATTTGCGCTCGGCGCCCCAGAAGCAGCCGAGCCCGAACACCGCCTGCTCCAGACCTTCAGGATAAGGCGGCTGCAGCTTGCTGCCGTTGACGAAGTGGGTGGTGCCGGTCGGGATCGGCGTGGCGCGTCCCGGCAGCGCTTCGGCTGCACTCGGCAACGTGGTGGTCTTGCGCATGAACAACATGGATTACCTCCAGGCGGGCACATCGGCCTGAAGCCGAGAGCGGCTTCGGCCGGCTAGGCCCTCATATAGGTATTTACGCGCGATCTGGCAGCCCTGTTACGTCCCCACAACCCGAAGGAGCAAAGTTACGATCAATCGCGCGCGTAGCCGATCAGCGGCTTGCGCGGCCGGAACAGGATCATCAAGAGGATGCCGGCGACACCGAGCACGACGAAAACCGGCTGGTCGAGGATGATCTTGATCACGCTGTCCCAGAGGAAAGGCGCGGTGCGCTCGATCCAGGCACGGAAGGCCGCCTGGCTGGACTGGTGGATGTCGTTCCAGAACTGGCCGAAACGGGTGAAGCGCAGGGTCTGATCGGCGACGAAGCGGGCGCCGTCATAGACCATGAAAACAAATCCGCCGGCCAGGAGCAGCAGGCCGATTAACCGAAAAAACCCGCGGATCATGCCTCACCCTTAGTCCCTGTCCGCCCCAAGCGCGCCAAGGCCCATTAACGGCAGGAAGGGCGGAAATTCAACCTGTTCAGCACCTTGGCGGCCATTTTCTGCCGGTTTCGGCCCTCCGAACCGGGTGGAAAACGTTGACGCTGGGGGCCGGCCCCTCTATAAGACCGCGCAATGGCGGCGGGCGCAATCCTGCCGCCGCTGTTCTTTGGACGGGCGGCCGCCGGGACTTTTGCTTCTGGGCACGGCTCCCTCAAGAACACATCTCGACAACACAGCAGAGTAGATCACGCGATTTCAACGGCCGGCGCGCTCGAGCCCGACCAACAGAGCGACCAACGCCGAAGGACAATTGAGACCATGGCCAACACCACTTCCGCCAAGAAGGCGACCCGCAAGATTGCCCGCCGCACCATCATCAACAAGTCGCGCCGCACCCAGATGCGTGGTGCGGTTCGCACGGTCGAAGAAGCGATCAAGCGCGGCGACCGCGATGCAGCGCTGAAGGCGATGGCGCATGCCGAGCCCGAACTGATGAAGGCCGCACAGCGCAACATCGTTCACCGCAATACTGCGAGCCGCAAAGTCTCGCGCCTGACGCATCAGATCGCCAAGCTGGCGAAGTGAGCTGACGGAAAAACACTTTCGTCAAGGGCCCGGCTTTACGCCGGGCCTTTTTCTTTTGCGAAGCTTCGAACGACTGTGCTCCCGAAGTGACTCGCTGTTGCAGGACAGCGCGTGTGCCATATTCCGCGCGTCCGTAGTTTTACCGAACCTGCAGTTCTTGCTGCGCCTCACACGCGACGACGCGATTAAATACGCACGCGCGCGCCACATAATGGAATAGCACTAAACATTTCCTCGGCGAAAAGCCGCGAAGGGTTACCCTCCAAAAGCAATCGCGAAAAACTTCGTCTCGCTAATCACTTACCCACATAGCGAAGCCGACTTGTTTGAAAAATGGCGCCGCCGAGATGCTACGTAAATATTTTATGAACTTTTTTTTCCGTTACACCGCGCTTTGTGACACGCGCGAATCTGCGCGGTGATTCAAAAACTTGCTTTCCGGTTTCGCAATTGCAATGCCGCAACACCGGCGAAGACTCAACTCACGAGCCACAAACAACGGATTGTCAGAAATCGCGCTTGGTGTATTTGTTTATGCGTTCGCGGCGCCCACGGCTCTTAAGATCAGCGCGATCTTAGACCCACGGGCGGACGTGCAAATCGGCGGCGGTGTGCGCGTTAGCGACGCTTTCCAAGCGAAGCTGAGTTGGCAACTCATAGCAATATGAGAACGGTTGTTCTGTGTCTGGATTTCTCGATCGCAGCGTCCGCGCTGCGAGAGAGACGAACTGGGGAGACACGCAACAGCCGCAGCCTTAAGCAGCGGGGAACGCGGTGCCCGTGAATGGGTTGACAAGGACTGAACTACGCGGCGGCGCAGCACTGGACATTTCGATGTTTGGGAGCGGCACACTGAATTTGGACCACTTGCGAGCGGATTGCTCGCCGCGCGCAATCGCGGCGAGAGGGGGAGGCAGTATGATTTACGGAACCATCGCAGCATTCGAATTGCGCATTTCAGACAAGTCCGTATTCGACACCTTGAATTGCTCTTCCGCAAACAGCTCCACGCGAACTCCAGATACTCCTTCGAGTACGCGCTGACCTCGCGAACGCACGTCTGTTCCAGCACATAATCTGCCCTGCGGCGGTTTCGCCGAACGGGAGAGATGTGCCCGGAACAGAAGGCCTCGCTCGAGGTCGCGCC
Organism: Bradyrhizobium sp. Ses1; assembly: GCF_059512365.1. Classification (NCBI taxonomy): domain Bacteria; kingdom Pseudomonadati; phylum Pseudomonadota; class Alphaproteobacteria; order Hyphomicrobiales; family Nitrobacteraceae; genus Bradyrhizobium; species Bradyrhizobium sp. Ses1. The sequence goes on from NZ_JCAMOQ010000027.1 coordinate 72,298, forward strand.
GTGGCAAGAAACATGCACGGCGCTTTCACAATCAACGGCACTACTCTTGAGAAAAGTCTTCAGGCAATGACAAACACGGAACAGGATCGCTGGTCGCGGGTGAAGGGACGGTTGCGGACGAGCGTAGGGGAGGATGTCTATACGAGCTGGTTTGCACGCATGGATCTTGAGGGCGTGCAGGACGAAAGCGTCCGCCTGTCGGTTCCGACCCGATTCCTGAAGAGCTGGATCCAGGCGCACTACGCCGATCGCGTGCTCTCCTGCTGGCAGGCCGAGATGCCGGAGGTGCATCGCATCGATCTGACCGTGCGCACGGCAGTGCGGCCTTCGGCCACGGTGAAGGAGATTCCCGCGCCGGCAGAAACGCGCCGCGTCGAGCGTCCGGAAGGACGGCCTTCTGTCGAACTGCGTTCGACCGCGACCGCGCCGGTATCGGCGAGCCACGATGCGCTCGGTGGTTCACCGCTCGATCCGCGGCTGACATTTGCGAGCTTCGTGGTCGGCCGCTCGAATACGCTCGCGCATGCGGCGGCGCGCCAGGTTGCGGAAGGTCGTCGCGGCGATCCCGTGATGTTCAACCCGCTCTACATCCATGCCGGCGTGGGGCTCGGTAAAACCCATCTTCTGCAGGCAGTGACCTGGGCCGGCAATTCCGGTGGCGAGCGCAAGGTGCTGTATCTCACCGCGGAAAAATTCATGTACGGGTTCGTCGCGGCGCTGAAGACGCAGACGGCGCTGGCGTTCAAGGAAGCGCTGCGCGGCATCGACGTGCTGGTGATTGACGACCTGCAATTCCTGCAAGGCAAATCGACTCAGGCCGAGTTCTGTCACACGCTGAATGCGCTGATCGATGCCGGCCGCCAGGTCGTGATCGCGGCCGATCGTCCGCCGTCCGATCTGGAAAGCCTCGACGATCGCGTGCGCTCGCGGCTTGCTGGCGGGCTCGTGGTCGAAATGGGATCGCTCGGCGAGGAGCTGCGCCTCGGCATCCTCAAATCGCGCGTGGCCGCGGCCCGCGTCCATCACGCAAGCTTCGACGTGCCGGACGAGGTGCTGGACTATCTGTCGCGCACCATCACCCATAATGGCCGCGACCTCGAGGGCGCGATCAACCGCCTGCTCGCGCACAGCAAGCTGAACAACCAGCCGGTGACGCTGGAGATGGCCGAGCGCGAGGTCCGCGATCTGATCCGCCCGCAGGAGCCGAAGCGCATCAAGATCGAGGACATCCAGCGCGTGGTCGCCCGGCAGTACAATGTCAGCCGTTCCGACCTCTTGTCCTCGCGCCGCACGGCGAACGTGGTGCGTCCGCGCCAGGTCGCGATGTACCTGGCCAAGACGCTGACGCTCCGCTCGCTGCCCGAGATCGGCCGGCGCTTCGGCGGGCGCGACCACACCACGGTGCTCCATGCCGTGCGCAAGATCGAAGCACTGGTCGCCAAGGACAACTCGCTCTCCGAAGAGGTCGAATCCCTGAAGCGCCAATTGCAGGAATGAATTCTTCCCTCCCGTCCCGTTTTCCGGGGCGGGAGGGACCTTTATGCCTGAAAACGTGGGGAACGGCGTCCCGCTCCCTTGCGCTCGCGCGTTATCCGCGCCACCTTGCGGTCCCCCCGACGGTTTGGTCAAATCCCATGGATTGATCGGCTTTCGGGCCTCAAACGCCGCGGCGCGCCCCATGGCCGCCCGGCCTTTCCATCTCAGAGCACGGTGGGTTACCGGTTTTCGGACAGACCATGCTCAACTCAGGGATCTGGCGGGTATTGCAATGAAGGTCACCGTCGAGCGCGCGCAACTCCTGAAGTCGCTCAGCCACGTGCATCGCGTGGTCGAACGTCGCAACACCATCCCGATCCTCGGCAATGTGCTGGTCCGCGCCGAAAATGCCAAACTCTCGCTGAAGGCGACCGACCTCGATCTCGAGGTGACGGAGACGCTGGCCGCGGAAACCGCCACCGCCGGCTCGACGACGGTGCCCGCCCACATGTTCTACGACATCGTGCGCAAGCTGCCCGACGGCTCCCAGATCGTGCTGGAGGCGGACGGCGACCGCTCGGTGCTGGCGATCCGGGCCGGCCGCTCGCGCTTCACCCTGCAAACGCTGCCGGAGAGCGATTTCCCGGATCTGGCCGCCGGCGACATGACGCATTCGTTCTCGCTTCCCGCCGCCGGCGTCAAGCGCCTGATCGACCGCACGCAGTTTGCGATCTCGACCGAAGAGACACGCTATTACCTCAACGGCATCTACCTACATTCGGCGGGCAGCGCCCAACAGGCGACGCTCCGCGGCGTCGCGACCGACGGCCATCGCCTGGCGCAGGTCGACCTGGTGCAGCCGAAGGGTGCCGCCGGCATGCCCGGCGTGATCGTGCCGCGCAAGACCGTCGGCGAAGTGCAGCGGCTGATCGAGGATACCGAGGCGGAAATCACCATCGAGCTCTCGCCGGGCAAGATCCGCTTCACGCTCGGCAATGTGGTGCTGACCTCGAAATTGATCGACGGCACCTTCCCCGATTACGGCCGCGTGATCCCGCAGAACAACGACAAGGAACTGGTGGTCGACAAGAAGGATTTTGAAGCCGCCGTCGACCGCGTCTCGACCATCTCCAGCGAGCGCGGCCGCGCGGTCAAGCTGTCGCTGTCGGCAGGCAAGCTCGTGCTGTCGGTGACAAACCCGGATTCCGGCAGCGCCACCGAGGAACTGGAGGTCGAATACGCCTCCGACGCACTCGATATCGGCTTCAACTCGCGCTATTTGCTCGACATCGCCGCCCAGATCGAGGGCGAAGTCGCAGTCCTGAAACTCGCCGATCCCGGCTCGCCGACGCTGGTGCAGGACAAGGACAACAAGAGCGCGCTGTACGTGCTGATGCCCATGCGGGTGTGACCTCGTCCCGCGAAACGCGCTCCGACGTACCCTCTCCCCTTGTGGGAGAGGGTGGCGCCTCACGAAGTGAGGCGCCGGGTGAGGGGTTCGCGCCGCAAACACCACACCATCGGCCGATCGCCAAGCGCATCCGCACCTTCGCGAAGAAGATGCGGCGGGAGCCGACCGATGCCGAAGCGAAGATGTGGCGATTGCTCCGCGATCGACGCCTTTCACACCTGAAGTTTCGTCGCCAAGTCCCGTTTCAGACCTATATTCTCGACTTCGTCTGTTTCGAGAAGCGCCTCGTCATCGAAATAGACGGCAGTCAGCACGCGTCATCGACACGAGATGCGGTGAGAGAAGCCGCCCTCATCGCGGAAGGCTTTCGTGTCGCACGTTACTGGAACAACGATGTGCTGCTGCAACCCGGCGCGATATTGGAGGACATTCTCGCAAAGCTTGCCGAGCTGTGAGATACCCCTCACCCGTCGCCTCGCTTCGCGAGGCGCCACCCTCTCCCACAAGGGGAGAGGGGAAGGACGACGAACGACATGACCCCTTCGCGCATCCATCGGCTGTCGCTGACGCATTTCCGCAATTATCGGGCGGCGAGCGTTTCGACGCGTGGTGACGTGGTGGTGCTGGTCGGGCCGAACGGTGCCGGCAAGACCAATTGCCTCGAGGCGATCTCGTTTCTGGCGCCGGGGCGGGGCCTGCGCCGCGCGACGCTGGAAGACGTCGCCGACAACCAGGGCGAAGGTTCCTGGGCGGTCTCCGCCGAGGTCGAGGGCGCGCTGGGACTGTCGACGCTCGGCACCGGGATCGAAGCGCCCGCGCAAGGGGGCGAGAGCGTCAGCCGGCGCTGCCGCATCGATCGCGAGCCGGTGGGTTCGGCCGCGGCCTTCGGCGACCATCTGCGCATGGTGTGGCTCACGCCTGCGATGGACGGCTTGTTCATGGGCGCGGCCTCCGAGCGACGGCGGTTCTTCGATCGGCTGGTGCTTGCGATCGACTCCGAGCATTCCAGCCGCGTCTCGGCGCTGGAGCGCTCGCTGCGCTCGCGCAATCGCCTCCTGGAAGTGCGCAATTATGACGACCACTGGTGCGGCGCGATCGAACGCGAGACCGCAGAGCTTGCGGTCGCGGTGGCGGCGACGCGCGGCCAGACCGCCGCAAGACTGTCGGCGATGCTGCGCGAGCGCGCGCAGGGCTCGGCGTTTCCTTCCGCCGAGATCGCGCTCGACGGCTGGATAGAGAATGCACTGCTCAGCGAGCCCGCAACGGCCGTCGAGGACCGCTACCGGGAGATCCTGCGCCTCAGCCGCGCGCGGGATGCCGCCGCCGGACGCACGCTCGACGGCCCGCATCTGACCGATCTGCAGGTCGTCTACGCGCCGAAGAACATGCCGGCACGCGACGCCTCCACCGGCGAGCAGAAGGCGCTTCTGATCGGGCTGGTGCTGGCACATGCGACATTGGTCGCCGAGATGACCGGCATCGTGCCGCTGCTGTTGCTCGACGAAGTGGTGGCGCATCTCGATCCGAACAGGCGCAAGGCGCTGTTCGACGAGTTGGCAAAGCTCGGCGCGCAGGTCTGGATGACCGGCGCCGATCCTGCCGCGTTCGTCGATATTGGGGCCAATGGCGAGATCTTCGACGTCGACGCAGGCCGCATCAGCCGCCGCGGCTGACGCTACTTTCCCGGATCGCTTGCTTTGCGCCCGTCGAGCACACGGTCAATCACCGCGTCGACGAGATAGGCCGAACCCTTCTCGGTGAGGTGAATGCCGTCGCTTGCGGTGATATCGCCGGCACTGTCGCCGATCCGGGTCAGGCAGCCCTCGCCATTGCACAGCACATCCCAGGCGGAGACGAAGTCCGCACCGGCGGGCGCAAGCTTGTCACGCATCACCGCGTCGAACCATCCGCTGGTCACGCCGCCGCTCCAGCGCGCCGGGAGCAGGTCGTGATAAAGCAGGAAATAACGCAGCACTTCATTCGGCAGCCCGCGCCGCCAGGTCGGCACCGCACCGAGCACGACCACGCGCGCGCCGGTCTCACGCTTCAGCGCGGCGGCGGTCTCGGCGATCTTGTCCGGATAGCGATCCCAGGTGCCGTGCATCAGCACGATGTCGGGCCTGATATCGCGGATCAGTGAGAACACCTTGTCATTCATCGCGCGGCAGTTGGGCGTGCCGGGCACATCGACATTCAGGATGGGGACGCAGGATGCCGAGGTGAACTGCGCGATGCCGAAATTCTTCGTCTCCTGCACTTTCCGCAATCCGGGCAACAGCGCGCCCGCGGTCGAGTCGCCCCAGATCACGACCAGCGGACGGTGGCCCAGATCGACGCAATCATCTGCGAACGATGTGTCGCGGCCGAGATCGAGCAGGCATCGGTGGTACCGCCATTGCGCTGATTGTGTCGACACACCGGCCATGGCGCGGATTTCCGGCGGCAGGCGGAAATCATAGCCACGCCCCCAAACGACAGTGCCACCGAGCGCGGCGATGAGCACGATGCTGGCACCCAGCGCAACCAATTTGCGCGGCTGCGGCCGGCCGAAACGCAGCGGCTTCTCGATGAAGCGGTAGGTCGCGCAGGCAAGCAGCACGCTGAGCAGCAGGATCAGGCCGCGCTCGAGCAGCGTCAGCGGACTGAACTTGATCAGCGCAAAGAACACCAGCAGCGGCCAGTGCCAGAGATACAGCGGATAACTGATCAGCCCGATCCATACCATCGGCCGGCTGGCGAGCAGGCTGCGATTGAGCCAGGCAGCGGGAGCCGACAGCAGCAGCGCGGACCCAACTACCGGCAGCGCCGCGCGCCAACCCGGAAACTGGCTGTGACTGTCGTACAGGCCGACCGCGAGCGCGATCAGGGCGAACCCTGCGAACGCACGCCAATCACTCGCGACGGTCGGTTTGCCGGTCTGGCTCCAGCCCAGCGCCAGCAAGGCGCCGGCGAGCAATTCGAAGGCGCGCGTGAACGGCAGATAGAAGGTTGCGACCGGGTTTGCGCCGATCAGCACCAGATTGAGGGCGAAGGAGGCGGCGCCGAGGATTGCGGCGATCCAGAACAGTTTCAGCCGCAGCCGCGCCACCAGGATCAGCAATAGCGGCCAGAACAGGTAGAACTGCTCCTCGATGCCGAGCGACCACAGATGCAGCAGCGGCTTCTTGGCCGATTCGACGTCGAAATAGCCTGACTGCAGCAATAGCGCGATGTTGGCGAGAAACGCAGCGCTGGCAAAGACGTCGCTGCCCAGTTGCACATAGGCGGACGGCAGCATCAATAGCCAGCCCGCCACCAGCGCGACAGCGAGCACGACGATCAGCGCTGGAAAAATCCGCCGGATGCGCCTGGCATAGAAGCCGGCCAGACTGAAGCGCTGCTCGCCGAGCTCGCGCGCGATGATACCGGTGATCAGAAAGCCGGAAATCACGAAGAAGACATCGACGCCGACGAACCCGCCCGGCGCGGCTTCAGGAAAAGCGTGAAAGATCAGCACCAGCATCACGGCGATGGCGCGGAGGCCATCGATATCGGGCCGATAAAGCTGGGACGGCAGGGACAAGGGCAAATAATCCGGAAATCGCGGAACTAGGAGAAGGCATCGAAGTCAGCCTGCTTCGATGCCCTCTCTAGCAGGTCCGCGAAGCGCTGCCAGAGGGAGCTCGCCGAGCGATCCAAATCGGGATTCTCGAGCGCTCGCAATGGACCTCGAATCGCGCTTTTTCGCGGCCTTTGAAACAGCCTTAAACCGTCTTGAAAAAAGGCAGAAAAATACTATTTATTCAACAGCTTGCGGAGACAGACTTTGCGCTAGGCGCGATGCATCTTTCGTGGCACAAATAGTGTAATCAGCCCTCAGTTTTGCGCTGCTGATTCGGGACATCCTAAGGCCTCACATGACAGAACCAGCCCGGCAGACCCCTGCCGAAAGCGAGCATCCCATTCCCGTGGAATATGGTGCGGAATCGATCCGGGTCTTGAAGGGCCTGGATGCCGTGCGCAAGCGGCCGGGCATGTATATCGGTGACACCGATGACGGTTCCGGCCTGCATCACATGGTCTATGAAGTCGTCGATAACGCGATCGACGAAGCGCTCGCGGGCCATGCGACGCGCGTCGAAGTCGTGCTCAATCCCGACAATTCCGTCACCGTGCGCGACGACGGCCGCGGTATTCCCGTCGGCATCCACAAGGGCGAAGGCATCTCCGCGGCCGAGGTCATCATGACCCAGCTCCATGCCGGTGGTAAATTCGACCAGAACTCCTACAAGGTTTCGGGCGGCCTGCACGGCGTCGGCGTCTCCGTCGTCAACGCGCTGTCGAGTTCGTTGAAGCTCCGCGTCTGGCGCGACGACAAGGAACATTTTGTCGAATTCGCCCATGGCGATTCGCTCGCCCCGTTAAAGGTGGTCGGCGACGCCAATGGCAAGCGCGGCACCGAGGTCACCTTCCTCGCCTCCACCGAGACCTTCAAGAACATCGAATATGATTTCGCGACGCTGGAGCATCGCCTGCGCGAACTCGCCTTCCTCAATTCCGGCGTCAACATCGTGCTCTCGGACATGCGCCATGCGGTCGAGAAGCGCGAGGAACTGCACTATGTCGGCGGCGTCGAGGAATTCGTCAAATATCTCGACCGCAACAAGAAGGCGGTCGTCGCCAATCCGATCATGGTCCGTTCGGAGATGAACGGCATCGGGGTCGAAGCCGCGCTGTGGTGGAACGACAGCTACCACGAGAACGTGCTGTGCTTCACCAACAACATCCCGCAGCGTGACGGCGGCACCCATCTGGCCGGCTTCCGCGGCGCGCTGACGCGTCAGGTCAACGGCTATGCCGAGGCCAACGCGAAAAAGGAAAAGATCACGCTGACCGGCGACGACTGCCGCGAGGGCCTGACCGCCGTGCTCTCGGTGAAAGTGCCGGATCCGAAGTTCTCGTCGCAGACCAAGGACAAGCTGGTGTCCTCGGAAGTGCGTCCCGTTGTCGAGAACGTCATCAACGAGGCCCTTGCCGCCTGGTTCGAGGAGCATCCGAGCGAGGCGAAAGTCATCGTCGGCAAGGTGATCCAGGCCGCGGCCGCCCGCGAGGCCGCGCGCAAGGCGCGCGAACTGACCCGCAAGAATCCGCTCGCGGTCTCCTCGCTGCCGGGCAAACTGGCCGACTGCCAGGAGAAGGATCCCGCCAAGTCGGAGCTCTTCATCGTCGAGGGTGACTCGGCAGGCGGCAGCGCCAAGCAGGGCCGCAACCGCGAATTCCAGGCGGTGCTGCCGCTGCGCGGCAAGATCCTCAATGTCGAGCGCGTCCGCCCCGACAAGATGCTGTCCTCTGAGCAGATCGGTACGCTGATCACGGCGCTCGGCACCGGGATCAGCGACGACTTCTCGATCGACAAGCTGCGCTATCACAAGATCATCGTGATGACGGACGCCGACGTCGACGGCGCCCATATCCGCACGCTGCTCTTGACCTTCTTCTATCGCCAGATGCGCGAGATCATCGACGGCGGTTATCTCTATATTGCGCAGCCGCCGCTCTATAAGGTCACGCGCGGCAAGTCCGAGCAGTATCTGAAGGACGAGCGCGCGCTGGAAGATTATCTGATCGAGGCCGGGCTCGACGATTGCGTGTTCACGCTTGGCACCGGCGAGGAACGCTCGGGCCGCGATCTGCGCTCCCTGATCGACGACGCCCGCGTCATTCGCGCCGTGCTGCGCAACCTGCATAGCCGCTACAATCGGAAGGTCGTCGAGCAGGCTGCCATCGCAGGTCTGTTCGGCAAGGATATCTACAGCAATCCCGAAACCGCCGCTGCCGCGGCAGAATACATGGCGGGACGGCTGGACAATCAGGCCGAAGAAGTCGAACGCGGCTGGGCCGGACAATTCGTCGAAGGCCAGGGCTTCATGTTCGAACGCACCGTACGCGGCGTCAAGGATGTCGCCGTCATCGACGACGCCTTCCTCGGTTCGGCCGACGCCCGCAAGCTCCACGAATACCGGGAGCGGCTGCAGAGCGTCTATGCCCGCTCCGGCAAGCTGCGCCGCAAGGACAGCGAGCAACTCATCTACGGCCCCGTCGACCTGTTCGAAGCCGTAACCAACACGGCCCGCAAGGGCCTGACCCTGCAACGCTACAAAGGTCTCGGCGAGATGAACCCGGAGCAGCTCTGGGAGACCACGCTAGATACCGACGCGCGCTCGCTGTTGCAGGTGAAGGTCAAGGAGGTCGATGAGGCCGACGACATCTTCACCAAGCTGATGGGCGATGTGGTCGAGCCGCGCCGCGACTTCATCCAGGAAAACTCGCTCAGCGCAACCATCGACATCTGAGGCCGCGACGCTGCCAGCCCGAGCGCATCAGGCGTCGGTCGCGGCCAATGGCGGCAGGCTTTCGGTCTTGCGCGTGAGGTCGATGAGCTGGCGCAGACCGGGCGGCGGTTGGCGGCGGCTCGGATAGTAGATGGTGAAGGGCGGGCCTTCCGAGGCCCAATCCGGCAACAGGATTTCCAGCGCGCCGGATACGACCTCCGCTTCGATCCGCCGTTCCAGGCAATAGACGAAGCCCACGCCACGCAGCGCCATGTCGACCGCATGTTCCGTCTCGTTGGCGCATACCGGCCCGCGGACATCGAGCCGGATCATCGAATCGCCATTGCCCAATTCCCACGGGAAGTTGCGGTTATCGCCGACGCGCATCTCGACGCACGGAAGCTGCAGCAGATCGCCGGGAGTATCGGGACGGCCAGCACGCGCGATCAGTTCGGGTGAGCCGACCACGACCCACTTCAACGGTTTCGTCAGCGCTATCCCCACCATGTCCAGCGGCACGCGATCGCCGTAACGGATACCGGCGTCAAAGCCCTCGGCGATGATCTCGACCATGCGATCCTCGACGATTACGTCGACATACATGCCCGGAAATTCCTTGCAGTAACGCGGCAGCACGGGACCAAGCACAAGCCGCGCGGCATCACGGAGAACGTTGAGACGAAGCCGCCCCACCGGGACACGTCGATGGTTCTCCAGCCCGGTCAAGGCATCGCGGATGGTGCGAAATCCATTCTCCAGCTCAGCGGCAAGCGCGGCTCCTGCGTCAGTCGGCCTGACGGAACGGCTGGAGCGATGCAACAGCCTTACGCCCAGATCGGACTCCAGCTTGCGCAGCCGATGGCTCAAGGCGGACGTGCTCACGCCGAGTTCAATGCCCGCTTTGGCAAGGCTGCCGCGGCGCACGATTGTCAGGAACACGTTCAGGTCCGCCAGCATGTTTCGGTCGAACGTTTTCATGAACCGCTTCTCAAGACGTCGTTGAGCTGCACTCAACGAACCTACCCTGGTCGCCGCGGTTTTACGACCCATACTCAAGTTTCAAGGAAGAGGCGCCGCGCATGGAGCCGCGCTTCTCGGCGCCTTCCCCGCATGACGAAGGAGACACGCGATGACGAAACGAACTGGCAGCCGCAGGGATTTCCTCACCGTCGCCGCGGCGACGGTCGGCGCCCTTGCGGCACCGTCATTGGTGATAGCCGCCACCGACACTAAAGGAGACAATCGCATGGCACAGGCAAATCGGGCGACACAGCTTTTCAAGCCGGAGTTCCGCTTCGGGCTGGGCGGCGTTCCGCTTGGCAACGAGTTCAACAAGGTCACGGACGAGGATGCCGAGGCGACGCTGGAGGCTGCGTGGAGCGCAGGCGTGCGTTATTTCGACGTCGCGCCCTGGTACGGCTTCGGATTGTCCGAGCGCCGCTTCGGCCACTTCCTGCACAACAAGCCCCGCGGCGATTACGTCCTTTCGTCGAAGGTCGGCAAGCTGTTCAAGGCCTCGAAGAACAACCGGCATGCGGAAATCTTTCCACTCTCGGACTCGCCGAATGACGTCACCTACGACTACACCGCTGACGGTGTTCGCCGTTCAATCGAGGACAGCCTGCAGCGGCTCGGTGTCGACAGCCTTGATGTGGCGTTCGTCCACGACATCTCGCCTGATTTTCCATACTTCCCGACATCATGGCAGGAGCAGTTCGCGATCGCCGAACGCGGCGCGTTCCCGGCACTGTCGCGCATGCGCGAGGAAGGCATCATCAAGGCCTGGGGCATCGGCGTGAATTGTCCCGAGCCGATCCTGCGCGTCATGGACGTTGCCGATCCCGACGTCTGCCTGTGCGCCTCACAGTACTCGCTGGTCGATCATGCCAACGCCGTCAATCAGGTTTTCCCGGCGGTGCGGCAGAAGAACGTGTCGCTGGTGATCGGCTCGGCGCTGAATGCAGGCTTCATCTCCGGCAGTCCGCGCTACAATTACGGGCCGAACAATTACAAGATCTCCCCGGCCCATATCGAGAAACGCGACCAGCTGCGCGCAGCAGCCGCCCGCCACGGCGTCGATCTGCGGACCGCGGCGTTGCAGTTCTCATCAGCCCCTGACGTTGTCGTCGCCTTGGTCGTGGGCGCGAGCAGCCACCGGCAGATCCTCGAGGACTACAATTCGATGCAGGCCAAGATCCCCGCGGAATTCTGGCAGGAGTTGAAGGAAAGCGGGCTGATCGAGCAGGCCGCCACAGTCCCGGCCTGATGGCCGGGCAGTGGATGCTAAGGGCATGACTTGGACGAGCCTTGTGTGCTATGTCGCTCTGACTGCCCTTTGATTCCGTTACGGAATCTTCCACGAGCGAACCAACCAACCCGTCGAGGACAACGTGGCGCCCATCCAATATATCGTCGAGGGCGGCCACCGGCTCTCCGGCACGATCGAGCCGTCCGGCAACAAGAATTCGGCGCTGCCGATCATTGCGGCGGCGCTATTGACCGAGCATCCGGTCACGCTGACCAATGTGCCGCGGATCCGCGACACCGAGACGCTGGTTGAGCTTTGCCGCTCCGTCGGCGCCTCGGCCGAGTGGACCGAGCGAAACACGCTGCTGATCCACGCCAAGGAGATCCGCGCCGCCGATCTCGATCCAGAACTGTGTGCGCGGATCCGCGCCTCGATCCTGCTCGCAGGCCCCCTGCTCGCCCGCTGCGGCGAGGTCGCATTGCCTCCGCCCGGCGGCGACGTGATCGGCCGCCGCCGCCTCGACACGCATTTCCTCGCTTTCGAGCAGTTAGGTGCCAGCGTCACCGCGACCCATCGGCTCGAGTTCCGCGCCTCCCGCCTGAAGGGCGCCGACGTGTTCCTCGACGAGCCCAGCGTCACCGCGACCGAGAACGCGCTGGTTGCGGCCGTGGCCGCACGCGGCACCACCTACCTGCGCAACGCCGCGTCCGAGCCGCATGTGCAGGATCTCGCGCATTTCCTGGTCGCGCTCGGCGCCAAGATCGAGGGCATCGGCACCAATACCATCATCGTGCACGGCCCGGCCACGCTCGGCGGCACGCACTACGCGATCCAGCCCGATCACATCGAGGTCGGCTCGCTGATCGGGCTTGCCGCGGTGACGCGCTCGCCGCTGCGCATCGCGCGTGCCGGCGTCGAGCATCTGCGCTCGATACGGATGGGTTTTGAGCGGCTCGGCATCGTCTGCGGCGTCGAGGGCGACGACCTCGTGGTGCCCTCGGGCCAGACCATGAAGATCCATGATGATTTCGGCGGCCATGTGCCGAAGTTGGAGGACCAGCCCTGGCCGGCCTTCCCCGCCGATTTGATGTCGATCGCGATCGTCACCGCGACCCAATGCGATGGCGTCATCCTGATGTTCGAAAAAATGTTCGAATCGCGGATGTTCTTCGTCGACAAGCTCATCGCAATGGGCGGGCGCATCGTGTTGTGCGACCCGCATCGCGCCATCGTCGCCGGTCCGAGCCGCCTGCGCGGCGCGCCGATGACCTCCCCCGACATCCGCGCCGGCATGGCGATGCTGCTTGCGGCCGTCTGCGCCGAGGGCACCTCCACCATCAACAATGCCGACCAGATCGAGCGCGGCTACGAGCGGATCGAAGAGCGGCTGAACGCGCTCGGCGCCAAGATCACCCGCGTGCCCGAACGCGTGCGGTAAATTGGAACTATCGGCCGACCTGTCCGTTGCACTGCCAATCCCCGATAGGCAGGTGCGACCATGCGCGTTCGTCTGCCCAGCTTTCTCCAGATCACCGGCGGCGATGCCGCCAATCTCACCATTGCCGCCGCAGCGGTCCTGGCGCTGACGATTGCGCTCTGGCTCGCGCATAGCAATGAGAGCCCGAGCGGCGTCGCGGGCATCCCGGTCGTGATCCCGCACCATTCGGCGGCGCTCCTGACCAGCGAGCGCGCCCATGTCAGCGATCCCCGCGTTGGACAGATCGCCGACGGCGTCATCGAGGCCCAGCAGCGCGAAATCAACGCGATCAGGCAGGGCCAGCCGTAAACCGGGCCGTAGCCCGGGTGAAGCGAAGCCAACCCGGGACAGCCGCATCGGCATTCGCGAGCGGCCGGGGGTTACGCCTGCGCTCCACCCGGGCCACCGCAGTGGCTGTTCCGCCACCTTTTAGGCGCGCGGCAGTGCTAATCTCACGCCATGACCTCAACCGAGAACATCGAACGCGCTTCGATGGCGCCGCGCGTGGCCGCGCGTGCGCCTCGTCACCATTTGCGCGACGAGCTCACTGAGACCCTGCGCCTGGCAGTACCGATGGCGCTGACGCAGCTCGGCCAGATCGCGATGATGACGACCGACCTCGCCTTCATCGGCCGGTTCGGCGACGAGGCTGTCGCCGCCGCAGCCTTGGCAGGCACGGTCTACTTTGTCAGCTTCACCTTCGGCATGGGCCTGATGTCCGCCGTCGCCCCGCTGGCGGCGCAAGCCTTTGGCGCGCGCAATCCGCGCATGGTGCGGCGCTCGCTCCGCGTCGGGCTGTGGGCTGCGCTGTTCATCACGCTGCCGCTGATGGTGCTGCCGTTCCGCGGCGAGCAGATCCTGCTCGCGCTCGGCCAGTCCGCCACGGCCGCGCAGCTCGCGCAGCAATATCTGTTCGGCCTCGCCTGGGGCATCCTGCCGGCGCTGTGGTTCATTGCGATCCGCGGCTTCATGAGCGCGGTCAACCGGCCCGAGCCGATCCTGTGGATCACGCTCGCGGCGATCCCGGCCAATGCGCTGCTGGTCTATCTCCTGCTCTATGGTGCTTCCTATGGCGCTTGGCGATTGCCGTCGCTCGGGCTGTTCGGGGTCGGCATTGCCACCTCGATCGTCAATCTCGGGACCTTCCTCGCCGGCCTGTGGTTCGCCTACCGCCGCCGGCCGTTCCGGAAATACCAGGTGCTCGGCCGCGTCTGGCGCATCGATTGGCCACTGATGCGGCAGCTCGTCATTGTCGGCGCGCCGATCTCGGTCTCGTTCCTGCTGGAATTTGGCCTGTTCGGCGCAGCGGGGCTGTTGATGGGCCTGATCTCGACGGCCGCGCTGGCCGCGCATCAGATCGCGCTGCAGATTGCAGCCATCCTGTTCATGGTGCCGTTCGGCATCGGCATGGCGGCGACCGTCCGCGTCGGCCATGCTGTCGGGCGCACCGATGCGCAAGCGGTCAGGCGCGCGGGACTCGTCGCAACCGGGCTCGGCATCGCCTTCATGTCGACGATGACGCTCTTTGTCATTCTCGGACGATCCGCGATCGCCGAAATCTTCCTCGGCGAAGCAGCCGAAGCGACCGTGCAATTGACGGCCTCGCTGCTCCTGGTCGGCTCGACCTTCTTCATCGCCGATGGCGTGCAGACGGTGGCCGCCGGCGCGCTACGCGGCATGAACGATACGCGCCTGCCGCTGCTGTTCGCCACGATCAGCTACTGGCTGATCGGGTTCACCTCCGCATGCCTGCTCGGCTTCGCGACCACGCTCGGCGCGGTCGGCATCTGGATCGGGCTATCGGCCGGGACTGCGGCCTACGCCCTTCTGCTGATGTTGCGTTTCCGCCTGCTGACCAGCAGACTGGCCGTGTGATGAAAGCGCGCGAAGTCACGCCCGATATCGATCCCGGCCCGTTGCTCGCGGGCGCGGAGTTCATCGACGCCTTTCGCATCGCCGTCGACGGCACCGCGCTCGATGCGCGCAAGGCGGCCGAGAAGATGTTTGCGCGCCGGCAGCGCTGGATCGAAGCGCTGTTGCGATTGCGCAATCTGATTGTCGCGCCGCTTGGCCTGAAGACGTCGGGCGAAGGCGATAGGGCATCGCTTGGCATGGTCGGCATGTTTCCGGTTCTCAGCGAGACGCCGGAACGGCTGGTGGCGGGCTTCAACGACAGCCATCTCGATTTTCGTGTCGTGGTCGATGTCACCGCCCATGCCGGCAGCCAGGAGGTCACCACCACCACGCTGGTGCGGACGCATAATCGGCTCGGCCGGACCTACCTCGCGATCATCCTGCCCTTTCACCGTCTGGTCGTGGCCGCGATGCTGCGGCAGGTCGCGCTTTAGAGCCAGCCTAACCGCATCGCGCGCTCGGCCGTGAACTAAACCTAGAGCGTGATGAGATAAGGTCGAATTGTGTTCCCATGGGCGCTGCCTCTTCTCACCTCTCCCATAGGGAGAGGTCGGCGCGTAGCGCCGGGTGAGGGGATCTGCTCTATCGAGGGACCGTAACCCCTCACCCGCGCCTCCGGCGCGACCTCTCCCTTCGGGAGAGGTGAACTTGCGGCCAAGCCGATTCAACCAAATGACATCGCGCTCTAGTCGCGATGGAAGAAGAAAACTTTGGTCGTGAGACAAAGCATCAAGATGACGGTGCACTCGAGAAACAGCAACGTCGCAACGAAAAGCACGGGCTCTTCGGAGGCAACAATCGTCCTGGTAAAACCGAGCTTTTTCCATCCGATTGTCAATTGTCCGAACAGGTAGGAATGCAAAGGTCCCGCAATCGCGGCGACCGCAAGCCCTGCCGTCGCGAGCAACTTCTTCCACATCGGCCAATCGGCAAATCGCCTGAGCTGCTCAGTCCTGAATGTCTGCCGTTCGGCATCGCTCATAAGCAAGAAGCGGCGGTTAAGGATGCCGAAGTAGACGAGCCATCTTTTCCATCTCGGTAATGCCGCAAAGCGCTGAGCTTTGCTTTCTTCGGATTCGGTATCATTCATCGCATGGCCGCATGATAGTGGAGATGAAGCCTGTGTCTCCGGACGATACCTCCTAAGATTTAAGAGCGGTTGAGCGCGAGGCGGTAAAGTGCAGCTTTCGAGAGTAAACGATAGCTTAAGGTGTAACTTCCGCCTTGGTCACGAGCGCTGCGGACGGCGGCGACTTCGCCGACGTCGCGCTGCAGGGCAGCATAAATAGGCGCGATCGCCGGCGTGCAAATTGCGCCCGCCGGCGTCTTGTCGCCAGAGGTGCAATCGCTTCAAGAATCAGCGGCGAGGAGGCCATCGCGGACCGGTCCGGGGGTCCAATCGTCCCCTGAGAGCGGCCTGACCGTTACGTCATTGATGACTCCGAGCTGCAGGCTTGGATCGAAATGGCGCATCGTCCGCTCATTCAGGTCAATGATGCGGCCAGGCGTCAGTGGCCCCACGTCATTTATCTTGACGATGACCTTCTTGCCTACAGCCTCAACGAGGGCATACTTCGGCTTCGCGCCATACTGCACCCCACCGAATTTCTGACGCAAACTTGTCTTGATGGCAGCCGCCCAGCCAGAGGGATCATAGCGCTCGCCGGAGGCTGTATTCGGGCCGCCCTCCCGCCATCCGGGCCGGAACGGATTGTACATGGATGCTGCGCCAACGATCGCATCCCCAGAAGCGACATCGACGACAGCGCTTGAATAAACCGCGCGGGTTTCACTGCGAGCAATGGTAACAGAAATGGCAAGTGCAACTAGGGCGCCGCAAATTGCGGCGCTCGAGCGGAAGAGCATCATAACTCCTTGATTGATTTTCTTCGATCGTTCGGTTCCCGATGCCGCAACGCATGGCCAAGCGAACGCGGAGGCGTTTACGAACTTGTGCCAATTTTTTGCGGATTCGCGCCAACCCGGGCGATGGAACCGCTATGGGAACCGGGGCGGTTCTCACACAGTGTTTTAGTTCTCATCGACTAAGACAGAGATTGCGTCAGCAGCATGACAGCGCGTGCGCAGGAGCAAGCGTTCTGCCGAGGGCGCAAGGAACAAGCCACAAGCCCATTGGATCGCGCGGCAAATGCGGCCAAGGAGGGCCGGTGTTTCCTGCGAGACGATTCAGTGGAGAACGGGCAACCCTATCAAGCCATCATCGCAGCAGCCAAGGGCAGGGGCCGCGATCTCATTGTTATGTCATCCTACAGAGCGCACGCCCTATTCTTCGGCCGCCTCTTTCGCCGCTGCCGACGTCTCCGACCACTCGCCAACGACGCGATCGAGATCGAGCAGGTTCTGCCGCATCTGCTCCAGCGAGAAGCCGAGTGCGAAGAAACGCTCCGCCATGTCGCCGGGAAGACCGCGGATCAGGCCCTCGCTGCGAACAGCGGCGACTTCGTTCGCATAGCGCTGCAGGGCGGCATGAACAGGCGCGATCGGCGGTGCGCCCGCGCCCATGCGCAGCGCTGCGGCGGCAGAACGCAAATAGAGCGTGATCGCCTTGCTGACGTCGGACAAGGGCGCCGCAAGTCGCGCCTGCACATTCGCCGGCAGCGGCACCACAGTGGCGCGGCCGATCATCACGACATCATGGCGCAGTCGCAAGATGGTCCGCAGCAGCGGCCCGGTGTCCGGACCGGACGATAGATGCGCGGAGCGCTCGCGCTCCGCCTCCGCGCCGGTTGCGTCCAGGCCGACCAGCGCGGTGCCGATGCCGTCCTGGATGCGGTGGAGAGCGTCATTGTCACGCCCGCGCGTCAGGCCGGCGAGCAGCTCAGTGAAGGCGGCCGCGATCAGTTCCAGCAGGCGCGCGGCGTTGACGCGGATCTGGCTCACCGCGCGCGACGGCAACACCAGAAACGACACCAGAAGCCCGGTGACCGCGCCGACCGCGACCTCGCTGACGCGGTCGATTGCGGATACCAGCGGATCGGCGTGATGCATGGTCGGGACCAGCAGCACGATCACGGCCGTCACGGTGGCCGCACTGAGGCTGGGGTTGATGGCCGCGACAAAGGCCAGTGGCGCAACCGCCAGCACCAGCAAGCCGAGCAGGCCGCTCTCTCCGGAATACGGAATCAGCACCGCGATGGCGCCGCCATAGATCGCGCCGCCGATGGTGCCGAGCATGTAGTCGCGGGTTGCCTTCAGCGATCGGCCGACGCTCATCTGGGTCACGATCAGCGACGTCAGCACCGCCCAGAGCGGCAGCAGGAGGTGCAGCGCGACGGCCACCGCATAGGCGATCGCGGCCGCCACCGTGACCCTGACTGCCAGCGCCAATTGGCCCTTTCGGCTGCGAATCCAGCCGAGCACACGTTTCGCGGCGGCTGTCATGCGACCAAATCTCTGCTGCTCACGACGATCCTATGGCTGACGTTCGGCATGGCTGATGCCCGCGGCGTGAAGGCGGCTTGAAACGTGAAACCGGCCCGCCTACCCTGCGCGACAGAACGAGGAAACACGATGGCCAACGAAACCGCAACGCTCGCCGCCTATGTCGCTAACCTGAAATTCGCGGATATTCCACCGGAAGTATTGCAGCGCGCCAAGGTGCTGACGCTGGACTTCCTGGGCAGCACGATCCGGGCGCGGCGCGAAGCCGAATCCACACCCTCGCTGCTCAAGATGCTGGAAGCGCTGGCGCTTGATGGCAAGGGCGAAGCCACCGTGTTCGGCGACGGCAAGACCTGGACGCCGGCGGTCGCGGCGCTGCTCAACGGCGCGCTCGGCCATTCCCTCGACTTCGATGACACGCATGCCGATTCCTCGCTGCATCCGAGCGCGCCCGTGGTGCCTGCTGCGTTTGCCGTCGGCGAGATGGTCGGCGCGTCCGGCCGCGACGTGCTGACCGCTGTTGTCGCGGGCTATGAGGTCTGCTGCCGGCTCGGCAATGCGCTCGATCCGACCTCGCATTATGCGCGCGGCTTCCATCCGACCGCGACCGCCGGCACCTATGGCGCGGCCGCGGCGGCCGCGAAACTGTTCGGACTATCGAAGGAGCAGATCATCGCGGCCTTCGGCGTCTCCGGCAGCCAGGCCGCGGGCTCGCTGCAGTTCCTCATCAACGGCGCCTGGAACAAGCGCTACCAGGTCGGCGCCGCCGCGATGAACGGCGTCATCGCCGCAACGCTGGCGCGCAACGATTTCGTCGGCTCGGTCGAATCGGTGGAAGGCAAGCATGGCCTGCTCGTCGGCTACAGCGACGACGCGCACCCGGACAAGGCGATTGCGGGGCTCGGTAGCATCTTTGAGACCATGAAGATCGGCGTCAAACCCTATCCGAGCTGCCGCTACACCCATGCCGCGATCGATGCGCTGATCGCGATGCGGCGCGAGCACAATCTGACGCCGGACCAGGTGAAGCGGGTCGAGATCGGCCTGCACCGCAACGGCATCACCCTGACCGGCGACGCCGCCACCAAGCGGCATCCGACCTCGATCGTTGGCGGCCAGTTCTCGATGTTCTTCACCGGTGCTGTTGCACTCGACCAGGGCCGCTTCGGCTGGGACGACTACAGTCGACTTGGCGATGCCGCGATCGATGCGCTCGCCGACAAGTTCGATGTGGTGCAGGACGACCGGCTGGAGATCGGCCGCACCCATCCGTTCGGCGCGCGCGTCAGCATCACCACCGACGACGGCGTGCATGAGCGGCTCTATGCCGATCCCTCCGGCGAGCCGACCTCGTTCCCCGATGCGCAGGCGATGCAGCAGAAATTCCTCACCCTGGCCCGCCCGGTCCTGAACGGCCGTGCCGACCAATTCGCCGATGCGATCCTGTCGCTGGAACGCTTCGACCGCGTGGAACAGGCGACGCAATTGGGCCGGCAGTAGGCCTCTCAAACCGTCCATCGATCGCGATCGGTCACCCAGATATCGACGGTATCGCCATTGAGCTCGGCCTGGCCGTCGATCTTCGCACCAAGCCGGCGTGCCACGCTCTGCGAGGCGGCGTTGACCGGATCGATGCAATGAATGATGCGATCGACTGCAAGATTGGCGAACACCCAGTCGATGGCCGCGCGCGCTGCCTCGACCGCATAGCCTTTGCCGCGATGGTCCTTGGCGATACCCCAGCCGACCTCAAACCCCGGCCATCCCGCCGGGTACCAGGGGCCCACACGGCCCACGTAGCGGCCGGATGATCTTTCTTCGACGGCAAACATGCCGAAACCATACAGCGCCCAGTGCCCGGCGATGACGGCCGCATTGCGCCAGCCAGTCGTTTCGTTTGTCACCGCCTTGTGGTCGGGCGTGATGAATCGCGCCGTCTCGGGATCGGCGAGCATGGCGGTATTCGGCGCGATGTCGGAAGCCTTCCACGAGCGCAGGATCAACCGCGGCGTCTCGATTGTGGGACCGTGAAATTGCGCCGGCGCTGAGCCGGACTTGAGCCAAGCGACCATTGCTCCTGCACCCTACTGACCAGAATGAGAAGATCCGCGGATATCACTTCAATCTAGCGGAAAAGCGTTCATCCAGGTAGCGGCTCACCAGCACCGCCGACCGTGCGTCCAGGTGCACGCCGTCGTCCCATCGCAGTTCGCTGCGGTCGACGTCGATCGGCAGCCAGCGGCTCTGATCGGGAAATGCGCGATGGACGATCTCGCGCGTGGTCCTGACATAGAGCGATGTCTCGATCGGCGCGGCGTAGGGCATTTCCATCAGCAGCACGCGGGCGCCGCGCTGTTCCAGCACCTCGATGAGCCGGCCGATCGTTTCGATATTGACCTTGGCGGGGGCGCTCGGGTCTTCGGACTCCATCTCGCCGATCGCCCGCTGCAGATAGACGTGGTTGTCGAAATTGCCGGGCGGCTGCGCGAGCAGGCTTTTCAGCCGGGCCGCGATCTGGGCGTGGGTGACCGGGGCATGCACCCGGTTCTCATAGGCGGCAACGGCGGTCCGGATCGGGCGCAAGAACAACGCCTCGTGCCCTTCCTTGGTGGAGAAGCGCTTCACCAGATCCGCATCCGGTGCGCGGGACAAGATATTGGTCTCGACGACGATCAGCTTGGGAAGCTGCCGCTGGCTCGCGAGGATCTCGAGCGCAGTGACGGGCGAGCCGCCCGCGAACGCCAGATTCCCCACGCGCGGCGTTTCGAAATATTCCTCCCTGAGCCGGAAGGTCAGCGAGCTGCCGACCAGCACGACATCCGGAACAGGATTGTCGACATAGCGGTTCACGATGACGAGCGCGCCATCGCGCGCGGTCGTCGCCGGCAGTTGCAGCGTGTGTCCAAACCGCGCGGTCGCGATACCGCAGGCGAGCAGCAGGAGCGCTGCCGCAACGGCGCTCTTGATCAACCAGGCGGTGGGTTTGGGCTGCTGCTCCATGCGATCAGAACTGGAAATAGATGAAGGCACTGTCCGGCCCCGCCTCCAGATAGGCAAGCGCGACCAGCGCACCATAGGCATATGGCTCCCACCGCGTCAGCGCGGTCTCGAACAGCGATGTGATGCGCATATGCTGCAGCAGGACCGGAAGCGCGTAGAGCAGCGCAAGATTGTAGAACAATTTGGGCGGATTCGGGTTGGTGGTCGGCGTGAACATGCCGGTGAGATAGGCGAGCGCATGATCGAAATTCGGCAGCTTGAAGAAGATCCAGGCCATGGTGACGCAGAAGAACACCACCCCCATCCGCAACAGGCGCAGCGGCACGGAATCGATCGCCTGCAGCAGGCGCAGGAACGGCCGCTCGATCACCAGGAACAGCCCGTGCAGCACTCCCCACGCCAGATAGCTGAAGCCTGCGCCGTGCCAGAGGCCGCCCAGCCCCATCACGATCATTAGGTTGAGATAGGTTCTGACACGCCCATGGCGGTTTCCCCCTAAGGGGATGTAGAGATAGGTGCGCAGCCAGGTTGACAGCGAGATGTGCCATCGGGTCCAGAATTCCGAGAACGACAGCGACGTATAGGGCAGGTCGAAATTGATCGGCAGGCGGTAGCCGAACAGAAGCGCGAGACCGATCGCGATCGCAGAATAACCGAAGAAGTCGGCATAGATCTGATAGCCGTAGAGGAAAACGAGCAGCCAGCGGTCCTGGGTTTGCAGCGTCTCGTAGAGCGGGAAGTCCATATAGGCCGTCATCTCGTTGAGATTGTTGGCCACGTAGAGCTTGAAGAAGAAGCCCGCGATGATCCATTTCGTGGCTTCGACGAACGGCACGTCGGCAAGCTGCTTCGGCACGATCTGCGGCATGAAATTGCCGGCGCGCGTGATCGGCCCGGAGACGAGCTGCGGAAAGAAGATGATGTAGAGGAAGACGTCGGTGAGAGGCGGCCGCAAGGCCTTGCTGCGCGTGAGGTCAACCAACAGGCTGATATTGTGGAAGACGAAAAAGGAAATGCCGATCGGTAGCGGCAGCCTCAAGAGGAAGTCGATCGCCGCATTGTCGACCAGCACCGGCGCCTTCGGATCGAGAAACAGGAATTTGTATTTGAAGAAGGCGAGCAGCGCGAGGTTGAAGACGATGCCGGCCGGCAGCCAGCGCCGATCGTGCAGCGACAGCACCAGGAACAGATAGGTCCCGCCGACCGCGACCGCGAGCAGCGGCAGCAGCTCGGGCTGGCCGTATCCATAGAAGAACAGGCTCGCAACCACCAGGAGCAGGACCTGGAACCGCCGGAGCGGCGGGAGGTAGTAGGCCACAAATACGATCGCGGCAAACAAGCCGAATTGCCACGACGTGAAAGTCATGTTCCGGGGGCCTCGCAGGAACCTTGAAGCCCATGGCATGCCCCATTGGCGATTCCGGAGTCAAGCCACGATGATGCCAAAAGCCGGCACCCGGCGTGCACGTCCGGGATGATGGCGTGCAGGCGGCGGATTCCTGCTATCATTGAAGCCACGAAATAAGGAGTCCCCCTCATGAGCTGGCTTCCCTCCAACGATCCGATCCTCGGCGATCCCAAGACCTGCGACGCGCTGGAGCTCGTCATCGTGCCGCGCACCCGCGATCTCGGCGACGGCTTTGCCGTGCGGCGCGCGCTGCCGCATGGCAAGCGGCAGATGGTCGGGCCCTTCATCTTCTTCGACCATTTCGGGCCGATGCAGTTTCTCGCCGGCAAGGGCATGGATGTGCGGCCGCATCCGCATATCGGGCTTGCCACCGTCACCTATCTCTTCGACGGCAGCATCATGCACCGCGACAGCGAGGGCAACATCCAGGAGATCCAGCCCGGCGCGATGAACCTGATGACCGCAGGCCGCGGCATCGCCCATTCCGAACGCACGCCTGACGTCCAGCGCCGCGACGGCCAGAAGATGCTGGGCCTGCAGAGCTGGATCGCGCTGCCTCAGGCCAAGGAAGAGATCGCGCCCTCGTTCCAGCATTATGCCGCCGGCGACCTGCCCATGATCAGCGAACGCGGCTTCACCGCGCGCGTCATCGCGGGCTCGTCGTTCGGCATCTCTTCGCCGGTCGAGATGGTCTCGCCCTGGTTCTACACCGAGGTCGCCGCAGAAGCCGGCACCAGCGTGCCACTCGATCCCGATCATGAGGAACGCGGGATCTATCTCGTCGAGGGCGAGGTCGAGATCGCGAACGAGCGTTATGAGGGACCGCGCCTCCTGATCTTCCGGCCCGGCGACCGCATCACCGTGAAAGCGCTGCAGCCGACGCGGATGATGTTCCTGGGCGGCGACGCGCTCGAAGGCCCACGCCACATCTGGTGGAATTTCGTCTCGTCCAGCAAGGAGCGGATCGAGCAGGCCAAACAGGACTGGAAAACCGGACGTTTCGAGCCGGTCCCGCAGGAACATGAGTTCATTCCGCTGCCGGAGTGAGCTATCTCCCCATCGCTCTATGCCGCCCGCAATCTCGCGGGCGGCCGCTTTGAAGGTCTGACCAGATGAATGCGATGCGCGCCAGCGACCTGCCCTTGCCGCAAATCGGCCGCGGCAAAGTCCGCGATATCTATGCCGTGGGCGAGGACCGCGTGCTGCTGTTGACCACCGATCGCATCTCGGCGTTCGACGTGGTGATGGCCGAGACCATCCCGATGAAGGGCGCGGTGCTGACCCAGATCAGCGCCTGGTGGTTTCGCCAGCTCGAGAGCACCGTGCCGCATCACATGATCAGCGCCGATGCCGATGAAATCATCCGCGAGGTGCCCGCGCTGAAAGGCCATCGCGCCGATATCGTCGGGCGCGCGATGCTGTGCCGGCGCACCACCGTCTTCCCGATCGAATGCGTGATCCGCGGCTACATCTCCGGCTCGGCCTGGAAGGAATATGCCGCGCACGGCACGCTTGCCGGCGAAAAGCTGCCGGCGGGCCTCGTCGAGAGCGCCAAGCTGGAGCCTGCGATCTTCAGCCCGGCGACCAAGGCCGAGACAGGGCATGACGAGAATATCACGGTCGCCCGCGTGCGCGAGATCGTCGGCTTTGATGTTGCCGACACGCTGGAGCGGATGGCGCGCACGGTCTACGCCTACGGCGAAAAGGTCAGCCGCGAGCGCGGCATCATCATCGCCGACACCAAGTTCGAATTCGGTCGCGATAAGGATGGACGGATCATCCTGATCGACGAGGTGATGACGCCGGACTCCTCGCGCTTCTGGGCGGTCGATGTCTACAAGCCGGGCCAGCCGCAGCCGAGCTTCGACAAGCAGCCCTTGCGCGACTATCTCGACACTGAGCGCCACGCCGGCCGCTGGAACGGCGACGCCCCGGCGCCGCCATTGCCAGCCAGCGTGGTGGACGCGACCAGCAAGCGCTACCTGGAGGCTTATCGGCGGGTAACGGGCAGCGAGCTCAAAATCTAACTTCTCGTCGTCCCGGCCTTGAGCCGGGACCCATTCCGCGACATCCATCCATAGCGCGATCTGCTCGACACTCTCGCCAGACAACGACTCCCCTGTGGTTATGGGTTCCCGCTTTCGCGGGAACCACGAATGCACGCGTTGACACAAGAATCTTGTTGTCGCGGCCGGCCGCGCTCGTTTACCAGTGGCGCGGGTGTTGAGGGCAATGCAAGGCGTGGTGCATCGAAACGTCAAACCGGGTCCGCGGATTGGTCGCGCGTTCAGTGACATCCTCGGCGGCAGCGCCGCCAGCGTGCTCTCGATCACCTTCGGCCTGTCCTATGCGCTCCTGATCTTCGCAGGCCCACTGTCGCCCTATCTCGCTTACGGCGTCGCCGCCACCTTCATCTCATCGGCGGTGCTGGCGCTGGTGATCGCGCTCGGCAGCTCGGTGCCATTTGCGGTCGCGGGTCCCGAGAGTTCCACCGCGGCGATGACCGCGATCCTCGCCTCCGCGCTGGTCGAGCGCGTGGCGGCCGTCAATCCGGCGGCGCCTATGCTGGCGCCGGTCCTGATCACGCTCGGGCTTGCCACCATCGTCACCGGCATCGTGCTGTGCGGCTTCGGCGTGACGCGGATGGGCCGCGCCATCCGCTATGTGCCCTATCCCGTCGTCGGCGGCTTTCTCGGCGCCACCGGCTGCCTGCTCGTGCTCGGCGCCATCAGGGTCATCACGGGCATGGAGCTGAAGTTTGCGACGCTGCCTCAGTTCGCAAACGTCGTCACCATCGCCGAGCTGTCGGCCGCCTGCGCCATGGCGCTGATCCTGTACCTGACCTGGCATCGCTCGCGCAGCCCGTTCGGGCTGCCGGTGATCCTGGTCGGCGGCGTGCTCATCGGCCATCTCGCATTCTGGATCGTCGGCCTCACGCCCGCCGAGGCGCAGGCCGCGGGCTGGACCTTTCAGCCGCCGCCTCCGACCAGATTCATGCTGCCGTGGAGCGCGGAGAATTTCGCTGACTATCCCTGGTATGCCGTGCCGGACCTGCTCGGCAATCTCGTCGCCGTCGTGTTCGTGACGGCAACCAGCACCCTCTTCAACACCACCGGCATCGAGGTCGCCGCGCATCGCGAGGCCAACCTGGAACGGGAACTCAATATCACCGGCCTTGCCAACATCCTGACCGGCGCCCTGGCCGGTTACGCCGGCTGCACCTCCACCACCCGCTCGCTGCTCAGTCTGAACAGCGGCGGCACTGGCCGCCTTTGCGGCGTGACAGTCGCGGCTTTCTCGCTACTGATGCTCGCGGTCGCGCCCGAGCTGCTGGGCTACATGCCGAAATTCGTGCTCGGCGGCCTGTTGATCTATCTCGGCGCCGATCAGCTCCACAAATGGATCGTCGAGTCGCGACGGCGGTTGTCGAAAACCGAATATGTGTCGCTGCTCGCGATCATCCTGATCATCCTGCAATGGGGCTTCGTCGCGGGCGTCTTGATCGGCGTCGTGATCGGCTGCGCCACCTTTGCCTTCAGCGCCGCGCGGATCGAATCGATCAAATATGGTTTCGACGGCACCGAGTATCGCAGCTCGCTGGACCGCTCGCGCGATGATCTCGACCTGCTGGCGGACCATGGCAGCGCGATCCAGGGCCTGAACCTGCAGAGCTATCTGTTCTTCGGCTCGGCCAACCGGCTCTACCAGCACGTCAAGGCCCTGCTCGCGCGCCATCCGGAATGCCGTTATCTGGTGTTCGACTTCAAGCTCGTCACCGGCATCGATTCATCGGCAGCCTACAGCTTTGCACAGATCAAGCGCTGCGCCGACGAGCGCGGCGTCAAGCTGCTGCTGGTGCATCTGGCGCCAGCGGCCGAAAAGACGTTGCGCGCGAGCGGCTTCATTTCCGGCGAGGTCAGGATCGAGCCCGAGCTCGATCATGCGCTGGAATGGTGCGAGAACGAGATCATCGCCGAGCACCGCGGGCTGGAGCAGGAGGAAGCGAGCCTGCGCGACTGGTTCACCGAAATTCTCGGCTCCGAGCAGGAGGCGAGCGCGCTGATGCATTATTGCGAGCGCGTCGAGGTCGATGCCGGAGAGACCATCGTCCGCGCCGGCGACCTCGCCGAATCCATGCATTTCATTCTGGACGGGCGCGTCGGTGTGATGGTCGCGGCCGATGATGGCCGCCCGACCCGCGTGCGCAGTCTCGGCCGCTACACCACGGTCGGCGAGATGGGCCTGGTCTCGCAAACGCGGCGCAGCGCCACCATCCAGGCCGAGGTCGCGAGCGTGCTCTACGTCCTGAACACGCATCAGTTCGAAGCGCTCAGGGACGACGACCCCGCGCTCAGCCACAAGCTCCTGACCTATTTCGTCTCGATCATGGCCGAGCGCCTGAGCTTCGCCAACCGCACCATCGCGGTGCTGCGGCGATAGCAACGGTCGTAGCCCGGATGGAGCCAACGGGTCGCGCGAATGCGCGCCCGATGACAGGCTCCGCGCAATCCGGGGTTCTCGCGCTTGGCTCCGGTGGAAATTAATCACTTGTTAACCATACGGTCGCCTAATGCGAATGATTTGGGGGTATTTAGATCCACCGCCCCGGCGACGCGAGCGAAGTCGATGCCTTTGTCGGCCGATCTTACGTTCCTTTGCCAGGCTGACGGTTCGCGTTACGGCTGTCCTACGCGGAGCAAAAAATGTCCGGAGAGAACGATCTAGTGGACACTCTCAGCCGCGATCTCGATCGCGCGCGCGGAAAGCGCGACGCACTTGCATCCGATGTCACGACACTGACGGCTCAGATCGCCGAGATCGAGGCCCGCCTTTCTGAGGAAAGAGTTCGGCGCGAACGCAATCACGTTTTGGGCGAAATCGAAGCGATAAAAAAGCGAATCGCGCAAACTGGCAAAGCGTTTACACCTGTCATCAGCGAGCTCTGCGAGGCGACCGAGATGGCGGCCGCAGTCGTGCCCGAAGCTCGCGAGCTCAATAATTTTCTATCATCCGTCGCGACAGAAGTCGAAGCCGTCATCGACCCCTTGTTGCGCGAACTGGACCGACGCGCGGATGCGGTGCGAGTTGGCCACGCTGCGCTGGATCTCCCGCGCCTGGCCAATGAGGCGCCGACCGAGCTGCCAAAAGATAACAACGATCGCCTGCTTGGCTTACTCCGTCTTCCAGCATGGCTGTCGCGCAGCAAGGAGGTTGGAAATAAAGAAGCAGCAGAGAACCCGGGCAGCACAGCCGCGTAAAACAGCGGCGCGCTGCGCACCTCGAGGAAGGCCCTCGATGCTCGTGTGACGGACTTTTGCAATCCGTCTACTTCCGGCAGTTGGACGTGCTCAGGTGGCCTTCCGGCGCAGGAAGGCCGGGATATCGAGAAGGTTTTCCTCGATCAAATTCCGCCCAGGAGCGGAGCGGCCGTACGGATCGCGGCCTTGCGCGGCCACATGGCGCGCATGCTCCGAAATCGGCGCTGCCGGTTCAGGGTGGCGGGTCGTCGGGCGGAGCGGCGAACGCTCTGATTGAGGCACCGGTGCGTGACGCTCGATCCCATTGGCAATGCCACGGTTGTCGTTCTGCAGCCTGCCCGCAAGTTCGGTAACTGCGCTTTCCACCCGTTGCGCCCGCTGCGCCGGGCCAAGATTATCGATGCCGGTCGCCACCACGGAGACGCGGACGATGCCTTCCAGGCTTTCGTCGAAAGTGGCGCCGATGATGATGTTGGCGTCCGGGTCGGCCTGTTCGCGAATGCGCGTAGCGGCTTCGTCGACCTCGAACAACGTCAGATCCCTGCCGCCGGAGATGGAGACGATGAGGCCGCTGGCGCGCTTGATCGAGGGGTCCTCGATCAATGGATTGGAGATCGCGGCCACGGCGGCGTTGAGCACGCGCTTCTCGCCGGAAGCCTCGCCCCTGCCCATCATGGCTTTGCCCTTCTCGCGCATGACCGAGAGAACGTCGGCAAAATCGAGATTGATCAGACCTTCCTTGACGATCAGATCGCTGATGCAGGCCACGCCCGAATAAAGCACTTGATCGGCGAGGACGAAGGCATCGGCGAATGTGGTTCTCTCGCTGGCGACCCGGAACAGGTTCTGGTTCGGGATGATCAGCAGCGTGTCGACAGCCTTCAGCAGTTCGGCAATGCCTGCTTCGGCAACGCGCATGCGGCGCTGACCCTCGAAGTGGAATGGCTTGGTGACGACACCAATGGTGAGAATGCCAAGCTCGCGCGCGGTCCTGGCTATAACGGGCGCCGCCCCAGTGCCCGTACCGCCGCCCATGCCGGCCGTGACAAACACCATGTGCGCGCCGGCCAAATGATCGCGGATTGCATCGGTCGCCTCTTCGGCCGCAGCGCACCCCACTTCAGGCTGCGCGCCGGCGCCAAGACCCCCGGTCACCTGGGTGCCCATCTGAACGATGCGCGTGGCCTTCGACATGCTGAGTGCCTGCGCGTCGGTATTGGCAACGATGAAGTCGACGCCTCTCAGCCCACTCGCGATCATGTTGTTGACGGCATTGCCGCCGGCGCCGCCGACCCCAAACACGACAACGCGCGCCTTCATTTCCCTGATATCGATGGTCTGGGTCATTTGTGCCTCACGTTGCTCCGCAAGTCGGGAATGAGGGGGTACGGATCAGCTATCTACAAGCCTTACGGTCTGTTTCCACTTTGGTCCTCGATCTTCGCCGCTAATCGGGGCGATGTTGCCTGACGTCGCTTGGCAAGCGAACGAGCAGCCTCTGGCGGGACTGTCAGGCGGGCACCTGGAGCGGCATATGTCAGCGCCTCGACGGACATCGGCTGTTCTCCTAGAACGAACCGGGCGGCAATCGGCTGATGATGACCGGGCGATGACCGCAGGCTAGGCTGCGTTGGTTAACAGAGTGTTACCGGGCGTGTATGATCTCACGCAGCAAAAAGCCGCCCGGAAAGAGCGACCTCAGCGTCGTAGGGTGGGCAAAGCGCAGCGTGCCCACCATTCTGGCTCGACTGCGGATGGTGGGCACGCTGCGCTTTGCCCACCCTACGCGACTTCGCTCCGACGACGGACTACACGCCCGCCATCATCACGTATTTGATCTCGACATATTCTTCCATGCCGTGATGCGAGCCTTCGCGCCCCAGGCCGCTCTCCTTGACGCCGCCGAACGGCGCGACTTCGGTCGTGATCAGGCCGGTGTTGACGCCGACCATGCCTGATTCCAGCGCCTCCGCGACGCGCCAGACGCGGCCGAGGTCGCGTGAGTAGAAGTACGAGGCGAGGCCGAACGGCGACTTGTTGCACATCGCGATCACGTCGGCTTCATCCTTGAAGCGGATCACTGGCGCGAGCGGGCCGAATGTCTCTTCCTGCGATACCAGCGCGTCCGACTTGACGTCGGAGAGCACCGTCGGCTCGAAGAAGGTGCGGCCGAGCGAAGAGCGCTTGCCGCCGGTGACGACCTTGGCGCCGCCCTTCACCGCATCGGCGATGTGCCGCTCGACCTTCTCGATCGCTTCCATGTTGATCAGCGGCCCCTGCACCACGCCCTGCTCGGTGCCGTCGCCGATCTTCATGGCGGCAACCTTCTTCGAGAGCTTCTGCACGAACTCGTCGTAGATCTTGTCCTGGGCATAAAGGCGGTTAGCGCAGACGCAGGTCTGGCCCATGTTGCGGTATTTCGAGACGATCGCGCCCTCGACCGCGGCATCGATATCGGCGTCATCGAACACCACGAAGGGCGCGTTGCCGCCGAGCTCCAGCCCGAGCTTCTTCACGCCGACCGACGCCTGCCGGTACAGGATCTTGCCGACCTCGGTCGAGCCGGTGAAGCCGACGAAGCGCACGGCAGGATGCTCGCACAGGACCTTGCCGATCGGCGGCGCATCGCCGGTGATGATGTTGAACACGCCCTTCGGCACGCCGGCCTTCTCGGCCAGCGCCGCCAGCGCCAGCGCCGACAGCGGCGTCTCGTTGGCAGGCTTCAGCACCACGGTGCAGCCGGCGGCAAGCGCCGGCGAAACCTTGCGGGTGATCATCGAGTTCGGGAAGTTCCACGGCGTGATCGCGCCGCAGACGCCGATCGGCTGCTTGATCGCGAGCAGCCGCGCATCCGGCCGCTGGGTTGGGATGGTCTCGCCATAGACACGGCGGGCCTCCTCGGCGAAGAACTCGACATAGGCGCCGCCGATATCGACCTCGCCGAGCGCCTCGGCCAGCGGCTTGCCCTGTTCCGAGGTCAGGATCAGCGCCAGGTCCTCGCGGTTGGCGATGATCAGTTCGAACCATTTGCGCAGGATGTTGGAACGCTGCTTGGCCGTCAGCTTGGCCCAGGCCGGGAAAGCACGTTCGGCGGCTTCGACCGCCTTGGTGGCGTCATCGGCGCTGAGTTGCGGGATCTGCACCAGTTCGGCGCCGGTGGCGGGATTGTTCACGGAGAAGACGGGCGTTCCGACCCAGGCGCCATCGATGAAGCAGCGGTCGCGCAGCAGCGAGGGATCTTTCAGGCGATCGCGAAGCGAGGTTCCTGATTGCGAAGCGCGTGCGGCAACGGGCGGATTCATGGCGTCACTCCTGGCATTTTCTGGGCGTTGTCGCCCAAAGATAAGTCGAAACCGGTCGCAATGCATCGTCCGCTGAGGGCGGATGCGTCAAGCAATTTTGCGGGTGTGCGGGAGCCGCTGGAGCGTTTTCGAGCGAAGCATAGCCTCGGACTTGATCCGAGGGTGGACACCGGTTCGCTGCGTAGACTTATCCGCGCAAAAAACGCACCAAAACTAGCAAGCTTCGGTTCTGATTCAATCAGAACCGAAGCTCTAGGTCGCGTGGACAGTTATCTTAGCCAGAGCAGAGTTGCGGCGATAGCGACGACAGCGAAGTAATTTCGTG
>NZ_JCAMOQ010000028.1:0-99706 GCF_059512365.1 Bradyrhizobium sp. Ses1
TGGACGAATAACGCAGGGACCCGCAATAATCAGTCCCGAGGCTCTCTTTATAAATTTCCTGCGATCCATGTTTGGCCTTGCCTCCGGCTTGTACGTCATGACGCAGCACGCCCAATCGCCATTTGCGCCCCGCAATCGTACTTCCCCCGACCGAGAGATGGTAGCCGAGCCGCTCGAAGAGTGATTAGCCGTCGCCATGGGCGCCGGCATACGCGCTCAGCGGCCTCGGGAGGCCGCTCAGAGGGCCGTCTGGGGTTGGGCGGAGGGCCGATGCCTCGTCCGTGCCTATGGAGGGTTACGGCGGCCCCGCCCAGTCGTCCCCGACCATCGGCCGGTGCATCAACGGCGGGCTCGGCTGAGCGGAGCGCTCCATTGCTCCGCCGTCCACTCTACGCCGCCGCGTAATCATGTGAGGTTTGTGAAGACGGATAGTCGCCACATTTGCGTCGAGGCAGCCTGTCCCGGAAGCGCTAGGGACGCGGGTCTTGAAGTCCCGGCGTGCGCCGGAGTTGAGCCAGGCCTGAGCGGGGGGGAATCGGATAATCTCGCTACGAACGTAACCTGCCGCTACGACTTGGCGCCGACTACGCCTGTATGCCCGCAAAGGGACGAACCGTGACCGAACGCTGCGCTTGCATGGCTATGGGTGGCGAGCTTTTTCATTTGGAAACGGCTGCCAAGCTATCGATATCATTAGAGGCCGTTTTCGACATTTTTTCCAAATGCACCTTGAAATCATTGAATAATCAAACTGATTTTGATTCCGCCATTCGGAGGTTCGATCCCTCCCGCCCCAGCCAGGTCAAAAAACATCAGTAAAATAATGGCTTACCGGTTCGAAATATCCGAAGATCGATTGCGTTGACGAAGTCGAACCTCAGAAACTCGAAAAGCGCTCGCCCTCGCTGTTTAAGTCGGCTGAAACCTCAATCACTGCGTACCCCTTCAGTGCGTGGTTTCACGTCAGGCCATTGCTCGATGTAGCGCGCGATCTCGCTTCTCATCACCACCACCGAGTGGCCGTGTTTTCCTTGCTCTGAGATCGCCGCGTGCGATCACGCGGTCGAGTTTCGCAAGCGTAAGGATGCGATCGGCCAATCAAATTAGAAGCAGGGCCTTCTCGTTCGTGGCACTACCAGTTTTGATTCCTCAGCCGATAGGAAACTGGACTCAAAAAAGGGGCGGTCGTCCGACCGGTGTCGCGCGAGGGACGCGCGGAAATTGCCTTGGCGGTAGAGCGCTTCATCCCTAAAATCTTGCCACCGCCGCCAGGTGGTTCGGTAATTGAGCTCAGTCACTGCGGAGTAGAAGCTATGTCCAAGCCGGAAAGCTTCCCAATCGACAAGATTTACATTCCCGTGAAGAGGAAGAAAGCACTCAAGCCTGAGCTCGTTCAAGAAATCGCGGAAAGTATTTTAGAAATCGGACAACAAGTCCCCATTCTCGTTCGGCCCGACGAAGGCCGGTTCGTTCTGGTCGAGGGACTGCATCGGTTCGAAGCCTGCAAGGCTCTTGGCGAAGGAACTGTCATCGGGGTCCTGGTCTCGGCTGAGATCGTGCACCAAAAGACGCTTTTGTCGGACAGCGCCGAAGCAGAAGCAGAGCGCGACAAGATGGCGCGATTGAAAAAACTGCGCCTCGAAAAGGAGGCTGCCGCGCGATTAGCCGCTGCTTCGGAGGCCGCCATAGAGACGCAGTCTGCAGAGCTTTTGCGAAAACCTTCGGAGAAGGGTATCCGGAACGTTCCCAAGGCATCACGAAGCCAATTAGATCGCAAGACTTCAGGATCGACACCAAGAACGTTGTCGGAATGGCTCACGCAACAAAAGAGCAATGGCGGTCGTTATTAACCGTCAGCTCCGCCGCGACCCACCGGCCTCGAGCAAGCTTGGGCTAGTGGCCATCTACGCAATCGTCTTGAGGTAAAGGCTCGGGTCGAAATATTTGTTGGCCGGGGTGAAATCCTTGATGCCGGCGTTCGCCATGAAGAAATCGGTGGATTGCTGCAGCCAGTTCGTAATCGTGTTGTCGGAGTATCGGTACAGCCGATCTCGAAGCATCCAAGCTTCTTGAAATTCCGCTTGGTTCTCCGGTCGCGGAGGTGCGGCGGGTCTTCAACACCGCTAGCGATCGCGTCATTTACCTCGGCGAAGTGATCTATCGCGGCGACTTCATTCGCATCGATATGGATCGATCGAGCAAACGGAAAGCCAAGCGTCGCGTCGGCAGGCTTAGGCGATGACTTTGCCGGGATTCATGAGATTGTGGGGATCGAAGGCTTGCTTCAGGAGCCTCAGCGCGTTCAGCTCTGCTGGTGATTTGTAGCGGAGCATCTCCGATCGACGGAGTTGGCCCACGCCGTGTTCTGCGCTGATCGAACCGCCGAGATCGGCGACGATGTCGTGCACAATCCGGTTGATTTCGCTCCGACGTTCATTGAACTGACTGGAGCTAATGCCCAGCGGCGGCATCGGATTATAATGAATATTGCCGTCGCCGAGATGGCCGAACGCAAAGGGACGGATGCCCGGGATTGCGTCCGCCAGCGCAGCGTCGGCACGGGCGATGAACTCAGGCACCTGCGACACCGGGACCGAGACGTCGTGCTTGATGCCGGCGCCACCCGCTTTCTGTGCTTCGGCCTGGCCTTCGCGAAGGGCCCAGAGACGGCGGCGCTGCGCCTCCGAATCCGCAAGCACGCCGTCGATCACCAGGCCTTTTTCCAGCGCCTCGGACAGCAATTGCTCGAGCGGATCACGCAGCGAACCCGGCTCGCCCCGGCCGGCAGCCTCGATGAGCACATACCATGGATGTTCCTCGGCAAAGGGTGAAGTCTGTCCCTGCAATGCCACCAAGACCCACTTCATGCATTCGCGCCGCATCAGCTCAAACGCGCTCAGGCTCTCGCCGACGTGGCTGCGGGCAAGGTGGAGGAGATCAAGTGCCGCCGCCGGCGTCGGGACAGCAACGAAAGCCGTGACGATGTCTCGCGGTCTCGAAAACAGCCGCAGTGTGGCGGCCGTGATGATGCCGAGCGTGCCCTCGGCTCCGATAAAGAGTTGTTTGAGATCATAGCCGGTCGAGTCCTTGCGCAAGCCCCGCAGCCCGCTCCACATGCTGCCGTCGGGAAGTACGACTTCGAGCCCGAGCGTCAGAGCGCGCATGTTGCCGTAGCGCAGGACCTGCGTTCCTCCCGCGTTGGTCGAAAGGTTGCCGCCGATCTGGCAGGATCCTTCGGAGGCGAGGCTGAGCGGAAACAGCCGGTTGACATCGGCTGCATGTCTCTGCACCTCCGCGAGCGTCATCCCTGCCTCGACAGTAATGGTGTCGTTCTGCGCGTCGACCGCGCGCAGGGCGCGCATCCGCTCCAGCGAAATGATCACGCTGTG
Organism: Bradyrhizobium sp. Ses1; assembly: GCF_059512365.1. Lineage (NCBI taxonomy): Bacteria > Pseudomonadati > Pseudomonadota > Alphaproteobacteria > Hyphomicrobiales > Nitrobacteraceae > Bradyrhizobium > Bradyrhizobium sp. Ses1. The sequence continues at coordinate 3,390 of NZ_JCAMOQ010000028.1, forward strand.
GGGATCGATTGGCTGAGCACCGCCCGCCAGGCCGGTGTTGCCCCCCTGAGGTACCATCGAAATGCCTGCCTTTCGGCATGCGGTCACAACGGCAGAAACTTGGGCGGTGGAGGAGGGGCGCGCGATATATTGCGCGGGTCCCCGGAACGCGCCGTCGAAAGAAACACAATAGCGCTCGAACTCAGCATTCGGCTCGGCCAGGCCTTGGGGCCCAAGAATGGCGCGCAGTCGGTCGCCAAGGTCGTTCGTCAGCATGTCTCCCGTCGCGATGATGTGCACAACGCCGTCTCCCCTTCAGTCAGGTAAAGTCAAAGGCGCCGCGGTGGCGGCGTGTGAGTTGCGCGAGCGCGTCGAGCGATGCCGCGCCGAGCTGTCCCATCGCGGTCTCCAGCTCTTCCTTCAAGAGTCCGGCGACATAGGCTGCGCCTCTTTCCCCGAGTCCGCCGAGCCCGAGCAGGAATGCGCGCCCCGCAAATGTACCGCTGGCGCCGAGCGCGATAGCGCGCGCGACGTCAAGGCCCGATCGTATGCCGCTGTCGAACAGGATGGTGGCTCTGGTCCCGACCCTTGCAGCGATAGCGGGCAGGACGTCGATCGCAGCAGGCGCAGCATCGAACTGGCGACCTCCGTGATTGGAGACCAGGATGCCATCCACTCCCGCTGCAAGCGCCTGTTCGGCATCCTCGGGATGCATGACACCTTTCACGATCAGCGCGCCTGACCAGGCATCCCGCATCCGCTTGATGACATCCCAGGAAAACGTGCCCTTGATCTGGCTCTGTACAAAGCCGGCGGTGTTCGCCAGCGTCGCCGGTTTTTCGACGTAACGCTCCATGTTGCGAAAGGCCGGCGTGCCCGCCGTGGCGAGCGCAAGCAGCCACGGCGGCGACAGAGCCACGTCCAGGATGGTTCTTGGCGTGGGACGGAATGGGACCACCAGGCCGTTGCGCAGATCACGAGGACGCTTGGAGCGAACCGGCGCATCCAGCGTCGCCGCCAGCACCCGCACGCCAGCCGCGCCTGCCCGCTTGATCAGATCGAAGGTGACGGCGTGGTCGTCGGCCGGCAGTCCGTAGAGCTGAAACCAGGCATAGGGACCGGCAAGCTCGGCGACATCCTCGATCGTGGCGGTGGCGAGCGTGCCGGCAATGTAAGGAATCCTTGCCTTGCCGGCTGCGCTTGCGAACATCCGCGTGGCGCCGGGCCAGATAATGCCGTCGACTCCCACAGGAGAGATGCCGATCGGCGCCGCGCAACGGACGCCGAACAGCTCAACCTCAGTGCTAACGGGACCAGGCTTGCCGTAGCGGGGGACCAGCTCCACCGCATCGAGCGCCAGTCGATTGCGCCGGGTGTTCAGATCGTCACCCGTTCCGCCCTCGAGAAAATCGAAGGCAAAGCGCGGGATGCGGCGACGGGCGCGGCGCTCGATGTCATCCAGCGTGGGCAAACGCTGACGCAAGCGAGCCTCGCGGCTTGTTCCGCTGCCGGCACCCCAGGCTTGCGCGCGCGGTGAGGAGCGGCGAAGATCGCCGGTCATGAGAAAGCGTCCTTGGTTGCGTGACCCCCGCTTCTCATAGGATGCGTCTCGTCATCACCGCAAATAATTAGAGATGATGACCGCGATAGCTTCTGATGATTGCCGGCAGGATGGCTACCGCGACTTGGCGCGCCGTATAGCCCGGCGCCTCGCCGTATCTCCGGAAGCCGGCTGCACATAGTTGCTTGCCGATGTCGCGGCCTCGAGCAGGTCGTGGCGAATGATGTCCAGCACGGCTCTGGCAGCGGCGGACACCATTCGGCGCGGATGATGAACCCAGGCGATCGATCGGACGATGCGCGGTTCGGCAAAGCGGTGCGCTCTCACCCTGCCGTCCGCAAGCGACTGTTGAAGTGCAATCGTGGGCAGCACGGTCACGAGATTGGTGGTGGCGATCACGTCGCACACCGCGGGTAGGGTGTCGAGCTCCAGCCTCGGCTTCAATTCGATGCCGGCCGTGGTGGCGTGCTCCTCGAGGATCATGCGCAGGCCGTGCCGTTTCGATGGCATGACCAGGTCGAACTCGGCGAGATGCCCGAAACGCAGGTTCGTCGGTGGCTTGATCGGCGCATCCTTTCGGCAGGCGAACACCATCTCTTCGTCCATTACATGGTGCGTGGCGAGCGAAACCCGCCGGCGCGGCACGTTGATCAGCGCAAAGTCGAGTTGCCCGGAATTCACCCAGTCGGTCAAGGTTTCCGTGTATCCCTCGCAGGCCGAGAGCGTGATTTCCGGATAGAGATGCGCAACGGTTGCGGACGAACTCGCCATCGTGCTCTGCGCCACCGAGGTAATCAGTCCGACCGACACCCGGCCGGAAATACGGCCGTTGAGCCGCGCCATTTCCTGCTTGGCATATTCGACGTCGCGCACGATGGGAAACACGAGCCGGGAGAACGCTTCGCCGGCGACCGTCAGCGTCATTCCGTTGATGCTCCGCTCGAACAGCTTTTGGCCAAGCTCGGCCTCAAGTTTGGCGATCTGCATGCTGAGTGCCGGCTGTACGATGTTGAGCTGGCGGGCTGCGCGGGTCACGTTCCTCTCTTCCGCCAGGCAAAGGAAGTATTGCATCTGCCTGAGTTCCATTGGTTTTTTCCTTCCTGTCCTCGACGACGCGCCGGTGCTGTAGGCTGCCGCTAGGCATCATTTTGGATGATTGAGTTTATCATCAATCATTATTTGTACTGATCTTAGCTTGCCTCTACTGTCCGTTCAAACAGCTTGACGCGCCTGCAGCCCGAAATCGGGGCACCCGCACCGCCCAGGCAAACAACATTCATTTCGATGGCCGCGACGCCTGGCGTCACTTGCGTCGCGGCAGCAGGGAGCAGAAGCGAAACGTCATGCATGATCGGACGCCCTCACGGCTGATTATCGGCATCTCCGGAGCCTCCGGCGTCGTCTACGGCGTGCGCTTGCTGCAATTGCTCCGCAACGCCGGTGTCGAAACGCACCTGGTGATGTCGAAGACGGCGGAGCAGACCTTCGCCTATGAAACCGACCTGAAGATCGCCGAGGTGAAGGTGCTGGCCGATTTCAGCCACGCCATCGACGACATGGCGGCTTCGATCTCCAGTGGCTCGTTCCGCACGGCGGGCATGATCATCGCGCCCTGTTCGATGCGATCAATGTCGGAGATCGCGTCCGGCGTCACCACCACGCTCCTGACCAGGGCCGCCGACGTTGTGCTCAAGGAGCGTCGCCGGCTGGTGTTGATGGTGCGCGAGACGCCGCTGCACACCGGCCATCTGCGTACCATGACCGCGCTTTCAGAGATGGGAGCGATCATCGCGCCGCCGGTGCCGGCGTTCTATGCCAAGCCCGACAGCCTGGACGACATGGTCGAGCATACGGTCGGGCGCGTGCTCGACCTGTTCGACATCGACATCGGCGTGGTGCGCCGCTGGGGCGAGGACGAGGCGTTGAAGCGTCGTTCGCCGCGAAAAATTGCTCCCTATGCTTGAAGAAGACCACGGAAAGGATCGCCATATGCGGACCGAGAACCTGGCCAGAGCCGCTGCGGCGGAGGCGCCGAAAGACTTGCGATCATGGCTCGCTCACCTCGCCGAGCGCGGCAAACTCGCGGTTGCTCGCGAGGGAGTAGGGCTTGCCGATGAGCTCGCTGCCGTTTCGAAAGGGCTGGAGCGTGACCGCGCGGTGTTGTTTCCAAAGCCCGGCGGGCACGACATTCCGGTGGTCTCAAATCTGTTCGCGGCTCGCGACTGGGTCGCCGATTCCATCGGCGTCGGCGAGGAGCAATTGCTGACGCGTTTCCTCGCGGCGGCGCGCAATCCGCTGCCGAGCCGTGAAGTGGCAAGCGGGCCGGTGCAGGAGGTTGTCCACAACGAGGTCGATCTCCTCCGGCAGCTCCCGATCCCGAAACATAACGAGCGCGACAGCGGCCCCTACATCACGGCGGGGCTGTTGATCGCGCGCAATCCGCGCAATGGCATTCAGAACGTCTCGATCCATCGCTGCCAGATCAGCGGTCCGAACCGGATCGGCGTTCTGTTGTTGCCACGGCACACGCTGTCCTATTTCCGCATGGCTGAGGAAGCTGGTGAGGCACTCGAAATCGCCATCGTGATTGGGGTTCATCCGGCCCTGCTCTTGGCGTCGCAGGCGATTGCTGCGCTGGACGAGGACGAGATGGCGATTGCCGGCGCGCTGCTCGGTCACCCCGTCGATGTCGTGAAATGCAAGACCAACTCGGTCCGCGTTCCCGCCCATGCGGAGATCGTGATCGAGGGACGAATTCTTCCCCGCGTGCGGGAGCCAGAGGGGCCGTTCGGCGAATTTCCCCAGTACTACGGGCCGCGTGCGGATCGCGAGGTGATCGAGGTCGACATGGTCACTCACCGCGCTCAGCCAATCTACCATACCATCGTCGGCGGTGGTTACGAGCATCTCATTCTCGGCGGCGTACCGCGCGAGGCGACGCTGGTGCAGCATCTGCGGCGCAGTTTCCCGAACGTGCTCGATGTACGTCTCACCCGGGGCGGCACCTGCCGCTACCATCTTGCCGTCAAGATCGACAAGATTGCCGACGGCGAGCCGAAGAACATCATCATGGCTGCCTTCGGCGCTCACTATGACATCAAGCAGGTCATAGTCGTCGACAAGGATGTCGACATCGGTGATTCCGAGGAGATCGAATGGGCGGTCGCCACCCGCTTCCAGGCCGACCGCGATCTCCTGGTCGTGTCCGGCGCGCTCGGCTCCAAGCTCGATCCGACAACCGATAAAGGGATCAGCGCCAAGATGGGGCTCGACGCGACCGTGCCGGTCGATGCGCCCGAGCTCGATTTCAAGCGCATCCATGTCAAGGGCGAAGAAGAGGTCGACCTCGCGACGGTCTTGCAAAAAGATCCGAATGCCGCCTTCTCCCGCGTTCTTGCACGAGCGCGATAGGCAAGGGGCTGATCCGAACACGTTAACAACGCAGCGCGCCCGCAAGAGAGCGGTCGCAGGTAACATTGGGAGGTGATTGATGCTCTCTAGGATGATCCGTGCGAGTTTGGTTTTCAGTGCTGTGGCGTCATCGGGCTTGGTGCCCACGTGGGCGAAAGCGGCCGATGACGTCAAGGTCGCCATCAACAACGTGGTCAGCGATGTTGTCTTTCACCTTGCCGCCGAACGCGGGTTCTTTGCCGAACAGAATCTCAACGTCACCCTGGTCAGCTTCGATTCCGGACCGAAGATGATTGCGCCACTGGGTGCGGGCCAGATCGACGTTGGCGCAGGCGCATCTTCCGCAGGGCTCTACAATGCGGTGGCGCGCGGCATCAATGTGAAGGTTGTAGCCGATAAGGGCTCGACGCCACGCTCTTACGATTACATGCCGCTGCTCGTCCGCAAGGCGCTGGTCGACAACGGCACCGTCAAGACCGTTGCAGACCTGAAAGGAATGAAATTCGGCGAGGTTGGTCCGGGAGCCGCGACCAATGCAAAGCTCAGCCACATCCTTGGTGGTGCAGGGCTGACCTACAAGGACGTTACGCACAACTATATCAACTATCCCCAGCAGATCGCAGCCTTCACCACCGGTGCAATCGACGCGGCGATCACGACGGAGCCGTCGGTCACGCAGGCGATCAATAGCGGCGTCGCCGTGAAGTTCGTGGCGGATGGCTATCCGGATCAGCAGGTTGCCGTGCTGCTCTATGGCGGTGACTTCATCGCCAAGCGTCCGGCCGTCGCCGAGCGGTTCATGGTCGCCTACCTCAAGGCGGCGCGCATCTACAACGATGCCACCGCTGGCGGAAAATTCACGGGCAAGGGCGTCGACCAGGTGATTCAGACCATCATGAAAAGCACCGGCCTGAAGGATCCGGAGCTGTTTAAGAAGATGGTGCCGAACGGGATTGATCCGGATGGCAAGGTTAACGTGAAGAGCATGGCGGACGATCTGAAGTTCTTTGCCGACAACGGCTATCTGGAGCGGCCGGGCAAGGTCGAGGACGTTGTCGACGCCTCGTTTGCTGACAAGGCGGTGCAGAAGCTCGGCCCCTACAAGCCTGTCGAAAACTGACGGCAAAGAAGGATACGTCATGGCTATTGCGAACGTGTTGAATAAGCAGGGGCGGCCGGAACTGGTGCCGTCGACGCCGCAACTGTCCCTTTCGGGTGTCAGCAAATATTTCGGATCGTCGGGTTTCGTAGCCCTCGACGGCATCACCATCGATATTCCGCAAGGGCAGTTTTTCGTGATCGTCGGCCCGAGCGGCTGTGGCAAGACCACACTGCTGCGCATCCTTGCCGGGCTCGATACTCAGAGTTCAGGCACCGTCGCCGTCAACAGGACCGATGAGAAACGCCCGGTCAATTCCATGATCTTCCAGGGCGACTCGCTGTTCCCCTGGATGACGGTGTTCGATAATGCCGCCTACGGCCTGCGTATGCGGCGCGTCCCTGAGGCGCAGGTGTCCGACACGGTCCGCACGTGGCTCGAGCGGATCGGCCTGTGGCGGTTTCGCGACCGCTATCCCAACCAGCTATCGGGTGGCATGCGTCAGCGTGTGTCGATCGTGCGAGCCTTCGCCAATGATCCGGAAATCCTGTTCATGGACGAACCGTTCTCGGCGCTGGACGAGCAGAACAAGCTGCTGCTTCATGAGGAATTGCTGCGGATCTGGGAAGCGACCAAGAAGACTGTCGTGTTCATCACCCACAGCGTGGACGAAGCAGTCACGCTTGGTGACCGCATCATGATCATGACCGCCAATCCCGGGCGCGCCAAGGCCGTGCTCGATGTGCCGTTTCCGCGTCCGCGGAATGTGCTGGAACTCCGGCAAAAACCTTCCTATGGCGATCTCGTGTTCCATATCTGGGAGCAATTGCGCGAGGAGGTACAGCGCGCGCGTCAAAACGCGGAAGGAGAGAAGGTATGAGCGCCGAGGTCAAAGGCCGTGACAGGGTAGTCGGTGTCCTCACGCCCATCGTGCTGTTGGGCCTCTGGGAGCTCGCGGCCCGATTTGGGCTTCTCGATGCGCGCTTCTTTCCGCCGCCATCGGCCATCGTTCATCAGTTTGCCGCGTTGGTCGCTTCCGGCGAGCTTGGCGCCAATGTCCTCGCAAGTCTCAAACGCCTCGCGCTCGGCATGCTGCTCGGCGGCGTGCCTGCGTTGTTCCTTGGTCTTGCTATGGGCATATCGCGGCCGCTGCGTGCGGCGATCGATCCCTTGATCTCGGCCACCTATCCGATCCCGAAGAGCGCCATCCTCCCGCTGGTGCTCTTGATCTTCGGTCTCGGCGAAATGTCGAAGGTGGTCATGGTCGCGCTGGGCGCGTTCTACCCGATCATCATCAATACGGTGGTCGGCGTCGCCAACATCGACAAGATCTATCTCGATGTCGGGCATAATTACCGGGCCAACCGGTGGCAGGTGTTTCGGACCATCGCCTTGCCCGGAGCGTTGCCTTCGATCATGGCCGGTGTCAAACTGGCGGTCGGCATGGGGCTGATCCTGATCGCGATTTCCGAGATGGTCGCCGCCAATGACGGCGTCGGCTACATGATCTGGAACGCCTGGCAGGTGCTGACGGTCGATACGATGTATGTCGGGCTTCTCGTGATCGCGGTGCTCGGATTCCTGTTCTCGATCGTGCTCGATGAGATCGAACATCGTCTCATTCCCTGGAAACGAAGGGCATGATCGATGGCCAGCTTTCTGTCATCAAGCAATCGTCGGGTGAGCAACGATCGATGTTGACGACCTCAGGCCCGCGCAGCGGTGGCGAAATCCTCATCGATACGCTGAAGATCCACGGCGTCGACACGGTATTCTGCCTGCCGGGGGAAAGCTTTCTGGCCGCAATCGATGCGCTGGCCGGTGACGGCAACGCGATCCGGACCGTCGTGACGCGTCATGAGGCTGGCGCGGCTCACATGGCCGAGGCCTATGGAAAGCTGACCGGGCAGCCCGGTATCTGCTTCGTGACACGAGGGCCCGGCGCAAGCCACGCCGCGATCGGCGTGCATACGGCTTCGCAGGATTCGACGCCGATGATCCTGTTCATCGGGCAGGTTGCCCGCGGCATGCGGGGACGCGAAGCGTGGCAGGAAGTCGATTTCCGCCAGATGTTCGGCGGCATGGCGAAGTGGGTCGTGGAGATCGACCGCGCCGAGCGCATTCCGGAATTGGTCAGCCGCGCTTTTCATGTCGCGGTCTCGGGACGCCCGGGTCCGGTCGTGGTCTCGCTGCCGGAGGATATGCTGGCCGAGAAGGTCGTGGCTGCGGATGCCAGGCCGTATCGGCGGGCTGCGGCGCATCCGAGTGCTGATCAGCTCTCGCGGCTCGTCGAGATGGTAGCGGATGCGGAGCGGCCGCTTGTTATTGTCGGCGGCGGCGGGTGGAACGCGCGAGCCTGCGAGGACCTCAAGACCTTCATCGAGCTGTTCGATCTGCCCGTTGTCGCGGGCTTCCGGCGGCAGGATATCTTGGATAACCGCCATCCAAACTACATCGGCCACGCCGGGCTTGGACCGAGTGCAGCATTGGTCCGGCGCATTCGCAGCGCTGATCTCATCATCGCCATCGGCGGACGGCTCGGCGAGACGACGACGTCCGGATACACCTTGTTCGAAGTGCCCCGGCCGTCGCAGCGCTTCGTTCACGTGCATGCCGATCCGAACGAGCTCGGCCGTGTCTATCAAGCCGATCTCCTGGTCAACGCTGGCATGCCGGAGTTTGCCGCGGCCGTCGCGCGACTGCGACCGTCCGACGGATCGCAGGCAAGCAGGGGCGTGGTGCGGAAGGCCTGGGTTGCGGCAGGCCATGCCGAATTCGTCTCCGACCAGACGCCGGGATCAATGCCGGGCCCGGTTGATCTGGGCGCAGTGATGCTGCATTTGCGCGAGGTGCTCCCCGCGGACGCGATCATCTCGAATGGTGCCGGCAACTATGCCATCTGGGTGCACAAATTTCACCGTTATGGCGGCTTCAGGACCCAGCTTGCGCCGACCTCCGGATCGATGGGTTATGGCCTGCCGGCGGCAATCGCCGCCAAGCTGGCGCATCCCGAGCGCACTGCTGTCTGCTTTGCGGGCGACGGCTGCTTTCTGATGAGCGTGAACGAGCTCGCCACGGCGGCGCGACATGGGCTCGGCGTCATCGCGATCATCATCAACAACAGCATGTACGGCTCGATCCGCATGCACCAGGAGAAGGAATATCCCGGACGGGTACATGCGACGGCGCTGGACAATCCGGATTTCGCAGCGCTCGCGCGGGCCTTTGGCGGCTATGGTGAACTTGTGCTGGAAACCGATGCCTTTCCCGCAGCATTTGCGCGGGCCCGGGCCTTCGCCGATGAAAAAAGCAAACCCGCCATACTGGAGCTCAGGATCGATCCGGAAGCGATTACGCCCACTGCAACGCTGACGCAATTACGCGAGCGTGCGCTCGCTGCGCGCGATGTTGCTCCGCAACGATGATGGCGTGCCGTGGCTGCCTCTCGGATTGACAGATCATTCGACTTGTGCTGACGGGAAAGGAAGCAACAACGACGTCTGAAGGGAGGCCTTGATGTCGACAGCTCTGCGCATCGCTCATGGCGCCTTCGGCAGGGTCGCGCTGCTGGATATGGATCGTTCGCTGGTGCGCCATGCGCATCCGCATTGCCATGTCCTGCTGAAGGTCGAAGGCGCCGATACACAGTTCCTGGTGGGAGATAGGGTCTATCCGCTGACCGACACATGCGCCGTGCTCGTCGACGGCTGGAAGCCGCACGCCTATGTTCACGATCCCGCGCGGCCGCGAACCCTCATTCTGGCGCTTTATATTGAACCTGAATGGTTGAAGGAGTTCCGGCCCGGATGGGCCGCGAGCGGCGCGCCGGGTTTCTTCGATCAGCCGTCCGGGGAGGTCTCGCCGCGGATCCGGCAACTCACGATGCATCTTGCCACCGACATGATGTCGCATCCGGACTGCGTCCGTGCCCATGAGCAGACCCTCTCGGACCTGATGATCGCGGTGATCGAACGCTTCACACCGTGGCGGAGCTTTCCCAATTCCATCCGCGGCATGAACGCGATGTCGTGCGACTGGCGGATCCGGCGCGCGACGGAAGTGATTCGCGCGCAGGAGGGAGCCCACGCCAATGTCGATCAGTTCGCGAAGGGCGCAGGGCTGTCGCGGGCGCAGTTCTTCCGCCTGTTTGAATCCTCGCTCGGGGTTTCGCCCAAGATCTATCTGAACGTCGTGCGGATGGAGCGGGCGCTTGATGCCGTGATCCACCAGGATACGTCGGTCACTGATCTCAGTGAGCGCTTCGGCTTTCCGGAGCCGGCGCATTTCACCCGCTTCTTCCGCGATCACGCCGGAGTCGGCCCGCGCGAATTTCGCAACGTCTCACGGCTTGCAAGTTGATATTGCGGCGCACACTCCGAAATGAGACGATTTGGTAGGTCGTGAGATCGGGCGGTATGGCCCGCATGGCTGACATTCTGACAACTGCTCCACGTCGCGTCAGAGAGCGCGATGAAGAGGAGCGTCGGAATGGCGGAGGCCGCGGTTCAGTCCGCATCATCGGTCGATCAGAATACGGCTGAAGACCGGCCTTGGGTCGGCCGTTCGATCGAACGCGTCGAGGATGCCGCGCTGCTCACCGGGCGCGGGCGCTTCATCGACGATCTCGGCACTCCACCGGGGACTCTGCATGCTGCCATCCTGCGCTCCCCACATGCCCATGCCGATATTGTCTCTGTTGACGCTGAGGCGGCGCGGCATGCGCCGGGCGTCGCCGCTGTCCTCACCGGCGAGCAGGTCAAGGCGCTGACGTCGAGCCTCGTCGTTGGCGTGAAGGCGCCGGTGGAATGCTGGCCGATTGCGACCGAGCGGGTTCGCTATGTCGGCGAGCCCGTGGCCGTGGTCGTCGCGAGCGATCGCGCCCGGGCGGAAGATGCGATCGAACTGATTAACGTCGAGTACCGGCCGCGCGCTGCGGTGGTCGATCCGTTGGCGGCGCTCGCTGCCGATGCGCCTGTCCTGCACGATGGTTTTCCCGGCAATCTCGCCAGCGACCGCAGTTTTTCCTATGGCAATCCCGAGCAGGCATTTGCCGAAGCAACGCATCGGTTTTCAATCGACATCCGTTATCCGCGCAATTCCTGCACGCCGATCGAAACCTATGGCGTCGTCGCCACCTACGATGCGGCTGAGAATGCCTATGACATCCTCGCCAATTTCCAGGGTCCTTTCAGCATTCATACCGTGATCTCGCGTGCGCTGAAGGTGCCGGGCAATCGGGTGCGGCTGCGCACGCCACCGGATTCCGGCGGCAGCTTTGGCGTCAAGCAGGGCGTCTTTCCCTATATCGTTTTGATCAGCGCGGCCTCTCGCGCTGTCGGGCGCCCCGTGAAGTGGATCGAAGACCGCCTTGAGCACCTGACGGCCTCGGTCTCGGCGACCAACCGCGCCACGACGCTTTCAGCCGCGGTCACCGCGGACGGCAGGATCCTCGCGCTCGATTGGGACCAGGTCGAGGATTGCGGCGCCCACCTGCGCGCACCCGAACCCGCAACGCTCTACCGCATGCATGGCAATCTCACTGGCGCCTACGACATCCGCCATGTGAAGGTGCGCAACCGCGTGGTCGTCACCAACAAGACGCCGACCGGCCTCAACCGCGGCTTTGGCGGACCGCAAGTCTACTTCGCGCTCGAGCGCCTGATGCAGCGGATTGCGATCGGGCTGCGCCTTGATCCGCTCGACGTGATCCGGCGCAATCTCGTTCCGGCGAACGCCTTTCCTTATCGCACGGCGACCGGTGCGCTGCTGGACTCCGGAAACTATCAGGAGGCGATCGCCAGAGCTGTCGAGCAGGGCCAACTCGCGGAACTCAAGGCGCGACGCGATGAGGCGCGCGCGCAAGGCCGCCTTTATGGCATCGGCTTTACGGCTGTCGTTGAGCCCAGCGTCTCCAACATGGGCTATATCACGACGGTGCTTACGGCAGCGGAACGTCGCAAGGCCGGACCGAAGAATGGCGCGCAGGCAACCGCAACGGTTGCGCTTGATCCCGTCGGGGGTGTCACGGTCCATGTCGCATCCGTGCCGCAAGGGCAGGGTCATCGCACGGTGCTGTCGCAGGTGGTGGCCGATGTGTTCGGCCTCAAGCCGCAGGACGTTCGCGTCAATACGGAGATCGATACCGCCAAGGATGCCTGGTCGATCGCCTCCGGAAACTATGCGAGCCGGTTTGCGGCCGCCGTAGCCGGGACCGCGAAGTTGGCGGCTGAGCGGATCGCGGTCCGTCTTGCGCGCATCGCTGCGAGCCAGCTGAATGTTGAGCCGGCAGATATCATGTTCGCCGGCGGCTTCGTGGCGTCGAAGCGCAATCCGGAGAACCGCATCGCTTTTTCCAGGGTCGCGGCGCTCTGTCATTGGTCGCCGGGCTCATTGCCTGATGATGCCGGCCAGACCATCCGCGAAACCGTGTTCTGGACGCCGCCGGAGCTGACCCCGCCGGACGATCAGGATCGCATCAATTCCTCGCTCTGCCACGGCTTCATCTTCGATTTTTGCGGCGTCGAGATCGACCGCACGACGTTTGAGACCCGTATCGATCGCTACGTGACCATGCACGATTGCGGCACCATCCTGCATCCGGGCATGGTGAACGGGCAGATCCGCGGCGGCTTTACGCAAGCGCTCGGGGCGGCGCTCTATGAAGAATATGCTTATGCGGCGGACGGCAGCTTTCTGACCGGAACGTTTGCGGACTATTTGCTGCCGACGACGACCGAAGTCCCCGAGCCGCAGATTATCCATATAGAGACACCGTCGCCCTTCACCCCGCTCGGGGCAAAGGGCGTCGGCGAAGGCAACTGCATGTCGACGCCGGCGTGCATCGCCAATGCCGTTGCCGACGCGCTGGGCCTTGCCGACGTCACGCTGCCGCTGGTGCCGGCGAAGCTCGCCGATTTGGTGCGTGGTCCGGAGCCCGAACCGCCGACGGGACAATCGAAGGCGGCGCCTGCACGCGAAGGAGACCGCCGGCTGCGCGGCGAGGGCCGTGCGTCCGTCAACGGGGCGCCGGAGCAGGTGTGGACGATGCTGCTCGATCCCCAGACGCTGCAGGCTGTGATCCCCGGATGCGAGCAGGTCCACAAGGTTTCCGACACGCATTTCCGCGCCGACGTGACGCTCGGCATCGGTCCTGTCAGCGGACGTTATCGTGCTGACGTCCAATTGTTTGATCTCGACCCGCCTCGCGCAGTCACGCTGCGCGGAAAAGCGGAGGGGGCACTCGGTTTCGGAAACGCCGAAGGTCGCATCACGCTCGAGCCCGACGGCAAAGGCGGCACACAGCTCAGCTACAGCTATGACGCAGCGATCGGCGGCAAGGTCGCGAGCATCGGCGGCCGCCTGCTCGACGGCGCCACGCGCGTGATCATCGGACAGTTCTTTGCGGCACTTGCGCGCCAGGCCGGCGGCGGGGCGCCTGCAAGTGGCATCTCGATGTTTGCGCTGCTCGCCAAGCTTGCGAGCCTGTTTGGAGGGCGACGATGAAACCAGCCGCCTTCGACTATGTCCGCCCCGAATCCGTCAACGAAGTCCTCGAGGGACTTTCGAAAGAGGGCGGCAATGCCCGCGTGCTCGCCGGCGGCCAGTCGCTGATGGCGATGCTCAATATGCGCCTCGCCAAGCCGAGACTCCTGATCGACATCATGCGGCTGAAGGAGCTCAATCGCATCGAAGAACAGGCTGGAGTGGTGACGATCGGCGCCGGCGTGCGCCAGGCCGCCTTGCTCGCATGGCCGGAATTGGCGCGGACTCAGCCGCTTCTTGCGCGGGCGTTGCCCTGGGTCGGCCATGTCCAGACGCGCAGCCGCGGCACCATCTGCGGCTCGCTCGCACATGCCGACCCGAGCGCCGAGATGCCGCTCGCGCTGATCGCCCTCGGCGGCGAGGTGCATCTGCGCAATGCGCGACGGCGCCGACGGGTTGCAGCGACCGAGTTCTTTCTTGGCATGATGGCCACTGCGCGGGCGGAAGACGAACTCATTGAAGCCGTATCGTTTCCCGCTCGGGCCGGCGAGCGATGCGCGTTCCGCGAAGTCGCCCGCCGTCATGGTGATTTCGCCATCGTGGCCTGCGCGGCGGTTGCGACCTCGAAAGGTGTCCGCTTTGCCGTTGGCGGTGTCGCCGATGTTCCGCAGGCGCGGGACTGGCCGCGCCTGGATGGAAGTGCGCTCGACGATGCGCTGAACGGTTTTGCCTATGAGCTCGACGCGCGCGATGACGTGCACGCGACCGCGCGCTATCGCCGCGATCTGGTGCGGATCATCGGCCGCGATCTGGTCCGCGAGGTGCTGCAATGACCCGTCTCAGCGCCGATGGCCGTCATCCGGTTCGCTTCAAGCTGAACGGCAGGCCGGTTGAAGCCGAAGCCGAGCCGCGCATGCTGCTGTCCGACTTCCTGCGCCAGCAGATTGGCGCAACCGGAACGCATGTCGGCTGCGAGCATGGGGTTTGCGGTGCCTGCACGGTCATTGTTGACGGCATGCTCACGCGCTCCTGCCTGACACTGGCGGCACAGGTGGATGGCTGCGAGATTCAGACGGTCGAGGGGCTTGCTCCGTCGCCCGACCGGCTCGGCATCCTGCAACAAGCGTTCCGCCGCAACCACGCCTTGCAATGCGGCTTCTGTACCGCCGGCATCCTGATGTCGCTCGACCATTATCTGCGCCGGCATCCGGCGCCAAGCGAAGCCGATATCCGCGATCTCCTGAGCGGCCATCTCTGCCGCTGCACCGGCTACACCCCGATCGTAAAGGCGGCGCTGGAAGCGGCCGCCGAGCTCGCCACCACCACCACCCAAGAGAAGTCAGATGCTTGATCTCGGCAGCAGTTTTATTGCAAGCGTCGCGCGTGATCCGGATGCGCTTGCAATCGTCGACGGCGAGCTTCGCCTCACCTATCGCCAGTGGTACGGCAAGATCTCGGCGCTCGTAGCATCGTTCGATCGCATCGGGCTGAAGCCCGGCGATCACGTCGTCACCGTGCTGCAGAACCGCTGGGAGGCTGCGACCCTGCACTGGGCTTGCCAGTTTGCGGGGCTGGTCATCACGCCGATCAACTGGCGTGCTAAGGCCGACGAGCTCGATTTCTGCATCGAGAATGCGGAGGCCTGCGCGGTCTTCTATCAGGATGTCTCCGCCGACGCCGTGAGAAATTCTACGCGCGCGGCCGGCTTGCAACGCATTGCGGTCGGTATGAATGCCGACGGAGATCTGGCTTTCGCGGACATGGTGGAAGGCGACGCTCCTGATGCCCAGCCTCGGGTCGGCGCCGATGCATGGTCGATCATGCTCTACACTTCGGGCACGACATCGCGACCAAAGGGCGTGCCGCGCCACCATCGTGCCGAGCGCGCGGCGGCAATCGCGCATGTCGCGCAAAACCTCTATGGCCGCAACGAGCGTACGCTCGGCGTGATGCCGCTCTATCACACCATGGGTGTGCGCTCCTTGCTCGCGATGTCGCTGATCGGCGGCACCTTCATTTGCCTGCCGCGCTATGACAGCCGCCAGGCGCTGGCCCTTATCGAGAGCGAGAAGATCAGCAATCTTTATCTGGTGCCAACGCTCTACCACGATCTCGTTCACCACGAGGCGTTCTCGGCGACCGACGTATCGAGCGTGCGAAAACTCGGCTTTGCCGGCGCCTCGATGACGGATGGATTGCTCAAGAAGTTGAGCGAAGTGTTCAAGCCGGACCTGTTCGTCAATCATTACGGCAGCTCCGAGATCTACACCTTCACGATCGATCAGAACGCGCCGGCCAAGCCCGGCTCGGCCGGCAAGGCCGGCATCAACCAGCACATCAGGGTGGTACGGATCAACGCTCGTTCGATTGCCGAACTTGCCGCACCGGGCGAAGAGGGCGAGATCATCGCCTCGCTCGCCGGCGACGAAGCATTCGAAGGCTACTGGCGGCGGCCCGAGGCCGATGCCAAGGCGCTGCGCGAGGGCTGGTATTTTACCGGAGATACTGGGTTCATCGATTCCGACGGCGACCTGTTCGTGACCGGCCGCGTCGATGACATGATCATCACCGGCGGCGAGAATGTGTCGCCGGTGGAAATCGAAAGCTGCCTCTCGCTGCATCCCGCTGTCTCTGAAGTGGCAGTCGTCGGTCTCGCCGACGAGAAATGGGGCAAGATCGTCGCCGCCTTCGTCAAGCGCAACCGATCGGTCTCCGAGGCGGAGCTCGAGCAGTTCTGCCGTACCTCCGGTCTTGCCAATTTCAAGCGCCCGCGACGCTACGTCTTTGTCGATGCCATTCCAAAATCGCCGGTCGGTAAACTTCTCCGGCGTCTGCTCGTCGCAGGAGAATACGAAGCCGAGCGCCTGCCGCCCTCGGATGCGGCCTGATCACACGACACCAACGAAAGGAAAACCACATGCCATCCCCGTACACCTTTGCCGATCCCCGTCTCGCCAAGCTCGATGGGTTCAAGGTCGAGATCGACGAGGCGCATGAGCGCGCCGACATCATACTCGGCCGGCCGCCCTATAACGTCGTCTCGATGCCGCAGCGCGATCAGCTACGGCTGACCTTCGAGACGCTCGACGAAGATCCGCGTGTTCGCGTCATCGTGTTGCGGGGCGAGGGCGACCATTTCTCCAGTGGCGGCAATATCGGCGGCTTCATGGAAGCGAGCCCGGAGCACGTATCAAAACTGGCCTGGAATATCGCGGCGCCCGCACGTTGCGCCAAGCCGGTGATTGTCGCCAATCGCGGCTATTGCTTCGGCGTCGGATTCGAGCTGTCGCTCGCCTGCGACTTCCGCATCGCTTCCGAAACCACGCAATACGCCTTGCCGGAGCAGAAGCTCGGACAGATCCCGGGATCGGGAGGATCGGCACGTCTGCAGAAAATGGTCGGTATCACCCGCACCAAGGACATCGTGATGCGCTCCAAGCGGATCTCGGCGAAGCAGGCGCTGGAGTGGGGGATTGCGACCGAATGCGTGCCGGACGCCGAGCTTGAGAAGGCGACGGACCGGCTGGTCGACGAGCTGCGCACCTTCTCGCCTTTGGCGCAGCGTACCGCGAAGAAGCTCCTGAACGACACCGAAGACTCGACGCTCACGATCGCGATCGAGCTCGAGGGCCATTGCTACAGCCGGCTACGTCAGTCCGAGGACTTCAAGGAAGGCGTCGAAGCCTTCAACGCCAAGCGTCCGCCCAAGTTCGTCGGGCGCTGACGACAAGGAAGACGACTAACAACGCCGCGGACGGCGGTCAGCCGCCGCGGCAATCTTCGACGGGGAGGGAAATATGGCTGAGATGGACGTGTCCGTCGCGAATGTGCGGACGTCGGCAGACAATCGACAGATGGTCAACGCGATCATTGCCTCGGTGCTCGGCTGGGCGCTCGATCTTTTTGATTTGTTCATTCTGCTCTATGTCGCGCCGGTCGTCGGCGCATTGTTCTTTCCATCGAGCAATACGGCGCTGTCGCTGGCCGCAGTGTATGGATCGTTCGCCGTCACGCTCCTGATGCGCCCGCTCGGCTCGGCCGTCTTCGGCCATTATGCCGATGTGCACGGACGCAAGCGCGCCATGCTGGTCGCAATTTTCGGTGTCGGCATCAGCACGGCTGCCTTCGGCTTGCTGCCGACGATCGCCCAGGTCGGCGTGATCGCGCCAATCATCTTCCTGATCCTGCGCCTGGTGCAGGGCGTCTTCGTCGGCGGAGTGGTGGCGTCGACCCATACCATCGGCACGGAATCTGTGCCGGCAAATTGGCGCGGGGCGATGTCCGGCCTGGTGGGTGGCGGCGGCGCCGGGATCGGCGCGTTGCTGGCGTCGTTCGTGTTCCTGATCACCTCCTCGATCTTTCCCGGTGAAGCCTTCGCGGAGTGGGGCTGGCGCGTGATGTTCTTCTCCGGCCTGCTGAGCTCTTTGCTCGGCTGGTTCATCTTCAAGAACCTCGAGGAATCGCCTTACTTCAAGGAACTGAAGCGGCAGCAGAAAACACGTAAGGCAGAGGCGTCCAAGGCTCCGGTTAAAGAGATTTTTTCAGGAGAGTACCGCAGGATCCTGCTGCTCAATATCCTGATCACGTTCGGCGGCGGAGCGGGCTATTATCTGACCTCCGGATATCTTCCGAGCTTCTTGAAGATCATCAACGCGGTCCCGAACCAGACCTCGTCGCTGATCCTGATGGGCGCCAGCGTCTCGTCGTTCTTCTCGGCGGTTCTGATCGGATCGCTGAGCGACAAGATCGGGCGGAAGAAGACCTTTCTCCTGGTCGGGGCAGGCGCCATCGTGCTGCTTCCGCTGTGCTATCTGGGCCTTGCCGCAGCGAAGGACATCACGCAGATCACGCTCTATGCGCTGGCGATCGCCTTCATCGGCAATGCCGGCTATGCACCGGTGCTGATCTTCCTGAACGAGCGCTTCCCGACGGCTGTGCGCGCCAGTGGTACAGGGCTGTCCTGGAACATCGGCTTTGCGCTCGGCGGCATGATGCCGACCTTCGTGTCGCTGGTGAGTGCCGGCGCCGCGCAGATTCCGACATCGCTCGCGATCTTCTCGGTTGCGGTCTTCGCGATCTACCTGATCGGGGCAATCGTGATCCCGGAGACCAAGGGCGACTTCAAGTGAGGACTAGTGGCGGCGTGGTCGGGCCGCGTCGCCACGATCGAAAGTTAGGTTCGGATATTATGTCTCTTCATGCTCTCAATCTGATCGACGGCGTCTGGCAACCGGCATCCTCCGGTAAAACGGTGCCGAGCATTGATCCTTCCAATCAGGCGGTGGTCGGCCGCGTCGAGGCCGGCGGAAAGAAAGACGCGGAAGCGGCGGTATCGGCCGCACGCGGCGCTTTCGAGCGCGCGGGCTGGTCGCAGAATCCGCGGCTTCGCCAGCTGGTCATGCTGAGATGGGCGGACCGGATGGAGCAGCGCGGCGCGGAACTGGCGCGCCTTCTCACGCTGGAGAACGGAAAGCCGCTTGCGCAGTCGCGCGGCGAGATCGAGGGCAGCGTCTCGGAGATACGTTACTACGCGGGATTGACGCGTCATATCCCCGGACACGTTCTCGAGGTCGAACCGGGTACGTTCTCCACGATGCTGAAAGAGCCGGCAGGCGTCGCCGGCCTGATCATCCCGTGGAACGCACCCGCGGTGTTGCTTATCCGCGCATTGACGCCGGCCCTTGCCGCCGGGTGCACGGCGGTGATCAAGCCCGCGCCGCAGACGGCATTGGTTACTGCCGAGATCATCAAGTGCCTTAGCGACGTCGAGCAGCTTCCTGCCGGCGTCGTCAATCTCGTCAACGAGCAGGGGCACGAGGTGGCGGAATATCTCGTCACTTCGCCCGAAGTCGACGTGCTCAGCTTTACCGGCTCGAACGCGACCGGGCAACGCATCATGGCTGCGGCTGCGCCGACCATGAAGAAACTGTCGCTTGAGCTCGGCGGGAAGTCGGCCTGTCTCGTCTTTGAAGATGCAGATATCGCGACCGTGGCACCAAAGCTCGCTGCCGCTGCGACCATCATCTCCGGACAGCAATGTACGGCGGCGCGGCGTGTTCTGGTACATGCGTCGCGTTATGAGGAGATGAAGGCAGCGCTGCGGTCCTCTCTCACAAACCTGAAAATCGGCTCCGGCCTGTCGGCAGAGACGAACATGGGTCCGTTGATCGATGCGGCGTCGCTTGCCGCAGTCTCGCACAGGATCGACGATGCGATGGCTGCAGCGGACGAGGTTGTCCTGCGTGGCGGACGGCCGAACGGAGATCTGGCCAAGGGATTCTTTCTGACGCCGACGCTGGTTGCGCATCGCGATACTTCGGGATTCTTCGTGCAGGAGGAGATCTTCGGCCCGTTTGTCGTTCTGGAGAGGTTCGAGGATGAGCAGGAGGCGGTTGTCCGCGCCAATCACAGCGAATACGGCCTCTCTGCCAGCGTCTGGACCCACGATGGCGCGCGCGCGATGCGCGTCGCACGCGCTTTGCGCAATGGCACGGTGTGGATTAACGACCATAACAGGCTGTTTGCCGAAGCGGAAACCGGTGGATACCGCCGCAGCGGACTAGGCCGGCTGCACGGTTACGATGGGCTGATCGACTTCCTTGAGATCAAGCACATCTATCAGAACTGCGGCACTGTCTAGCCAGCGGCCGCTACTGACGCCTATCGGTGACCGGCAGGCAGCGCGTCACGCGCTGGTCGAAGCCGTACAGCGCCGTGGCGTGCGCGTGACAGTGGTATCCACCATCAAGAGTCATCCGTCCATGGTCGCTGACGAGTTGCGTCGTCAGGCTGACGTTTTTCAGGACCTCGATGAGATGAGAGCTTTGGTCGGCCGCGACTAGTATGAGCGCCCCGCTCAACGGGAGCCCGCGGAGCGACCGGCCCAGTCCGACCGATTCCGATCAACCGAGGGAGTCAGTTTACACGGCGCTCGCGGTTGTCCCAGAACGGCTTGCGCAGCTCGCGCTTCAGCACCTTGCCGGCGCCGGAAAGCGGCAGAGGCGCCTCGGTGATCTCGATGCTTCGCGGGCATTTGTAGCCCGCGATCAGCGTCTTGGTGAACTCGATCAGCTCGCCGGCGGAGACTTCGACGCCGCTGCGCTTGACCACGACCGCATGGACCTGCTCGCCCCACTGTTCGCTCGGGATGCCGATGACCGCGCATTGCAGCACCGAGGGATGCTGCGCCAGCGCATTCTCGACCTCGATCGAATAGACGTTCTCGCCGCCGGAGATGATCATGTCCTTCACGCGGTCGACCACATAGATGAAGCCGTCCTCGTCCACATAGCCGCCGTCGCCGGTGTGCATCCAGCCATCGACGATGGCTCGCGCGGTTTCCTCGGGCCGTTCCCAATAGCCCATCATCACGTTGTCGCCGCGCACGACGATCTCGCCGACATTGCCCGAAGGCACCGGCTGGTCGTTCTCGTCGACGATACGCACTTCGCAGCCAAGGGTGGCGCGGCCCGCGCCGCGGTGGCGACCCTTCTTGCGTCCCTCGCCGATATGCTCCTTCCAGTGCAGAAGCGTCGCGATCGGCGACAGTTCGGTCATGCCGTAGGCCTGCGTGAACTGAACATGCGGCAGCGCCCGCGCCGCGCGGTCAAGCACCGCCTCGCTGATCGGCGATGCGCCATAGACGATGTTCTTGGATCCTTGCTCTCGCGCATGCTGTCGGCGACCCGCTCGCTCCTCGCGATGACGGCCTCATAGCTCTCGGTGCCCGATGGCGCATCGCCATCGTCGGCAAAGATCAGCTTGAGTCCCGGGATCGCCTTCGCGAGCTGCGCGCCGGTTGGCGCAAACGCCTTGTCGACGAACAGGACGCTGGCGCGGCAGTCGCGCAGTGCATCCTCATTCTCCAGCGCGCTCCAGCGGATGTTGAGCGGCACGATCACCGCGCCGGCCCAGCCGACCGCGAGATAGAGCTCGAGATAGCGGTCGGAATTGAGCGACAGCACCGCGACGCGATCGCCATCGGCGACGCCGCGCGCCCGCAAGCCTCCGGCGAGGCGCGCGACCCGTTCTCCCACGACGCGCCAGGTGCGTCGTCGCTCGCGGCATACAGTGGCCAGTCCATTCGGGTTGATCTGCAGCGCCCGCCGCAATCCGTGGGTGATGTTCATTAAGACGCTCCTCCTGTGCGTTTCTTCCCTGGTGCCTTGCGCCTTGTTTCGCGCCGCAAGGGGGCGCTCGGCGTCTTTTGTTTTGAGTTGTGATTGGGAATTGCGACCGCGGCCAAGCCTTCGGTCAGCCGGGCCGTGAATTCGTCGGCGATGTCGGTCGGCGACGATGTGCCGTCGCGCCGGTACCAGTGCCCGATCCAGTTCAGCGCGCCCGCGATTGCGAATGCGGCAAGCTTCGGATCGCATCGATTGATCGAGCCGTCGGCGATGCCGCTCGAAATATGCTTGCGGAACGTCGCATCGATGCGTTTCTTGGCGGCCCGCGCGATACCGGCGTCCTTCTCGGCAAGATCGCGCAGGTCGAAGCGCACCAGGCTCGCGCCGAAATCGGTCGCCATCAATTCCGCATAGGCATGCACCAGCTTGCGCAGCTTGATGAGGCCCGAACCGCCGCTGGCATTGATCTCGGTGATGACGCTGTCGACGAGATCTGCGCCCATCGACCAGCACTCGAACAGGATCTCGTGCTTGCTGCGGAAGTAGTTGTAGAGCGCGGGCTTGGTGATGTTCAGCCGCTTGGCGACGTCATTCAATGTCGCGCGGTGATAGCCCTGCTCCAGGAAAAGCTGCACCGCCGTGCGTAGCACCGCCTCGCGCTTCTCGTCGCGGGCGCGGCGCCGGCTTTCGAATGGCAGCCAGGGGGAAGACGGCAGGGCGGGGGATCCTGAATCCATGCTCGGACGCGTTGACTCCAGGTGACGGCAGGCTGTAATCTTACCCATGGGTAAGAAAAAGTCCAATGGGTAATTTATTCGGAGGAAAGCGATGTCCGAGGTAATTGTCGCCGGTGTCGGCATGATCCCCTTCGCCAAGCCGGGCGCCAGTGCGCCCTATCATGCGATGGGTGCGGAGGCGACGAAGCTGGCGGGCCGATGCGGGGCTCGACTACAGCGCGATCCAGCAGGCCTATGTCGGCTACGTCTATGGTGATTCCACCTGCGGGCAGCGCGCGCTCTATCAGGTCGGAATGACCGGCATTCCGATCTTCAACATCAACAACAACTGCTCGACCGGCTCGACCGCGCTGTTCATGGCGCGGCAGATGATCGAAAGCGGCGCAGCGGATTGCGTGCTGGCGGTTGGCTTCGAGCAGATGAAGCCCGGCGCGCTCGGCAGCGTCTACACCGACCGCCCGAGCGCGTTCGAGGAATTCGACGCGGCGGCGGACCGGTTGATCGACGCGCCCGGCATTCCGCTCGCGCTGCGCTATTTCGGCGGGGCGGGCCTTGCCTACATGCAGAAATACGGCACGCCGCTCGACGCTTTTGCCAAGGTGCGCGCGAAAGCGAGCCGCCATGCGGCGAACAACCCGCTAGCGATCTTCCGCAAGGAGGTCACCGCTGATGCCGTGATGAACGATCAGGTGATCTGGCCTGGGGTGATGACGCGCTTGATGGCCTGTCCCCCGACCTGCGGTGGCGCGGCGGCGGTGCTGGTGTCGGATCGGTTCGCCGACAAGCACGGCATTGCCAGGACGGTGCGGATCGCCGCACAGGCCATGACAACCGACACGCCCTCGACCTTCGGCGCCGGCGACATGATGCGCCTGGTCGGCTACGACATGGCGTGCGCGGCAGCAAAGCGCGTCTAAGATAGCGCGGGCATCGGGCCTGAAGATCTCGACGTGGTCGAACTGCACGACTGCTTTGCCCACAATGAGCTGATCACCTATGAGGCGTTAAAGCTCTGCGGCGAGGGCGAGGCGGCGAAGTTCATCGACGACGGCGACAACACCTATGGCGGCCGGATCGTGACCAATCCCTCCGGCGGGCTGTTGTCCAAGGGCCATCCACTCGGCGCTACGGGTCTTGCACAGTGCTACGAGCTGACGCGGCAGCTACGCGGCATGGCCGGCCCGACGCAAGTCGAGGGCGCAAAGCTAGCGCTGCAGCATAATCTCGGCCTCGGCGGCGCCTGCGTCGTCACGCTCTATCAGAGAAATTGATACCGACTTTGGTCGATCAATCCGCCGTGGGCCGGCACTTCACGCCCGTCACCGCGCGCGCGGAGCCGGGTCGGCTGCGCTACTTCCTCAACACGCTTGGCGAGACCAACCCGGTCTACCGCGATGAGGCGGCCGCGCGCGGCGGGGTTCGCAGCAACGCCGGTGCCGCCGACTTACCTGTTCTGCCTGGAAATGATGGATGCCGCAGAGCCGTTCGAGATGCTGACGGCGCTCGGCATTGATCTCGCCCGCGTGCTGCATGGCGAGCAGAGCTTCGTCTACCACGCGCCGGTCGTGATCGGCGACCTCCTGACCTTCCGCCCACGGGTTACCGCCGTCACCGAGAAGAAGGGTGGCGCGCTGACACTGGTCGTCATCCAATGCGAGGTGACCAACCAGGACGGCGTGCATGTCGCCGACACCGCGCGCACCGTCGTGGTGCGCAACCAGGGGCGCCATGACGGAAATCGGCGAGATCAGAATCGGCGACCGCCTCGTCCACAAGACGTTCCCGCCGATCACCCGGCATACGCTTGCGCTTTATTGCGGCGCTTCAGGCGATCACAATCCGATCCATGTCGATATTGATTTCGCCAGAAGCGCCGGATTCCCTGACGTGTTCGCGCACGGCATGCTGGTCATGGCCTGTCTTGGCCAGGCGGTGACCGATGCGGTGCCACCGGCGCGGCTGCGCGCGTTCGCGACGCGGTTTGTGGCCATCACCCAACTCGGTGCGCGGCTGACATGCGAGGGCACCGTGGCCGAGTTGTTCGAGGAGAACGGCGAGCGCAGAGTCAGGCTCGCACTTACCACCAAAGACGAGCGCGGCGAGGTCAAGCTCGAAGGCGGCGCCGTCATCGCGCTCTAAGGAAGGACATGCTCATGGCAAGGCTGCAAGGCAAGATCGCGCTCGTCACCGGCTCCGGCCGCGGCATCGGGCGCTCGATCGCGCTCAAGCTTGCGCGCGAGGGCGCGAAAGTCGCGGTCAACGATCTCGACGCCGAGCCGGGCGATGCCGTGGTGGCGGAGATCGAGGGGCTTGGCGGCGATGCGGTCGCAGTGAACGGCAGCATCGCGGAGGCAGGCTTTGCCGACCGCTTTGTTGGCGCTGCGCTGGAAAGGTTCGGCGCCCTCGACATCATCGTCAACAATGCCGGTTACACCTGGGACTCCACGATCCAGAAGATGACGGATGAGCAGTTCCAGGCGATGCTCGACGTGCACCTCGTGGCGCCGTTCCGCATCCTGCGTGCCGCCGCCGAACCGATCCGGGTATTTGCCAAGCAGGAGGCGGAGCAGGGGCGCGAGGTGTTTCGCAAAATCGCGAACATCTCCTCCATCGCCGGCCTCTACGGCAATGCCGGGCAGACGAGCTATTCCTCGGCCAAGGCCTCGCTGGTCGGCCTGACGCGAACGCTGTGCAAGGAATGGGGCGCTACAAGGTCAACGTCAATTGCGTCGCCTTCGGCCTGATCAACACCCGTCTGACGCAGCCGATCGAGGCGCAACAAAAGACGATTGACGTCGCCGGCCACGAGATCAAGGTCGGCGTACAGCCGCAGATGCTGGAGATGATGGCACGAATGATTCCGCTCGGTCGCGGCGGTACACCTGAAGAGGCAGCGGATGCTGTCTATCTGTTCTGCAGTCCGGAATCCAATTATATCAGCGGCCAGGTCGTCGTTGCCGGCGGCGGCCTCATCGTCTGAGAGTAGGGGAGCCCGAGGAGCTGGATACGTTCCGCGACCAGTTCCGGAAATTCCTGGCCAAGGACCTGGCCCCGCATGCTGAGAAATGGCGCGACCAGAAAATGGTCGATCGTTTCCCTTGGCGCGCTCTTGATCGCGCGGTCGTTGTAGCAATTCCGTCGCCGCTGCAAACGACTGCGCTCCGGCGCCGGCGGCGGTGACGAAGCCACGGCGGTGAATGCCTTTCCGCTGCGGCATGCCCTTCTCCTCGCGTGAATGTCACCGCAACCTTCTGCTAGCGCTTCGGTTGCTAATTGAGGATAGGCGAGTTCGTACGCTTGCCAGTTCCCAACCCAGCTACGCGAAGGGAGCTATCATGGACATTTTGGATCGACGAACGCTGATTGCGGCGGCCGCCGCCTGTGGCGCGACCGCCGCGGCCGCAGCAAAGAATAGCAACGAACCGCTCATTGGCGCTAAAGGAGCGCCAATCATCGGCCCCCGGAATGTCGAGCGGGAGCAGCAAAACCCCGATATTCTCCGCCCGCCGTCCACCGATCACGGCTCGATACCAAATCTGCGCTTCTCCTTCGCAGACGCACACATGAAAATTCGAGAAGGCGGCTGGTCTCGCGAGGTAACGGTAAGGGAGTTGCCGGTAGCGACCACCATGGCCGGTGTTAACATGCGTTTGAAGTCGGGCGCGGTGCGCGAGCTGCACTGGCACAAGCCGGCAGAATGGGCATTCATGCTCGCCGGCCGAGCCAGGATCACCGCTGTCGATAATGACGGGCATAACTTCATCTCCGATGTGAAGGCGGGAGATCTCTGGTATTTTCCGTCAGGCATTCCCCACTCCATTCAGGGCTTGCCGGAAGATGGCTGTGAATTCCTGCTGGCCTTTCCTGACGGAAGCTTCTCCGAAGACAGCACTTTCGCGATTACTGATCTGTTTGCTCATACGGACCGGGGCGTGCTTGCGAAGAACCTGAAGCTGGACGCAAAGCAACTGGATCAGATTCCGACAGAGGAACTGTTCATCTTCCAGTCCGATCCACCTCCGCCAATCGACGCCGACCGTATCGAAGATTCCCTCGGAGGTGTCCCGCAGGACATGGCGTTCAGGTTAATGGAGCAGCAGCCCACGATCTCCCCGGGAGGGCGAGTGCGGATCGCTGACACGCGCAACTTCCCGATCTCCACAGATGTTGCCGCGGCGCATGTAGAAGTCGACCCAGGTCACATGAGGGAGATTCACTGGCATCCCAACGCGGACGAGTGGCAGTTCTACATCTCCGGTAAAGCGCGGATGACGGTCTTCGCTGCCGAGGGCAATGCGCGCACCTTCGATTATCAGGCCGGCGATGTCGGATATGTGCCCAAGTCGATGAGCCACTTCGTCGAGAACACCGGCGGTGAGCCCCTGCAGTTCCTCGAGCTGTTTAGGTCGCCGAGATTCATGGATGTATCTCTGGCTCAGTGGATGGCCCTGACGCCGCATGAGTTGGTCGAAGCGCACCTCAAGATCGATCGTTCGGCTCTCGAGGCAATTCGCAAGGACAAGCAGCCGGTGATCTGAAGGCGCGGAGCATCAAAGCCAGGGCAAAGTTATCGTTGCCTTCTTGCGAGGTACGAGCGAGAGAATGGCGTAGGGGCGGCCATGCGCAACAATGTGTGTGGCTCTACCTGACCTGCGATTGAAATTGGCGGTGCTTGAACGCCGTCAGCCCGACGACGATCGCACAGCACAGCGCGTTGAAGCCATTGGTCAAGGCCATGGTGATGTCTCCGAGATTGGACAAGGAGTAGACGGCCGTTGATCCGTTCGCTGCAATCCAGAGAAACCACGTCGAATAGGAAATGGCTGAGGCGCCATTGGTATCTTGCGCGATTTTGTAGATCTGCGGCAGATAGGAAATGAGCCGCAAAGCGTTGAAGATGGCGAACAGGTAGTACGCTATATCCGAAGACGTCATTCGTGCACCCGGCTCTTGTTCGATCTCAACGAGAGCTCTTCATGAACGCTCGGCCCGCTTTGCGGTGCGCCGCTCGTCGATCGCTGTACTTTCGAAATTTTAGCCAACTCTGCTACCGGATCATGACCTGCTGCAGACTGAGCGGCTACATCGGTAACCGAGACGCACCGCCGCTTATGGTGCGCGATACATCCTGCGCGCAGCGGCGTCGCGCTAGCCGTCTTCAAGGCCGCAGATGCCGGGGTGGAATGCGCTTGACATAACAAAACTATGCCGTATCATTTTTGGGAATCTGGGATGATGAGCGGAGCTTCCCGCCCAATCGGCTTGGCGCTCCTTGCTAAGCTCACGCGGTCTTTACCCATAACCAGTGGATAGTTGAAGCCGAATTCAGCCAGCACATGGTCAACTGCGATATTGAGCTGGTTCGTACAGTCACGTCAGTGACCAGGTCACGAGAACCGCTGAATGATTACCTGCATTCTCCTCAACAATAGCCGCCGCGCATGAGACTGAGAATTCCATTGCCGTTTTCGGTGCTGCTCCTTGTTTTGCTTTCTCTCCAGGAGGCCATCGCGCACGCCATCGTGATCAAGTCGTCGCCCGCGGCTGACGCGGTTGTGCCTGCTGGCAATGTGCCTGTTCATCTGCAGTTCAATAGTCGGATTGATCGCGATCGTTCGAAAGTGATGCTGATCGGCGCTGGTGGGACAGAGCAGCGGCTCGCACCGGCGGCCGATTCGCCATCCGACGCGCTGGATGCGGAGGCAAAAGGTCTCAGCCCTGGTGCTTGGCGTCTGCGCTGGCAGGTGCTGAGCGTCGACGGGCACATCACGCGCGGCGATATTCGGTTCACCGTGCGATAGCCGTGTCGCTCTTTCTCGACATATTCGGCTACCTGTCCGTCGTTCTGCGGGGTCTGATTCTCACGAGCCAGACTTTCACGCTCGGCACGCTTGCCTTCCTGCTTGTGCTGCTGCAACCGCTCCAGCCCTGGCTTTCCGTCGAGAGCGCCGAGATTGGCAGCCACTGCCGGACATTTCTTGTTATCAGCTCCTTCCTCCTGGGCATCTTCACGCTTTGCTCGCTCGTACTTAACGCGCTCGCGCTTGTCGGAACGCTCGAACTGTCGTGGGCGGAGGCGGCCGGGGCCGGTTTCGTACGAGCGGACCTCGTGATCGCCGCTTGCGCCTTCCTCATTGCTCTCCTCGCAAGGAGGTCGTGGACAACGTCACGACTTCTCTTTCTTGTCGGCCTCGCCGCCGTGATCTTGATCGCGCAGCTTTCGGTCACTCACGCGGCGAGTCGTCTCGAACTGCGATGGCCCTACCTCGTCGCGGGCGGGCTGCACATGCTCGGTGCCGCGGTCTGGATCGGAGGCCTGCCTTGCTTCCTGATTGCGCTCAACCTCTGTCAAGATCCGGTTGACTGGAAGCTGATTGGGCGGCGCTATTCGGCGATGTCGATGGCATCAGTGGGCGCCATCCTCGTCGGCGGCACCGTGATGTCGATCGGCTATATCGGCTCCTTCGAGGCGATCTACGGCACCGCCTATGGCGTCATGACAAGCGCGAAGGTCTGTCTGTTGCTGATGCTGCTCGCGCTGGGCGCCTTCAACTTCTTCACCGTCGACCGGCTGCGCCGCGATGCGTCAACACCGATCCTCCGACTGAAGCGGTTCGCCGAAGTGGAAATCGGCATCGGTGCGGCTGTGCTCTTTGCCGCCGCCTCCCTGACGTCGCTGCCGCCGGGCATCGATCTGGCGCAGGACCGGGTGAGCTGGTCCGAGATCGTCGAGCGGTTCACGCCGCAATTCCCGATCCGCCTGTCAAGCCCTGATTACGACAAGCTCACCGTCGCGGAATTGCAGGCGAAAATTGCTGCGGCTGATGCGCAGCGGACAACGGCACCGCTAGCCTATGTCCCAGGCGAAGGCACGATCCTGCCCCGCAATGCCGCGGATGTCGCCTGGTCGGAATTCAACCACCATTGGGCGGGGATATTCGTCGTCCTCATCGGCCTTCTCGCCCTGATCCAGCATTTTCGTTGGGGACGGTGGGCAAGGCACTGGCCGTTGCTTTTTCTGGCGATGGCAACGTTTCTGTTCTTCCGTGCCGACGAGGCGGCGTGGCCGCTCGGACAGTTCGGCTTTTTCGAATCGCTGCGTGATCCCGAGATCGCACAGCATCGCATCTTCGTGTTGCTGATCGTCGTGTTTGGTCTGTTCGAGTGGCGCGTGCAGGTCGGCGGGCTCAGGAACAGCAAGGCGGCGCTGGTGTTTCCGCTGACCACCGCGATCGGCGGCGCACTGCTGCTCACCCATTCCCATGCCATCGCTAACATCAAGGACCAGCTCCTGATCGAGATGAGCCACACGCCGCTGGCGCTATGCGGAATCCTCGCCGGATGGGCGCGCTGGCTGGAGCTCCGTCTCGACGGCAAGGCAAGCCGCATCGCCTCCTGGATCTGGCCCGTGGCATTCATCCTGGTCGGGCTGATCCTGCTCGATTATCGGGAGGCTTGACCCAAACGTCGGTTAACGTTTCGCGGCCATCGGTTGCTTGGCAAGGCGCCGTGTTCGAATAGACTAGACCTAACTGAGATGACTTGACGGCGCAGCATCGGCCGGGGAGTTGTCTTACAAACTGGGTCTCGCGGGACGGAGCCGAGCCATATGAGTTTCCATTCGATCTACCGCCACGGCTTCGCCCGGGCCGCTGCCTGCGTCACGGTGTCCCGTGTGGCCGATCCGGCCGCCAACGCGACCGCCATCATCGAGGCGGCCTGCGCCTGCCACCGGCAGTCAGTGGCAGCAGCAGTATTTCCCGAACTGTGTCTCTGCGGCTATGCGATCGAAGATCTGGTCATGCAGGATCCGCTCCTGGATGCGGTGGAGCGAGGGCTGGCGAGCGTCCGGGCGGCATCGGCCGAGCTGATGACCGTTCTGATCGTCGGCGCACCGCTGCGTCATGGGGCGCGGATCTACAATTGCGCTGTTGTCATTCACCGTGGCCGCATTCTCGGCGTCGTTCCCAAGACGTACCTGCCGACCTATCGAGAGTTCTACGAAACCCGTCACTTTGCCTCCGGCGCGGGATTGACCGGGTTGGAGATCACAATTGGCGATGTTCGCGCTCCCTTCGGCGTCGACCTGCTCTTTGAGGCCGACGATGTTCCCGGACTGACCATCGGCGTCGAGATCTGCGAGGATATGTGGATCCCGGTGACGCCGGGATCGGAACTTGCCTTGGCCGGAGCGACCGTGCTCGCCAATCTCTCCGGCAGTCCGATCACGATCGGCCGGGCGCTGTCGCGTGATCTCTTATCGCGATCCTGCTCCGCACGCTGCCTTGCCGCCTATGTCTATGCCGCGGCGGGAATCGGGGAATCGACCACCGATCTGGCCTGGGATGGCCAGACCTCCATTTTCGAAAATGGCGTGCTGCTGGCGGAGGGTGAGCGTTTCCGGCAGGACGGACAGATCACGATCGCCGACATCGATCTGGATCTGCTGCGTCAGGAGCGCTCGCTGATGAGCACCTTCGACGACAATCGAAGGCAGAAGAGTGCCGGCTCCTATCGGAGGATCGGTTACGCGCTGCGGCCTCCGATGACGGACATCGGATTTGCGAGGAAGGTCGAGCGCTTCCCGTTTGTGCCCAGCGATCAGAGCCGCCTCAATCAGGATTGCTACGAGGCCTACAATATCCAGGTTGCGGGCCTGGTGCAGCGGCTGCGGGCCATCGGCACCAAGCGCGTCGTGATCGGCGTGTCCGGCGGGCTCGATTCCACGCACGCCCTGATCGTTGCCGCCAAGGCGATCGATCTTCTCGGATTGCCGAGATCGAACATTCTTGCCTACACGCTGCCGGGCTTTGCGACCGGCAGCGAAAGCAAGGCCAATGCTCTGGCCTTGATGCAGGCGCTGCAGGTGAGCGCCGGCGAGCTCGATATCCGCCCAGCCGCCACGCAGATGCTCCGCGACATCGATCATCCCGCAGGGCGGGGCGAGCCGATCTATGACATCACCTTCGAGAATGTGCAGGCGGGGCTGCGCACCGACTATCTCTTCCGCCTCGCCAATTATCGCGGAGGGATCGTGATCGGCACCGGCGATCTCTCCGAGCTGGCGCTCGGATGGTGCACCTATGGTGTCGGCGACCAGATGGCGCATTATAACGTCAACGCCGGCGTGCCGAAGACGTTGATCCAGCACTTGATCCGCTGGGTCATCGCGACCGAACAGTTCGACGATGAAGTCGCAAAAACGTTGCGCGCCATTCTCGCCTCGGAGATCTCGCCCGAGCTGGTACCTGTTCAGGCCGGCGAAACCCCGCAGAGCACGGAAGCGGCCGTGGGGCCGTATGAGCTGCAGGACTTCAATCTGTTCTATACGCTTCGGTTCGGCTTCCGGCCGTCGAAGATCGCATTCCTCGCCTGGCATGCCTGGAACGACGTTGCCAAGGGCGAATGGCCAGCCGCGTTTCCCACTGACCGGCGCAAAGCCTATCCGCTTGCCGATATCAGGCGCTGGCTGGAGGTCTTCCTGCGGCGATTTTTCGCGTTCAGCCAGTTCAAGCGTTCCGCGATGCCAAACGGCCCCAAGGTTTCGGCCGGAGGGTCACTTTCGCCCCGCGGCGATTGGCGCGCGCCCTCGGACGCCAGCGCTGCGGCTTGGCTGGAGGATTTGGAACGAAACGTTCCGCCCGCCTGACAAGGACAGATCGATAGGCACCGCCGGAACTGATTTGCGTTGTTATTGACCAAGCTCAACGTCCCGATAGTGGAAATGCGCAGAATGAAGGTTTCCGCTCGGTAGACGTGGGCATGTTCTCGAGAAGGTCGACCAATGCCCAGGAACAAGCAACGCGGTTCCTCACGGAAAGCCGGTTTCTCGACTCGAATCGGGCCGGTAATGACGCCGGTCGCCAACAATGTCGCAGGTTCGGGTCGAAAATCCGTCAAGCCATCGCTCACCAAGCCTTTTCATGTTGCCGTCGATCGGCAACTGAAGTCCGAGCACGAAAGCTACGAGGCCGCCGAGAAGGCCGCGATCGAAATCAAGAAGCGACATCCGAAGCTTCATGTGACGGTGTTCGACGCCAAGGAGCAGCGGCACACGCCTATCGAGTTGCCGAACGGCCGGCATGGCTCCAATCACAACCGACACGGCAATGCAACGCCGCGCAAGGCTGCCGCGACTGGACGCCATCAGTGACGGGCAGCGCATCCAATGCGGTCGCGCCCTTCGGAGCCTGAGGCATCTCTCCGGACCTTGCTAGAGGGTTTTCGAGCGAAGCATGCCCTCGGACTTGATCCGAGGGTGGACACCGGTTCGCGTGAAGAAAACGCATCAAAACAAGAATCTAGAGCTTCAGTTCTGATTCTATCAGAACCGAAAATACTCTAGAGCGGCCGCTCAAACTCCTCCGCGGAATGCCCGAATTGCGATAGGGCCTCTTCCAGATAGTCACCGAGTAACGGCATTCCCAAGAGATATTCCGCCGTGCGCTTGTTGTGCGCGTGCGCGGCCTCCGCGCGAAGGTCGTCCCACTCGTCGAGTTCGCCGTCGCCGCGGCCGAGCCATGTAAGCGTCACCAGGTCGACCTGTTCGTCCTCGTTCAGGCCGCGGATGATCGCCGTCAGTTCGCCGCCGACGGGATCGTCGCGATGATCCTCAAGGACCGAAAGCATGGCATCGTCACTCGCGTTGGAGGCGGGCTCCGGGTCGGTCACCGCATCCTTGACGTCGAACTGCCGTGCCTTCGCGAGGATCGCTGCGACCTTCGCGGAGGAAATGGTAATTTGGGGAATTTCGTTCATGGCAGACTCCTCGCTGAGACCGCCAAGCTAACCGTTCTGTGATGGTACACCATTGATGCGGGTCAAACTCGGCGACGAACCGTGGGGCGCGCCAGGGGCCATCAGTGTGTCCTCCGTCGCTCCGATGCCTGTCGCAAGGCGATTGCGAGAAATCGTGGAAACGCTGAAGGTTGAATTGGCAGGTGCGGTGCGTCTATCCTTTTGCACCGGACCTGCCGTGCGCCGGCGCAGGATATTCAGATGGACCTTTGGCCAATCCTGCAATCGCTCGTGCTCTTGACCTTCGCTAACGGCACGCCGGTTATCGCCAAGAAGATATTCGGCGCCCGTTTGGCGTTTCCTTTGGATGCGGAGGTGCATTTCGTCGATGGCCGCCCGTTGCTGGGTCAGTCAAAGACGATCAGAGGTGTCGTCCTTTCCGTGGCCGCCACTGCGGCGGCCGCGCCAGTTCTTGGCGTGAGCGTCGCCACAGGCGCTCTGGTGGGATGCCTTGCCATGCTCGGCGATATCATCTCCAGCTTCATCAAGCGTCGTCTCAATTTGCCGTCCAGCGCCCAGGCGGTTGGGCTGGACCAGATTCCGGAATCGCTTCTGCCGCTGGTGGTTTGTCAGAACGCGCTAGCGCTGACATGGGTCGACATCATCATCTGTGTCGGCATTTTTCTGGTAGGGGAGCTGATGATCTCCCGCGTGTTATACATGCTACACATCCGCGATCAGCCTTATTGAGGCGCGAGGTCGCTAGATGCCGTCCCTGCCAATGACCTTGCGGCGCAATTGTTCGCAGAACTCCTCCAGCAACCGCTGGATTTCTTCCATTGTCGCAAGCAGGCGGGTTGCCTGCGATCGATTGGCCGGATCGGATCGCGGGTCGTTCAATTTGCTTCTGAGATGCTCGAGACGTTTGCGGCCGGCCAGTACTCGATCCTCCGCGAACCGAAGCTGCTCCAGGTCATGGCTCAGCTTGTTCTGCTCCTCGATCAGCAATTTGGTAATGGTGGAGCGTTTTTCAGGCGTCAGGTTGCCGTCCCACAGGGCCTTCAGGAAGTGATCGATATTGGCGCGAACGACGAACCTGTCGGTTGGTGTCTCGTAAGCGCGATGCGCTTCGGAAATCCGTCGCTCGATGAATTCCCGCTCGGCATCGCTCAACTGGGTCTTCAGGAGCCGGCGGTATCTTTCGATATTTTGCGCATAGGTCAGGCGGGGATCACTTGAATCCGACGACATCGACCGCTTTCCCCATTCCGCCATCACCGCCAAAGTTATCGCGTACCGACTGAAAAAAGGCAGCCTCCTTGGTAGGCGAAAGTTTGATCAGGATCAAATTTGTGTGGCGCGCATGTTGGCGGCCAGTTCCGGTCGGGCCAACGCAGGCAAACGTAGGTACTCTTTGACGGCGATCAAAAAGGAAACGCGGCAGATCGGCTACTCATCGGCAATGGCAAGAGG
The DNA here is from genome assembly GCF_059512365.1 of Bradyrhizobium sp. Ses1. Lineage (NCBI taxonomy): Bacteria > Pseudomonadati > Pseudomonadota > Alphaproteobacteria > Hyphomicrobiales > Nitrobacteraceae > Bradyrhizobium > Bradyrhizobium sp. Ses1. Next base: position 37,995 of record NZ_JCAMOQ010000028.1, read on the forward strand.
TGGACAACATATGCCGACGAACGCAACCCGCATGGCGGGACCCGCGATTCATGCGACCGATCCCTGGACGCCTGGTCATCCGAAAAAGCGTGTCCGGCATCAATTGTTGAGCAACGACGAGCGCGCGCAGCTTGCAAAGATCGCTGCAATCGTTCGCTTCGAGAAAGGCGAGCGGATCTACAATCAGGGCGACCGCGCCGATGCGGTGTTCAACATCATAAGCGGGGTCGTCACCGCGTATCGGATGCTTGCCGACGGACCGCCCGTCATGTCCTTTCTCTATCCCGGCGATCTCTTCGGTTTGACCGAGGAGGCGCGGTACACCAACACGGCGAGGGCCACGACACCCGTCATCGCCTACAAGATGCCGCTGCAGTCGGTGCAGCGGATTCTGAGCAGCAGCGCCAATCTCGACGTGCAAATCATTGTGAAGCTCTGCGACGAATTGCGTCAGGCGCAGCATCATGCGGTTCTCCTTGTCCAGAAAAGAGCGGTCAAGAGGCTCGCCATGTTCCTTGAGCTCCAGGAGCACCTGCAGATTGCGCGGAACGAGCCGATCTCGGAAATATATCTGCCGATGGATCGTTCGAGCATCGCCGATTATCTCGGCATTACCCTTCCGGCGCTCAGCCGCGCATTCCGGGCGCTCGTCGTGAAGAAGATCATAACCACGCGAGGCCGACACCACGTCAAGGTTCTTGACCGTGAGGCCTTCAAGAAGATGGCCGATGCGTGAGCCGTCGAGGCTTTGATGAGTCAGACCGCGCCGGGCACCAGAAGGCATGCCCGCCGATATCGCTGATGTGACCGATCGTGAGGCCGCCATACCTTGGTACGATGGCGGCCCCAGCGCACCTCATGGGATGAGAGCGGGCGACAAGTTCATCGGAGTAAACGCGATGCGTACTTTCTTGGCCTTAGGCCTGTTGATCACCCTGTCTGCATCTGCCAGTGCGGCCTCCCTCCATCACTTCAGGCCGGAGCATGTCATCATTCGACCCGGCCCGGTCTACGCGGTTCCGCGCTGGGAGTTCGCAGCACCTCGTCCGCTGATGCACTACGACGACACGCCGAGCTACAACGATCCGTCCAAGTTTGGCGGCGGCACGGCGCTATAACTGCCGCGTCTAGCGTCTGATAAGATGAGGTCGAATCGTGTCCGCGATGGGCGCTGCGTCTCTTCACCTCGCCCGTAGGGAGAGGTCGACGTGTAACGCCGGGTGAGGGGATTTGCTCTATCGAGGGACCGTAACCCCTCACCCGCGCCTTCGGGACGACCTCTCCCTCCGGGAGAGGTGAACTTGCGGCGAAGCGGCGTTTCAACCAAAAGACATTGCGCTCTAGTTGCTCTTCTGGAGCGCGGCCGTCTGCTTGGCGAGCTGCTTGTCGAAATCCTGTTCGAGGCCTGCCGCGTAGGCTGCGAGCTCGCCGGGCTTGACGAACGGGTTGGGGGTGCCGTCCTTCATTTGCGCGCGCTTCTGCTGCATGCCGTACACTTCCGGATGCGGGCCGAGCAGCACGTCGATCTTCATCGCCTTGGCCTTGCCGAATGTCGATCGATAGTCGTCGGCGATGCCGGGATAGGTCGGGTTGCCGACCAGCCTGTTGAGCGCGACCGTTCCGCTGCAGAAGAACAGCACATCGCGATCGTGACCGCCCTCCTTGACGGTCATCTCCCAGCTCGTGCAGCCGGGTGAGTGGCCGGGCGTCGCATGCGCCGTCAGCGTGGTGTCCCCGAGCGTGACCTTGTCGCCTTCCTTGACGGCGCGGTCCACCCTCACGGGCGGGAAGCCGAGATCGGCATTCTTCTCATCGCCGGGATAATATCCGCCTTCCAGCAAAGGCTTGTCGCGTTCGCCGGCAACGAGTTGCGCGCCGGTCTCCTGCTTGATTTCGGCAAAGCCGCCGGTGTGATCGAAATGTGCATGCGTGTTCAGGATGTACTTGATGTCGCCGAGCTTGAAGCCGAGTTTGGCGATGTTGTCCTTGATCATGCCGGTGGACTGCGGAAGCGCGGTGTCCATGAGGATCAGGCCCTCAGACGTCTTGATCACGTAGACGGCGATGCCGTCGGTGCCGACGTAGTAGATGTTGCCGATCAGTTGAAACGGCTCGAACGGCGTGGTCCATTTCTTGGTGACCTGCGCCAGGAAATCCTTGACGGTTTGCGCCTGCGCGCCGGTTGCGAACAGCGCCAGGGCGCACAGCACGGCTGTGAGCGTCCTCATGATTGCCTCCCTTTTGTTTTTTATGGTGCGCAATAAGGGCATTGATGCGCGATTTGAGCCGCCAGCTCAAGCATCATTCGCGTGCGTTAGCGGCGAGCGCCGAAGGCAAACGGAGAAGCGCCCGGTAGCAAGGACGAATTGATGTCGCTGTCGATGCGCCCCGACTGTTGGGTGTAGCCGACGCCAAATGACAGGCTGAGATTCGACGCCGGCTGGATTTCGATGCCCGCATGCGCGCTATAGCCGGGCAGGGTGCCGGACACGGAGTCGAAGGGAGCGAAGGGGCTACCGATGCCTGTATTATATTTCAAGGTGTCGAAACCGGCATAGACCGTGAGCGGCAGCCCGCCCGCGTTCTTGAAGCTGTAGCCGAACTGCACGCCCTCAGTATAGAGCGAGCCGAAATTGCCAAAGGCTGCATACTGGTTGATGCCGCTCAAGCTCATGGCACTGCGTTCGCTGCCGACGAACCAGCCGTTCGGGAAATTGTAGCGCGTATAGGAAAAGCGGCCGCCGCGAGCGTCACTGGCGTCAAAGCTCGGAAAGTTGCCGTATGTGTTCGAACTCTGGTCGACCGTCACATTGTCAAAGCCGATGGGCCAGCCTGGAGTCCAATATGTCATGGGAACAACTTGGCCGTGGGCCGTTTGCCCGCCCAGACAGAGCGCTGCTAAAGTGACCGCGAGACTTAATCTGCCTGAGAAAACTGACATTCCGCACTACCGCCAAGTCTCCCGCAACTATACGCTCCGGATATCAAGAACACCAGTGCGACGCCGCTTGCCGTCGCATCATCAGATTTCGCCGCGATACGTCCGGTTTGGCACTGCGCATTTGTGTCGTTACCAGTGCGAAAATCACGGCCTCACCACGTGGAAGACGGTCCTGCGAACGGCCGGCCCCAGAAAAGCTGACGGTCGCGTGCGCGGGCATAGGGATACTCGCTCGCCGGAGCGCGTCGTCGCATCTTGATTCCTCCCTGCGGCTCGCCGCTCATGAGGACCACGAAATCCGTTCCTTTGCTGGTTTCAGAGCTCAACCCCTCGTCGGTGATGATCAACGACGAGCGCGGCGTTATCCCGGCGATGCGATCCATCACGTCCTGCGGAATGACGATCCGGTCGAGCGCAGCCATTGCGCTGGCCGGCTCCGTCTTCTTTGGCTCGACCTCGCGAGCTCTGTGGCCGCGCGCCGGATCGTGAGGTTCTGCCGCGCCGCCGTGCGGATGGCTGCTTTCCAGTGAAACAACGCTCCATCGAATGCCGTTTCCGCCATCGGTCGGCTCCATGGCGGTGAAGACATGTGTGCCGATCGGGCGATCGGGGTCCTGGATGGTGACCGGGCTGTCCAGGATAGGCTCAAATGCCCGCCGGACATACAGCCGCTGGGTTTTGCGGCTGATCAGCACTGATACCGGCTCGAGCTCGCGCGCCGCCTGGCGTGCGGCGTCGACTGCCGCAATCCGCGCATTCTCCGCGGCGAGCGCGGCCTCACGCGCGGCGGCGACGGCATCGAGCTTCGGTTGCAGCTCCGCCTTTGCCGCCGTCCATTGTTCCTGCAACTCGGCTACTCGGGTGACCGCCTGCGCTTTGGTGCGCTCGGCCTGTTCTTTTGCCTCGGGCGAGGCGGCGGAGCCAAGCGCGGCCTCGGCGGCGGCCAGTTGCGTCTCGGCCCTGCGCTTCAGATTGTCCGCAACGCGCACCGGCATCGACGCCTGTGTGGATTCCCGGTAAGCCTTCGCGGCGGCGCGCCTTGCCTGATCCGCCTTTGCGGCCGCCTCATCGGCTTCTGCCCGACGGGCAGCCGCCGAAGCGATGGCGCCGGGCTTCGGCTGTAGCAGAGCCGGATGGGCAATCTCGATCGGCGCCACATCGGTTGGTGCCACGATCACCCGCAAGCCGATCCGCGTGTCCTCAAACAGGCGCGCCGCGAAATCGAAAGGCATCCGCACGCAGCCATGGGATGCGGCATAGCCGGGCAGGGGGCCGCCATGGAGTGCGATGCCCGACCAAGTGATGCGCTGCATGTGGGGCATGTACGCATCGTCATACAGGTTCGAGTAGTGCTCGGCTTCCTTCTGGATAATGCTGAAGATCCCGGCTGGCGTTTCGCGTCCTTTCTGGCCGCTCGACACCGGCGCGCGCAGGATCCAGCCATTGGCGTCGTAAACGGTGATCCGCTGGTCCTGGAGCGAAACGACGGCCATCATCGGTTCGCCGGCGATGCGCGACTGGACGGATTCGACCGAGCGCTCGCTCCGAGCCCCCCTGGCGTCCGCAGGGTCTCCAGCCGCGATAAGTGCGGCGAAAGCGGCGATGATAAGATATGCTGGCTGCCGCCGCGTCTGTTTGCGCTGCCGTCTCACAAAACGCGAAATCATGCGCACACCATCTGCGGCGCCAGTCGCCCCGATCCAAACTCGTATGGTTCTTGGGACATTCGCGCGGCGCAATTAAGGAATTTGGCAGAGCTTGCTTGCGTCGTTGGAGCGCGTGCTTGAAATACGGTTAGATCGTTCGCCCCTTCGACGCTCTTGCGTTTTTTGTGCGTTTCGCCGCGCCGCGATCGGCGCGCATAACCAGTTTGGTGTGCTTTTTCGTGTTCGCCTCCGCGTGGCGAACCTTCGTTCCAACGTGGTGAGAGGCATATTCTCTGCCGTCGATCGGTGCCACATGCGGCGGATCTCGATCGAGATACGGTCGCCCGATGCCGAACTCCTTCCCGTGTGCATCGACCCATTTCCAGAGGGCTTCACTGGCAATCCACCGCTGCCCCCGTGTCGTGCCTTTCACGCTCACGATGTCGGCCGCGAGCCCGTGGCCATAGCCGCCGCGCAAGCTTCCGCCATGATATGACCTGTTGCTTGCCGCCTTCAGGCCGCTTGCGATTGCTTGACGGTAGTCATCGCGGAACGCGCTGGTGATGCCCGGCGACAGTCCGGCTTGCTCCGCCGCGTGAAGCGCATGAAACAGCTTCAGCTTGAAGCCCCGATCCATGCCTCCGATCACGTAGTCCATCATCGGCATGCCGGCTCTTTCCGCTGCCTTCGGATCCTTCCAGGTAAAGTCGGCATCGACGAGCCTTGTAAAGGTTCTGGTGACGGTCCTCGTCTTGCCTCTCTTCCTGATTGTCACTTTCCTCTGCTCGGACACCTTGTTGGTGTCTTCCTTGGGCGTGCGTTGGTAGAGCGCCCACAGGTATCGGTCGATGCAGATGTCCACGACCAGGCATTCGTCGAGAATTTCGATGCGGTTTGCCGCCTCCGTGCCGTCGTCGTTCAGGACCGGGTCAGGCGTGTTCGCTGTCGCCACCTGCATGGGTGGTGTTTCGGCCGGCAGCGTCGGCGACGAATCCGGCAGCGCGGCTTCGACGATCGGTTCCGCCGCAACCGAGGCCGCCGGCGCATCGGCAACGATGCCCTTCACCGACTCGACGGCGGCTGCCACATCGGCGGACGCGACGATAGTGGCGCTTCCCGCCGCGGCTGCCTGTGGTGCATCCGCGGGCTCGGCGTTGGTGGGAAGATCGGCGTTGGCGGAAAGAGATGGCGCCGGGTGGTCTTCAATCGGCAGCGCGCCGGAGTGCTCGATGCTGGCCGAACCTAAGCCGCCGAGCGATGCAACAACCCAACCTGCGAGAACAATCGTTCCGCACAGCGCCGGCGCCACCGTCGCAAATTGCCGCGGGTTCATGTCCCGTAGCCTCCAAAGGGCTCCACTTGAGCCGAGTTACACAGCCAAGCATGCGACAGCGTTGATCTTTCGGATCGAGTTGTGGACGCACAATGGCGAAAAGTGCCGGTTGACACTTTTTCCTGGGACTGTTGCCCCGGTGCAACGCGCTGCTGACGCGGCAAGCGATTTCGTCTGGTTGGCAGGCAGAACGCCGCGCTTTCAGACAAATACAAATTGAATTGTAGCCAATCGAAGCAGGGGAAGGGCAGCAACGCACTCACCTGTTACGGGGCAACGGCCCGCGCTTCCGCAAGGAATGGCTGGAGCGCCGGATTGAGATTGCTTGGCCGCCAGGCGACCACGTGCTCGATGGTCGGCGCTTTTTCAAGCTTACGGTGGACCAAATTCGCAATGCCCAGTTGCCCCATGGATTGCGGCACCAGAGCAATGCCAAGGTTCTCCGCTACGAGATTCACGATCGTCTGCTGAAGTGCGACCTCTAATCTGAACGTGGGCTCAAACCCGCCGGAACGACAATAGGCGACAATGGCCTCGCGCAGCTTCGGTGCGACATCGGTGGGGACAGCGATCAGGGGCTCGCCATTGAGTTGCTTGGCGCGGATCACTGCATGGTTGGCGAGAGGATGGCTGGCGTGCATGGCTAGGCACAGCCGCTCGCGATAAATCGTCTGCGTCTCGAGGCCTCGAATGGGGCCAGGGTTGAACATGATGGCGGCATCGAACTGCCCGGCCAGCACAGCATCAGCCAAAGTGGCGGGAACGATCTCTCGCAATTCGACGCGCACCCCGGGATGATTGGCCATGTAACGCCGGGCCAACCCCGGCAGGACGGTGTAGGCCGCGTGCATCATGAAGCCGATGGAAAGCTCGCCCAGCTCGCCGCGCTCGGCCAGGCGCGCGTTGCGACAGGCCTGATCGAAGCTGATCAGGACCGCGCGTGCATCTTCCAAAAAGCGCCGACCGGCATGGGTCAGCGTCGCACGCCTTGAGTGACGCTCGAACAGGCGGACGCCGAGCTCCTTTTCCAGGGCTGCGATCTGCCGGCTCAGCGGCGGTTGGCTGATGTGAAGGCGCTCGGCCGCGCGCCCGAAGTGGAGCGTCTCGGCCAAGGCCACGAAATAGCGCATCTGCCTGATGTCGATCATGATACCGAAAAGGTATGGATAGGGGCGTGAATTGGTATTGGATGATATCAGAACGGCTGGATAGAGCTAACCGGCAATTTCAAAGTCAGGCTCTCCAATGCTCTCGACCCTCACCACCGTCCTCCCCATTTTCGCACTGATCTTCGCGGGCTGGCTCGCTCGCCGGCTCGGCGTCCTCGGCCCCCACGCGTCTACGGAGTTGAACCGCTTCGTCGTGCACCTCGCGCTCCCGGCCCTGCTTTTCGACGTCATCGCGCACGCCCAATGGGCCGATGTCTGGCAGCCGGGCTTTATCGCGGCATTCGGCATCGGCGCGGCGCTGGTCTTCTGCCTCACGATTGCCGTTCGTCTACGCCACCCGCGGCACCTGGCCGACGCCGCCATCGACGGCCTGAATGCGGGCTACGCGAATGTTGGCTTTGTCGGTTTTCCGCTGGCGCTGGTGGCGCTTGGCCGCGGCGCGTTGGCCCCGACCCTCATTGCCACGATCATCACGGTCTGCATCCTCTTGCCATTGCCATCGTGCTGATCGAGACTGGCCTGCAAACCGAAAAGCGACGCAAGCACCTTCTCATCAAGGTGGGCGGCTCGCTGCTTCGCAATCCCTTGCTGGTCGCACCTGCTCTCGGCGCGATCGTTCCGCTCGCCGGTCTCAGTGTCCCTGCGCCGGCCGAAAGCTTCCTGAAACTATTGGGTGGCGCGGCTTCGCCGTGCGCGCTTGTTGCGCTCGGACTGTTCCTTGCAGCCAAGCGCGAGACCTCAGAGCAGGATATCGGATCGGCAGCTCTCCTCGTGAGCTTCAAGCTTGTCCTGCAGCCGGCCGTCACATGGATCATGGCGACCGCCGTGTTCGGCCTGTCACCGTTGCTCACTCACGTTGCGGTTCTGCTGGCCGCTCTTCCGACCGGGACGGGCCCGTTCATGCTGGCGGAGTTCTACCAGCGCGAGGCTGATATCACGTCCAACGTCATCCTTGCCTCCACTGCGGCATCGGTTCTGACCGTGAGCGGGTATCTCGCTTTGGCCGCTTAGGGTGTACCCATGACGGCGCAGAAGTCTGGAAAGCAGTAGTTCCTTGTATCACTACCACCTCACGATCCATCTGAAGTTTGGTTGTTAACCAAGGCGGTCGATTTAATTCTCGCATGCGCGCAAGCTAAGCTAGCCTACTGGTGCGACGGGGGGCGCAGTCCAGAGGGTAGAGTGAAAGCGAGCGCAGCGCCGTCATGGCGCTATCTCACAGCGTGGTACGCCACGTCTGTCGGTCTGCTATTGCTTTTAGCAGCGTGGAGATTCGGCTTGCCAGTATGGCAATTGCCGCGTTCTCTGTGGCTGCCCTTCGCGTGTCTTGCGACTGCGTTTGTCGCCAGCGCCAGCATTGCCGCGCTGCTCCTGTCCGCCGGACGTTGGCAGACCCTGTGGTTGATAGTCGTATCGACGGTCGCCATTTTCGGCGTGGTCTTCCTAGGTTTCATTGTCACCAAGAGTAATTTTCCGCGTACCATCACGGTTGCCACGTTCTTATCCGCCGTGGTGCTTGTTCCGGCGCCGTATCTAGTCGGAACCTCGCTGCTGCACCGAGCTATCGCGCTAGGCGCGCTGCTCGCCACGATCGTGGTTGGCCTGGTCGCACCGAGTCTGACAGCGCAGGTGTCGCTGCGGCAAACCGCAGCCGTGATCAGGACCGAGTACTATAATCTCAACGTCGAAACTTATTCGGGAGTTTTTCCGAAATCCGTGGTGCGCGGCGGAGGGCTGGCGCGCATCGGCGATCGTTACCTGCAGTTGAGTGGGGATGGTCATCTCTACGTCTTCGGCTGGGAGGCAGAGACAGACCGTCTGAAGATCATCCCACTGCCCTATCGCGTTCCCATCAACGGCGATGAGTTTGCCGCGGCAGCCGGGCGCCCCTGGGCTGCTCCCCGAGACGAATGGCTGCCGCAGGAAGGCCAGCGGGTCGAGGCCGCAGGCGAGGTTCTCAATACCGAATGGTTTCGGACCTATGCTCTGCTGGTGCAGGAGACCGGCCCCGACGTGCGAGTGTTCGTCTCACATCCGTACTGGAAGGCAGCTCAGCAGTGCTGGGTCGAGCGGGTCTCGATGCTGCACTCAGATCGTACCACCATTCTACGCGGCGCGGCGGGTCCGGAATGGAAGATGCTTTACGAGACTACGCCGTGTCTGCCGGTCCGCGGAGAGGGCCGACGTCACGGCATCGCGTTTGTCGGCTATTTCGGGGGCGGCCGGATGGCGCTGCTCGATACACAGACGCTGCTGCTTGCCGTCGGCGATTTCGGGTTCGACGGTGTCGCCTCGGTTGAAGCACAGGCGCAGAATTCTGCGACCTCGTACGGTAAGACCATCGCCATCAACATTGCCGACGGCCGCGCAGCGGTCTTCACGCTCGGTCACCGGAATCCGGAGGGCCTCTTCGTTGATCGGTCGGGAACCATATGGTCCACCGAGCACGGCCCGCAAGGCGGCGACGAACTCAACCGATTGGAGCGCGGCAAAAACTACGGCTGGCCGTACGCGACCGACGGGACGGATTATGGTTCATTTTCCTGGCCTCTGAACAAGCCTGACGCGCAGCAGCGCTATCAGACGCCGGTATTTGCCTGGGTCCCTTCGATCGCGACTTCAAACCTGTTGGCTGTCGAGGGCGGGCTGTTTCCGCAATGGCGCGGCGATCTGTTGATCGGCTCGCTCAAGGCCGGTACGCTATTTCGGGCGCGGGTGCGCGAAGGCCATGTCGCTTATGTCGAGTCGATCGTCATCGGCAGTGGAATCCGCGACCTCATCGAGGGGCATGACGGTCGCGTCATCCTGTGGACAGACGCCGCAACCTTAGTCTCGGTGCGCCCGAAAGAAGGTAGCATCGGAGAGACACTGTTTGCGGAGAAGTGCAGCGGTTGCCACCAGTCGGCGCCAATCAGCGGCAATCGGATCGGCCCGAATCTGTTCGGCGTGGTTGGTCGGCGGGTCGCCTCGATCAGGAACTACCCGGATTACTCGCCCGCCTTGCGCCAACTGGGGGGAGTATGGACTGAAGCGCGACTGGACGAGTTCCTCAAGCGGCCCCGCGAGGCCTGCCCGGGGACCTCGATGGATTACACGGGCGTCAATGATGCCGAACGCGCTGCAATCATCGGTTATCTCGGAACGCTACAATAAACATCGACCGCATGTTATCTATTTGCATGCGTGGGGCGCCCGTTGGAGGCACGACGTCGAGCGGGAGTGGCTCGAAACGTGCCCTGATCCGTAGCTTCCCGATTTATGATGGGGGGACGCCGCGCCCGCCGGCATCGATGTGCCAAAGTGGAGGTGTTGAGCACCACTTAAGGAAGGCATGCGTGTCAGAGGTTATCACAATCGGTCTGGATATCGCCAGTTCCGTCGCTGCATCGGAGGCCGGATGCGGGGCGTCCACAAATGAGTGCAGGCCCTGGTCGTAAGCATCGGCCAGCGCGTTGTCGCTTGGCGGCGTCAAAACGACCCGAACATGGTGCCGATCGCGATCACCGCGGCAAGAGCGATGACGGAGTTCACGATCCCGACCATCACAATGTCAAAGTAGCTTTCACGATGCGTCAGGCCGCAGATCGCGAGCAGGCTCACGACGGCGCCATTGTGAGGCAGAATGTCCAGGGTCCCCGCGCCGATCACTGCCACGCGATGCAAGATGCCGGGATCAATCCCGGCCTGCGCGGCAATTTCCATGTAGGTCTGACCCAGCGCATCGAGCGCGATCGTCAAGCCGCCGGAAGCCGACCCTGTCAACGCCGCAAGCAGATTTGTGGCGACGGCAAGCGAGACCAGCGGCCCGCCTTCGATGCCGAGCACCCAGTCCCGCACCATGTCGAAGGCGGGGAGGGACGCAACAACGGCGCCGAAGCCGACGAGGCTGGCGACACTCAAGGCGGGCAGGACGGACGCATTGGCCCCGGCATCCATGGTTTGCCGCAGTGCAGGCAGTCGCGTCCAGTTGCAGAGGATGACTGCCGCGATTGCTGCCGCCAAGGCGACGATGACCGACCAGACACCGGCAACGGCTGATAGCGACGTGTTCCCCCAGCGCTGCTCGGCCAGGAATGAGAAGTCGAGCCGCGGCAGGACAACGAGCGACATCACGAGATTGATAACGACAACGACGATCAAGGGAAGAATGGCGTTGAGAACCGGGGCCGCCACTTCGCTGTGGTGTCCGTGGTGGATCTCCGCGGGATCGAATTCCCGCGCGGTTGCAGCCCGCCCGCGCAATCGTTCATCATCGGCCGCAGATTCGGGAGTTGACGATGGCGCGTCGCCATAGCCCTCATTCGCGCGTCGCGCCGTTTTCTCGGCGCGATGCAGCCACCATAGCCCGATGCCCAGCATGATCATCGACGCGATAAGGCCGAGGCCTGGCGCCGCGAAGGGCGTCGTACCGAAGAAGGGCATGGGGATGGCGTTTTGAATCGACGGTGTGCCAGGCATCGCCGACATGGTGAAAGTCGAGGTGCCGAGAATGACCGCCGCAGGCACGAGGCGATGCGGAATCGCCGCCTTGCGAAACAGCGACTGAGCCATCGGAACGATCACGAAGAACGCGACGAACAGGCTGACGCCGCCGTAAGTGACCAATGCACCTGCGAGCACCACGGCAAGGATCACCCGGCGCTCGCCCAGACTGCGGGTAATGAAGTTCGCGACCGCGACCACCGCACCGCTGTCGTCCATCAGCTTCCCGAAGACGGCGCCAAGCAGAAAGATCGGGAAGAATTGTGCGAGAAATTCCGCCGCGCTACTCATGAACGTCTGCGTCCAGTTGGCGAGCAGCGGTTGACGATCGAAGGCTGCGGCGATCAGTGCGGCGATCGGCGCCAGCAGCAGGACAGTCCAGCCGCGAAAAGCAAGCCAGATCAGCAGACCAAGCCCGACCAAAATGCCGAGAAGCCCCATGACCTCAGCACTCCGCCAGCAGGATATCGAGATCGGCGGTCGAACGCATGCCGAGATCGGCGCCGTGCATGTCGAGGAACTCGTTGGCGGCTCGCCGCCCTTCCTCGCGCAGCTTGGATACGAACGCCCATTCGGCGTTGAGCTTGGATGACGCGCCGAACGTCGCGAGCATGTCGCTCTTGATCCGGTGCGTCTTCATCCGCGCCCAACGGGCGCCCTCGCCAGTGCCGGGGTCGGCTACCTGGCGGAGCAGCGCGATCATCCGCAGTTCCTTCGCAAGCGGCGAATTGAATGAAATCTCGTTGAGGCGGTTGAGGATTTCGGCGGCGGTGCGTGGCTGCTCCGGCCGCTCGGTCGGGTTGATCTGCACAATGATGGTGTCGTGCGCATCGGTCTCGCGAACCAGCGGCGTGATCGTCGGGTTGCCCGCGTAACCGCCGTCCCAATAGGGCTCGCCATCGATCTCGATGGCGCGGAACATCGTCGGCAGGCAGGCCGACGCCAGCAGGACATCCGCGTTGATCTCTGCGTTGCGGAAGATCCGTCCGCGACCGGTTCGCACCCGCGTGGCGGTGACGAAGAGCTTGATCGGCGCGCGGGCAAGACGATCGAAATCGATGGCGCCGGCCAGTATCTCTCGCAATGGATTGAAGCCGAGCGGATTGAGGTCGTAGGGCGAGAGCATCCGCGACATCAAATCGGTGAAGAGATAGGCGGGAGAGGTGTCGAGCGACCATCGTCCCATGAGATGGTCGAGCGGCGAGCGTTGCAGCGGGCTGAATGCAGCGGCGCGCGCGACGCTCCGCCAATATTTGTCCAGGGCCTCACGTGCCCCGGCAGCGCCGCCCTCCGTCCAGCCGTCCGCCAGCACGGCAGCGTTCATCGCCCCGGCAGATGTCCCGGATATGCCCGCAATCTGAAACCATGGCTCTTCAAGCAGCCGGTCGAGGACGCCCCAGGTGAATGCACCATGCGAGCCTCCGCCTTGGAGGGCCAAGTCTATGAGCACCGGACTTCGGTTCATGAGCCTTGATTTCCGCAGCGTACGGGAGGCTCACTATGTCTTAGGTAGCGGGAACATGCGAGACAAACTTGTGGTCGATGTACCCAGGCCGACTTCGCTCGGCTGCAGATCAGGCTGCGTCAGCACGCAACTTCGGTAGCGCAGGGCCAGTCCGCGTCGCCCTCACCGGGGGCTAGTTCGGCTCAATCCATTTGCGCCATTGGGTCGGATGAATGTCGGCGTGCATTCCGCCCGAACGATCGACCCAGTTGGTTCCGTCCCTGCGGCAAGGAAAGGGAAGCGCATGGACCATGCCATCATAATTCAATGTACAGATTTCCAGATCCTCGTCAGAGGGGGCTGTCGAAGCGGATTGCCATTCGGCTGAAACGGAATGCATGGTCAACCTCCAGCAATGTTGCAAGCGAGCACGTCACCATTTTCGCTCGGTCACGATGGCCAGATGCAGCTTCGCCCCTTCAAGCAGCAGTCGCCCGGTCCTCCGTCCGGCTGCGATATGTGAACATAGCATGACAGAGCCGACGTTGAATGTGAACCGGTTCGCTATCATGCAGCCGAGCTTTCAGAAAAACCGTCGCAACTGATGCCTGGATCAGACCAGGGGAAGATTTATTCCGCCGGGCGAGGCAATGGATCGGCCGACCGCTGCGCCGAAGCCGCTCTGACCTGGCGCGGCGGTCCCATCAGGACCGGCTGGAACAGCACGGCAGCGGCCATTGTGCAGAGCAGCGCGAGCGCCATCATCTTGCCCATGCTCGACATGCCCGGATAGCTCGATGCCCACATGCTTCCGAACGCCACCCCGGTGGTCATGGCGCTGAAGATCACCGCGCGGGTCAGGCTGGATTGCAGCAAGCCCGTCTGCCCTTCGCGCCAGGCCATGATGTAGTAGATCTTGAACGCGACGCCGACGCCCAGCAGCAACGGCAGGGCGATGATGTTTGCAAAGTTCATCGCTGTGCCGGTCAGCGTGCATATCTCCAGCGTGACCGCGCCGGCCAGCAGCAAAGGTATCAGTGTCAACAGCATGTCCGTGACGCGGCGCAACGCGATCAGGAGCAGGATCGCGATGGCGCCAAGCGCGAGCGCACCCGCTTCGATGAAGGCGTCGATGACCGTTCGGCCCGATTGATAGAGGCTGATGGCGGGGCCGGTGGCCGACGGCTCCGCGGCCATGACCGCAGTCGCGAACCGCCGCATGACGCTGCTATCCTGGGCGTTGCCCTTTGGCAGCGCCTCAACGCGGGCCCTGCCGTCCGGCAACAGCCAGTCGCGAACAAGATCGGCGGGAAGATTCTCGATGGTCACCGGTTGCGGATCGAGGCTGTTCCGTAACTGGTTGAGATCGTGGTTCAGCGGCTGAACGAAGGCAGCTTCGGCGCTTGCGCGCGTCGCGGCGTCGGCTTGCGCGAGGCGCGTCAGCAAATCGGAAACGCGTCGCGCGGCCTCAGCGCCCGGGCCGGTCGCGGTGCCCGCGACTTTCGTAAGATGCTGCGCGGTCGCGCGAATGGCATCCACGGTGTCCTTGTCCGTCGGCGCCGGATCGCGCGGCGGATTGAGCGCGCCATGGAGGCGCGGCGCAGCGGCCTTGATGACGGCGATCTTCTGGTCCTGGTCATCGGGAACAAAGCTGTTGAGCGTGAGTGTGCGCGAGACCTCGGGCAGCGCCGCCAGCCGCTTTTCGATGCTGCCGGCTTCGCTCAGCGATGATGCCAGCACTTCGGCATCGTCGCCGCTGGTCAGCGGATTGCCCTGCAATTCGCGATAGGTCACGACGGACGCGGCGTGCGGATTTTGCAGGTTGATCGGGTTGAAGTCGAACGGAAGGCGAGAGAGCAGCGGCGTTCCGGCGAGGACGACGAGGATGGTGCCGGCGATCACCGCGATGCGATGCCGCTGCAGGAAATTATCCAGTGGGGCGAGGCTGCTGAAACCGACCGGCGCCAGTTCTCCGGGCGGTTTCAGCAGCGTCAACATCGCCGGGACAAGGGTGATGCTGCAGAAGAAGGCAATCAACATGCCGCATCCGGCAATGAGCCCCAGTTCGAAAAGGCCCCGATAGCTGGTCGGCAGGAATGAGAAGAAGGCCACCGCGGTGGCGCCGGCAGCTAGCGAAAGCGGGGCTCCCACCTTGCGCGCGGCCCGTCGCAGCGCTTCCCGCAAATCGCTGCACTCATGCCGTTCGGAGCGGTAACGGACGCTGAACTGGATGCCGAAGTCAACGCCCAGCCCGATAAACAGAACGAAGAATGCAATCGAGATCAGGTTGAAGGCCCCGACCATGACGATGCCAAGGGCAGCGGTCACAGTGAGGCCAACGATCACGCTGAAAAACACCGCCGTGACGATCTTCCACGAACGCAGCGCCAGCCACAATATGATCAGCGTTCCGAACAAGGCCGTCAACGTGTCGCGCAGCGCGCTTTGCCGGATCACCGAGAACTGGTCGTCGTTCATGGGCACTGTGCCGGTGAGCTGTACGGTGGCGCCGAACGTCTCGCCCAATTTCAGATCGGTGGCGGCTCGACGGATGCCGTCCGTCGCCTTGCGGCCCGGCTGCAACGCGGAGAAATCCAGGACCGGCTCGACTTCTATGAAGTGGCGCAATCGGTCCGTCTGCGGCTGCGAGCCCTGCACCAGCGCCTGCCATGAAAATGTCGCCGGTTTGCCGGCAAGCACGTCATTCAGGGTCTTGTCGGCAAGCGAGAGCGGCCACACGAGCTGGTCGAGCTTGATGTCTCCGCCCTCGACACCATCGAGCGCATAGCCGAGCGCCTTCGCCACGCCGCGCAGGGTCGGATCGGCCGCCAGCGAGCCGATCAGAAAATCGGCGCTCGACAATCCCGTGACGGACTTCTTGACGCTGGGCAGCGGTTCGAACAGGAGGCCGTTGCGCTGGAAGAACTCGCCTCCGTCCGGCTGGACAACCGCGCGGAACAGATCTGGGTGCTTGGCGAGTTCCTGCGTCAGCGCGCTTGTCGCCGCTTCGGCATTTTCCGGCGTCGGTGCGGAGACCACGACCAGGATTCCCTTGTCCGGAAATGCCTCGGAAAACGCCGCCTGGCGCTGACGCCATGCAAGGTTGTTCGAGATCAGCTTGTCGGTGTCCGTCGTGATCGAGAAGCGCGTGACGTCATAGGCGAGCGCTGCGACCGCGAGCAGGATTCCGATAATGAGAACCCACCAGCGCCGCTGCGCACAGAAATCCACGACTCCAACGATTGCTGATTTCAACATGATGAATCGGCTTTCCCAACGCGCGTATCGCCCTCGGTCACGAACTACGCGTCAATGCTGGATTGATCTTTGGCAGAAACTCGTTCGCGGCATGGTGCGGCTTCGGGCGAAGCGTGCACTGAAGGTTGCGCGACCAATTGAAATCCTGTCTTCCGAGGTTCGCATAAGCGTTTCAAATTCGCACGGTGCCCAAGGAGGCGGCTCAAGCTCCCAGCTACAGACAAAACAGGGGAACGAGAATTCAAACCTAGGTATGATCATTCTTGCGAGCAGACAGGATAAAAGTCGGCCCTGGAACGGGGTTTGATGAGGATGACATGGCGGCCAACACTGGTCCAAAGCAGGGTAGTTTCAAGGCGATCAGCCGCCGGAGAGGTCAATTCGCGCTCGCGGCGGCCATCGTTGCGTCGGCGCTGATTTTCCTGGCGGATGCGTTAAGCCCGATCGATGGCGCCGTCGCGGTCCTGTACACGGGCGTGGTGCTGACGCTGGCGCCGCTCGGCCGCAGGTTCGTGATCGGCAGCGGCTGTATCACGGCCGTGCTCACGACGATCGCGTTCCTGATGGGGCACGCGGACGATCCCCTGGGAGGCGCCCTGCTGCGCTACATCGTAAGTCTTGTCGCGATCGCGATCACAGTATTGCTGTCGCTCAGGGACAGGTCCGCAAGAACCACTCTCGCTGAGCAAGCGAGAATCCTCGAACTCTCGCACGACACCGTCGTCGTCCGCGACCGATCGGACATCATCCGCTATTGGAATGAAGGCGCTGAGAGGCTCTATGGCTGGACGCGCGGCGAGGCGCTGGGCAGGCGTTGCAGCGACCTGCTCGAGTCGATCGTTTCGGCAGAGGAAATAAGCGCCTCTCTCGAGCAGAATGGAACCTGGTCGGGCGAAATCATCCGAACGCGGCGAGATGGCACGCGGCTCATTCTGGCGAGCCGCTGGCTCGAGCGACGAGATCCGGACGGCCGGCCCGTCGGCATCATCGAAACCAGTGCCGATCTGACCGAGAGCCGCCGTGCCCTGGCGGAAAGACGGAGCTCCGAGCAGCGCTACAGCACCATCTTCAACTCGGCGGGGTTTGCCGCCCTGGAATGCGACCTGGGCAAGGCCATGCGGCTGATTCTGGACAGCAGAGGACCAAGCCAGGACTGCGAAGCGTGGCTATTGTCGAATCCGCAGATCTTGCGCGCGGCCGCCAACGAGATCGGGATCTACAACGCCAACAGCGCCGCGCTTGCAATGTTCGAAGCCGATACGGTCGCCGATCTGACCGACGGCAATGCACTGCTCGGACAATTGCCGGATTCCGAACCGGCCCTGGCGCACATCTTTGCCTCGTTAGTGGCTGGTTCTTCGCTCGCGGAGATCGAGACGCGGTGCGCGACTTTGCATGGGCGCATCATCGATGCGGTGCTGCGGGTGTCCGTCCTGCCGGACGGACAGGATTGGTCAAGGGTGCTGCTCATGGCCTTCGATGTCACCGAGCGAAACGAGGCGCGGGCGAAGATCGAGCAGACCTCCGTCGAACTCGCTCACGCCGGGCGCGTGGCTCTGCTGGGCCAGCTTGCCGGTTCGATCGTGCATGAGGTCAACCAGCCCCTCGCGGCCATCATCAACTACGGCAAATCGGGCAAGCGTTGGCTTACCCGGCCAGATCCCGACCTCACGGAGGTGGCCGACTGCCTGGAGAAGATCGTCTCGAACGGCAACCGGGCCGCAGAGGTGGTCGGAAGGGTGCGCGGGCTCGCCAAGAAGACCGCGCCGCAGGTCAGCTCCGTCGATATGGGCGCCCTGGTGCAGGATGCGGTTTCCCTGCTGGCGCGGGAAGCGCGCGCTGCGGCGGCGACTATCCGGGTTGAGGAAGCCAATATCCCAGGCCCGATTATCTGTGACCGGGTGCAGGTGCAGCAGGTGATCGTCAACCTGTTGATGAACGCGCTCCATGCGACCAGGGGAATCGCCGACCGCCCGCACGAGATCCGCGTCAGGATCGACGGCACCGCCGAGAATTTCATCAAAGTGGCTGTCGAGGACAGCGGCACCGGGATCGAGGGCAATCCCGAGCGCATCTTTGAGCCGTTTTTCACCACCAAATCCGATGGAATGGGCCTTGGGCTGTCGATTTGCAGGACGATCATCGAAGGGCAGGGAGGCCGCGTTTCGGCGTCCAACAATGACGGATGGGGGGCAACCGTGGGGTTCACGCTGCCATTGAACATCCCGGCGGAGGCGCGGTGGTCGAAACCTAATATCTTGATATGATGGGAAAATGGACAGAAACCGGCCATACCGACGGAAACACCGGGCAAATTGCCCGGGAGGAGCTGTCTAGTGCCACAAGGATCCACCATCTGCATCGTTGACGATGACGACGACGTGCGGGAAAGCATATCGAGCTTTTTTCGCTCGGTAGGCCTGCGCGTGGAGAGTTTTGGCGCGGCCGAGAACTTCCTGGCGTCGGCCTCCGTCGCGAATGTCGACTGCGTCATCACTGACTTGCACATGCCGGGCATGGATGGCCTCGGCCTGCACAGGGAACTGCGGCGCCGGGGTGTCGGCGTCCCCGTGATCGTCATGACGGCCTATTCGACGCCGGAAGCGCGCGCCGAGGCAAAAAGTCTTGGAGCCGCGGCTTTTGTTGACAAGCCCGTCGATCCCGAGATTCTGCTCCACGACGTGGAGGCAATCCTGGGCGACTCTTCCCAGGGACCTCCCCCGATACTCCAATGACCTGGCCCTGGACAGCATGAGCGCATCACAGAGCTCGATCAGCACCGCCCTCATCTGCATCGTCGACGACGACACCGACGTGCGCAATTCGCTCAGCAGCCTGCTGCGTGCCGTCGGCTACTCCGTCGAGACGTTCGCGGGGCCCGGCGAGTTCCTGGCATCCGATGCCATCAACTCCGCGTCCTGCCTGATCCTGGATATCCGGTTGGGGGAAGTCGACGGGCTCGAATTCCAGGAGGAGCTGGTTGAGAGCGACGCCTCGATTCCGGTGATCCTGATCAGCGGCTACGGGGACATACCGATGACCGTCCGCGCCATGAAGGCCGGCGCCGTCAATTTCCTTCCCAAGCCGTTCGAAGAGGAAGCACTTCTTGCGGCCGTCGAAGAGGCCGTCTCCCGCGATCAGCGGCGCCGCGCAGAAGCGCGGCGGGACGAAGACATCCGGCTGCGCTACGATTCGCTGACGCCCCGGGAACGGGAAGTCATGGGCCTTGTCACGGCAGGACTGATGAACAAGCAGGTTGCCTGGCGCCTGTCGCTGAGCGAGATCACGGTGAAGATTCACCGCGGCAACATGATGCGGAAGATGCAGGCCAAATCGCTCGCCGAGCTCGTGCGAATGGCCGATGTGCTTGGCGTTCGGCAGGCGTTGGCCAGTCAGCAGCCCGCCCGGGACAACTGAGGGCCGCGTCAGCGGCCTTCGGTGCGCGAGCCGTCTTTCACGGCTCTAGACAGTGATGCGGGCCTGATTTGCGTCCAGTCTTACAATGCGATCGTATTGCCGCTGCAAGACTGCCTTCGAGCAGCACTTCGTATCCAGAGAAAGCAACGTGCTTTGTTTTACCAGCGAATTCAGGGGAGCTTGGTGAACGTGGCGTAGCGCAGCGTCAGCCCTGCTCTCGATTCCAAACGAATGAGACGACGCGGGCAGCCACGACACCAGGAGAACCGCGAGGCGTCTGAGAATGAAATTTTTCAGTCGACGGTTCATGGCTTCCACAATCCCGATCGCCGGGTCACTGCAATGCTTCGATGTTGTGTTTTACGAAGGGTGCGGGATATCGTCGATTATACTGGTTGGTTAAGTCGCGCAGTTCTCGCGGCGTGCACGGTTAACACCAAGGTTTATGTCGAGGCGCCGGCTCGTCAGAGCGGCCGTGGTCCCTCGACGGTTCGCTCGTCAGCGCCAATTCTCCTGTATGACGGCAGCAGCGGCTCCGCCGGCCTGCCTTCCCTCCACTTCAAGGGCGTTTGTCCTACGATGCGCTTGAAGACGGTGGTGAAGTGCGCTTGGGTGCTGAAGCCGACGCTCAGCGCGATGTCGACGATCGATTTGTCGGTCGTTCGCAGCATGTCCTGCGCAGCGGAGACGCGCTGCTTCAGCAGATATTGATGCGGCGTCAGTCCGGTTGCGCGGAAGAACAGCGCGGCAAAATGCATTCGGCTCAGCCGGGCTGCACCGGCCATGTCCGCCAACGTCACTTTCTCATCGAGATGCGCGGCCACGTACTCCACGACGCGCTTGAGGCGCCACTTTGACAGTCCGCCGTCCCGGTTGGCCTGCACAGGCGAGGCCGGTTTCGTATCGGCGCTGATCATCCTCGCCACCGTGACGAGCCTGATCGCGTCCGCGTAGATCCCGCCGAACTCCGACTGATCTCGCTCCGCGGCAGCAAGCGCCTCGGAGAGCCGGCGCACCACCGGATCTTGGTCCATTCGCGCTTTCGGCATCTCCCGGATTGCCTTGCTCACGAGACTATCGAAGCTCAGTGACGCCTCGACATTCCTTCCCACGCCTTCGATTTGAAGGGCGCGCTCGGTCTCAGGCGCACCTGCATTCGGCACGACGCGTACAGAAACGCCGAGATGCTTGAGATCGATGCCAATGACCGGGGTATCCGGCCGTGCTGCGTGCTCTGGCGATTGCTGGACTGCAGAACGGTTATCCAAAAGTTCGGCAGCGGATATCGATACGGATCGTTCTCTAAGAAGCTGGGCGGGATGGCACGACATATCTGGCCTCCTGAAATCTCAAGCTCGACTGGCGTCGACTATCGGATGGCTAACAATATGGACCGCTTTGTCTCACGATGGTGTCATACATTGGTATGGACCGTGAGAAGTAACGAATAAGCAATCGGCGAGGTCTTCACGAAGAGCTGACGGACGCTAGCGCCGCAGCCGTCGATAGCAATCCAGTCAATACGGTCATTCGAAAATCGGAGCGATGATTTTTGTGCAGAGGCATTTTTGCAAAAGCGCACGTTGGCGAACGCCGCAGCCACTCGGACGCCGTTCGAGCTATCGGACGAGCAGAAAGCTGAGCCTCAGAACAGCAGAGCTTCGCTCAACGGGAGCGAAGGGAAGCCCAATCAAGGGTCGGCTGATTTGAACGATTCTAAGACTGTAAGATAGAACGGGCCGAGGAGCGTCGACGCGTTGAGTGCCTCCGAATCATGCTCTGGTTCAGCGCGGCCACAACATTGTGAAGGACAGCGTCGTCACCGACGCATTCAATGATATTTGATGCCGGATGCGCTCGCTGAAATGTGTGCTGTGGCGTGCAATACTGTGCTCTATACCCCGCGGCCAGGGGGCGTCGGGAGTGACGCAAATGAATTTGAATGCCGCAATTGCCGCGGCTAACCGTAATGGTCGGCCCGAACGTAGTGAAGCAAACGGAGCCGGTGGAAACGGATCCGATCCGAACGTGCGGTCCGATCAGAACCCGAGTGCGGAGCGCGGCCAGCCGACCTGCCTCGTGGTCGAGGACGATCGCACCATGCGGCACCTCGTGATGAACTATCTCGAGGAGCACGACATTCGTGCGCTGTCCGCGTCGGGGCGGGACGAGGTCACTGGTCTCTTGGTTACGCGCGAACCTAATCTCGTCATCCTCGACCTGCGGCTTGGCCAGGAAGATGGTCTCGATCTATTGCGCGAAATCCGTTCACACTCCGACGTGCCGGTGATCATCACGACCGGCCATCGCCGCGACGAGATCGATCGCGTGGTCGGTTTGGAGCTCGGCGCCGACGATTACATCACGAAGCCATTTGGCCTGAGGGAGCTGCTGGCACGGATCCGCGCGGTGCTGCGCCGGCGCGAGACCGGACAGACCGCGCCGCGCGATCCGGAGAAAGGCCGTTATCGATTCGGCGGCTGGCAACTCGATCGGCGCAGCCGGCGTCTTTCCGATCCGAGCGGCACGCAGGTGGCGCTGACGAAGGGCGAATACGCGCTGCTGGTTGCCTTCCTCGACGCGCCGCAACGGCCGCTCTCGCGCGAGCAGCTTTTGCAGGCCACCCGCGTGCACGAGGATGTCTTCGACCGCAGCATCGACGTGCAGGTCTTGCGTCTGCGCCGAAAGCTGGAAGGCGATCCGAGCACGCCGAAGGTCATCCTGACCGAACGCGGCGTCGGCTATGTGTTCGCGCTTTCGGTCGAGCGGCTCTGACGATGGCCAATCGCGCCGTGCGGCGGATGGTCGCAAGTTCTGCTTCGACGCATCTCGCAGTCGGGGCCGCGGGCGCAGCGGGTTCCATTACAATGGTAGCCCTTAATTCCGGGGCTGGAATGCTGTCGCAACATGCAAACGGCAATCTCACGAGGGTGAAAAATCCTCGGGAGATGTCAATGAAGTTGGACAGGAAGAAACTGCCCGCCAGCCGATGGCGGACCGACCGTCGCACGAGCGTCGTGCGCCGGTACCCGATGCGCGCGGTGACGACGCACGCAAGTCCCGCCAGCGAGCGGCCGTCCGTGAATGATGCCTTGTGGTGGCCCTCAAGGCTGATGCTGAAAGCCGTCGGGACGTTCGCCGTCTGCAGCGACGTTGCATTCCACAGCGTCATTCTCTCGCTGATGTCCTGGACGGTCGCCCAGGTGTTGGAGGGGTGCGCCGCTTACGCGCAAGGCATGTATCCTTACGCGCTGGACCCCGACGAGCTGCGCGGCCACCATCCGCCTGCCATCATCGAATTGCGAAGCCTCGAAAGCCGCGGCGATGCCGAGAATAGCAACATCGCATACCTGGAAAGCCGCGGGAATCGTCGGCAATGATGCGGTTATGGTCGCTGGTCGGATATCGGCGAAGCCGAATGAATCTCGCGGCTGCGCAGGCCTCCGCTCTCCCGGAAATGCTGCGTGCGCGCCGCTGGCCGCCATGGGCTTGCGCAGCGCTCCTCTTGATCGCCACCGGTGCAGCCACGCAAACCATCCCGACCGCTCCCGCTTCGCGCCCAATTCCTATCGCCGATCAGGAGCCGATCACGCCCATTCCAGAGCCTACCGCGACCGATCCGCTCAAGCTTGCGCTCGGAGAGCGGTTGTTTGCGGACACCCGCCTGTCGAATGATGGGAAGCTGGCGTGCTCCTCTTGTCATGACATCACTACCAATGGCGCCAGCCGCGATTCCGCGATGGTGAGACATGACGGTTCAGATGCTCCATTTGATACATTGACGATCTTCAACGCGGCGCTCAGCTTCCGCCTGAACTGGGAAGGCAATTACCGCACGCTCGAATCGCAGGCCGAATCGTCCCTGGAGAATCCGGCCAATATGGCGACCAGCATGGAGGACATCGTCGCCAGGCTGAATGCCGATCCCGAAATGGTGCGACAATTTCGCGCCGCCTACGGCCGCGCGCCGGACCGCGCGTGCGTCCTCGACGCATTGGCGACCTTTGAGAAATCGCTGATTACGCCGGGAAGCCGCTTTGATCGTTGGCTCGCCGGAGATACGTCCGCATTGTCAGCCGCGGAGCTTGGCGGTTACGAAATATTCAAGTCGTTTGGTTGCATTTCCTGCCACCAGGGAGTGAATATCGGTGGCAATCTGTTCCAGCGCCAGGGGATATTCCGTCCGCTGGTCCACGCGAAGCCTGATGTCGTCCGCGTGCCGAGCCTGCGCAATGTGGCGACGACGGCGCCCTATTTTCATGACGGCAGTGCGGCCACGCTCGAGGAGGCGGTGCGCAAGATGGCGGCGGCGCAGCTCGACCGCAGCTTGACGGATGACCAGGTCACCGCGCTCGTCGCGTTCCTGCAGACGCTGACCGGAAACTACCGTGGCATACCCGTCAAGGGATCGCCGCCATGACGCCGCTTCGGGCCCTGGCGATCGTATTCGCGCTCGTCCTGCTGCTGACCTGGCTGTCGCTGCGCGCGATCAATCCGGAGGCCGAGCAGTTCGATCGCGCGCTCGCCGAGCTTGAGCGTTTTGCAATGCTGGACAGCTCGCTCTATCGCGACGTTTTCACCGCGCGCGCCGGCACCCTGCGCAACTACGATCCGCTGGTCCGTGAGATCAATGCGATGCACAAATCGCTCGACCGCTTGCGACAGTCGGCGGCCATCGACGCCGAAACGAGCGAAGCGGTGGGCCGCCTTGAGGCGTCGCTTGCGCGACAGGAGGAGCTCGTTGACCGATTCAAGAGCGACAATGCACTCCTGCACAATTCGCTGACGTTCTTCGAGCGCTTCAGCCTTCACGCGACGGCGGGCGATCTCGGGCCTTCGATCAGCGCCGCCGCGGCGGCGATGCTGCAGCTCACCCTCGACACGTCGGACAGTGCGGTGCGTGAGGTCAAGGATCGGCTGGACAGCCTCGCCAATCAGGCACGCCCGTTCGACGGCGACGTCATCGGACCATTGCTGGCGCATGGACGGCTGCTCCAGAGCTTGCTGCCCGCGGTCGATGGCGTGCTGAAGGAGATGCGGGCGATCCAGCCGAGGCTTGAGCAGGATCAGCTCCGCAGTCTGCTCCTTGTGCGGCAAAACGAGTCGAGAACCACGGCACGGGAGTTTCGCTGGCTGCTCTACGTGACATCGCTGGTCCTTGTCGCGTTCCTGGTGCACCTCGGTCTTCGCGTGCGTTCGCATGCGAGGGCGCTTGAACGCCGCGCGACGTTTGAGCATGTGATCGCGGGCATTTCGATGCGCTTCATCGACGTGCTGCCCGAGAACCTGGATGGCGAGATCGAACGGGCCCTTGCCGACTTGATGCTGTGCACCGGCTGCGATCGTACCTATGTTGTGTGGTCCGGGACTACCCCTCGGCTGTACGGGTGGTCGAGGGCGGGCAGGGACTTTCCTCCCGGCTGGCCGGAAGGCGCGCCGGCACTTGCGGCTCGATTCGCGCCCACCGTGGACGGTGTGGTCCACGTCCCGAACGTCAATTCGTTGCCGGTCGGCGCAGACAGAAGGGCCTTGATGGATGTTGGCCTCGGTGCGTGGGCCTGCGTGACCGGCGTCGACCAGGAGGGCACCAGCGTCGCGCTGGGTTTTGACACGATTGGCCGCCCCTGCCGGGTGACGGATACCGTCGAACTCAGTCTTTTGCGCATGGCGCTCGATATCATCATGTACGCCGTTGGGCGGCACGCGATGGAACGGGAACGATGGCGCCTCGAGGAGCGCCTGCAGCAGGCGCGCCGCATGGAGCGGATCGGCACGTTCACAAGCGGCATCGCCCATAACTTCAACAATATTCTCGGCGGGATCCTCGGCCACTCCGAAGTGATCGAGGAACAGCTCGGCCAGAACAACCGCTTCGCGCAGAATCTCCGTGCGATCCGCCGCGGGGCAGAGCGGGCGCGCGACCTGGTCGAGCAGATCCTCCTGTTCGGACGGCACCGCGACGCGCGGCGCAGGCCGCTCAGTGCGCATAGCCTCGTGACGGAAGCGGTTTCGCTGCTGAACGTTTCGCTGCCCGGTAACGTCGATCTCGCGATCCGCGAGCCGCTGGCGACCGCGATCGTGTCGGGCGAGCCTGCGCAGTTGCAGCAGGTGATCCTCAACCTCTGCAACAATGCCGCGCAGGCGATCGGCGATCACGGCCGTGTCGAAATAGCGATGGACATCCGCGAAATCACCGAAATCCGTTCGCTCAGTCACGACACGCTTCAGCCGGGCCGCTATGTCTGTATCGTGGTCACCGATACCGGCCGCGGCATGGACGATGCGACACTGGCGCGGATCTTCGAGCCGTTCTTCACCACCCGTTCTTCCGGAAACGGATTGGGACTGGCGACGGTGCGCGAGATCGTACATGAGCATGGCGGGGCGATGAACGTGCAGAGCGTTCCCGGCAAGGGCAGCCGCTTCGAGGTTTGGCTGCCTTGCGTGGCGATGGCCGCGCCGATCTCGGACATCAAGCCGGCGATGCTGCCGGTGGGAAAAGGCGAGACCGTGATGATGGTCACCAGCGACCAGGCGCGATTGCTGCGGGACGAGGAAACGCTGGCGGCGATCGGCTACGAGCCGGTTGGATTCGGCACCGCTGCGGCGGCGTGCGCCGCATGCAGCGCCAAGCCCGACCGGTTCGATGCGGCGATCGTCGGCTATTTCGGATCGACGGCGGCGTCGCTGGAAGCGGCGGCGGCGCTGCATGCAGCGGCGCCACAGCTTGCGATCGTGTTGGCCGCGAGATCGACCGAGGAGATCGGCGCCGACACTTTGGTGGCCGCCGGCATCAGCGACGTCGTGCATTGGCCGCTTGTCACGTCGGAAGTCGCGGCTGCGCTCAGCAATTGCGCAGCACGCAGGGAGCCGGAAGCAAAACCGCAAGTCCGCTCATTGCGTGCGTCGCGTCCCGAACCTGCCGACGCGGGCACGAGCTCGCCATCGTTGTCGTCGCGGCTACGGCGTCCGATCGGCCCGCGGCGGCAGCCTTATGCCAAGTCTTAGCGCTTCGGTTCTGACGGAATCAGAACCGAAGCGTTAGATTCTTGTTTGACGCGTTTTCGTCACGCGAACCGGTGTCCGCTTCGCTCGAAAATGCTCTGGCCCCTACGCCAGCATATCGCGGACCAGGGGCACGACCTTGCGACCGTAGAGCTCGATGCTGCGCATCAGCTTTTCATGCGGCAATGGGCCAGCTGAGTATTTGAGCTGGAAGCGCGCGATGCCGAGCGCCTTGACGGTAGCGGCGATCTTTCGTGCGACCGTCTCGGGCGAGCCCACATAGAGCGATCCGTGGTCGGCCTCGCGCACGAACTCGTCGCGGCCCATCGGCGGCCAGCCGCGCTCCCTGCCGATGCGGTCGCGCATGGCCTTGTAGTCGGCGAACAGCTCTTCGCGCGCCTGCTCATCGCTGTCGGCGACATAGCCCGGCGAATGCACCCCGATAGGCTTGACCGGGCGGCCGAGCTGCTTGAAGGCGCGGTGGTAGAGTTCGACATAGGGCGCGAAACGCTTGGGGTCACCGCCGATGATCGCGAGCATCAGCGGCAGGTCATAGCGTGCGGTGCGCACCACCGACTCCGGGCTGCCGCCGACGCCGATCCAGGTTTTCAGCCGCCCGTGCTCGACCTGTGGAAACACGAGCTGGTTGTTCAGCGGGGCGCGCAGCTTGCCCTGCCAGGTCACCGGCTCCTGCTTCAACAATTCGACGAACAGGTCGAGCTTCTCCTCGAACAGCGCCTCGTACTGGTTGAGGTCGAAGCCGAACAGGGGAAAGGATTCGGTGAACGAGCCGCGGCCGAGGATCACCTCGGCGCGGCCGTTCGAGGCCGCATCGACGCTCGAAAAGCGCTGGAACACGCGGATCGGATCATCCGAGCTCAGCACCGTCACGGCGGAGCCGAGCCGGATTCGCCTGGTGCGTGCTGCGATCGCCGCCAGCACCACTTCGGGCGCGGAGATCGCGAAATCAGCGCGATGGTGCTCGCCAAGGCCGATGAAATCGATCCCGATCTCGTCGGCAAGAACAGCTTCGTCAACGACATTGCGGATCACCTGCGCATGCGGCAGCGGTGCGCCGGCGGCATCACGGGTGACGTCGCCAAAGGTATCGAGCCCAAATTCCAGCGATGTGGTCATTGTCATATTCCGGTTTGGCACGGCTTGGCGCAGCGCGCCGCGAGCTTCCAATCTTTAGAAAAGGGGAGGGCCGGCCCGGACGGGCAGGCGTTGGTAGACTTAACTGCGACATAATGACTGGCCAGCGACTGGCAAGGCCAGGCCGCGAAACGCTTGGTTTCCCGCATTATGCCCGACCATCGGCGCTCGCCACCCCAATGGGTCATCACCCGGGCAGGAACCTGACTTCCGCTGAGGCGTTTCAACCGAGCGGTGGGAGCAGATGAACGTTCGGATGGAGAAGGTGCAATCGGCCGAGACAATATTGCTGCCCCGCAGCTCATCCGTACTCGTTCCGGGCGACACCATCTGGAGAAAATGCGACGCCGGTCGCGTCGCAGTCCTGAACGACGCCGCGGAATATTTTGGTGTCTTGCGGGAGGCGCTGCTGCTCGCCGAGAGGCAGGTCTTCATCATCGGGTGGGACATCCACTCCGAGACTCCGCTTGTCGGGCCATCCGGCGTGGCCGACGACGGCTTGCCAGATACGCTTGGTCCGTTCCTCAAGGCCCTGGTCGAGCAGAAGGACAATCTCGACATCAACATCCTGGTCTGGGATTTCGCGGCACTCTATGCGCGGGAGCGGGAGCGCCATTCGGCCAGGAAATTGGCCAGCCCCACCAACCGCGTCCACATCTGCCTGGATTCCAGCCTGCCGCTCGGCTCGGCGCAGCACCAGAAATTCGTCGTGATCGACAATTCGCTCGCCTTCGTCGGCGGGCTCGACCTCACGATCCGGCGCTGGGACACATCCGAACATGCGCTACATCATTCCTTCCGCAAGGATCCGGTCGGTGTTGCCTATCCGCCGTTCCACGACGTGCAGTGCATGGTGGATGGCGCCGCGGCGAGAGCGCTTGGCGAACTCGCAATCCGGCGCTGGAACGCGGCGGGCTGCGGCACGATGCCGATCGCGATCTACCATGCAGAGCGATGGCCAGACTCGGTCGCTTCGCAAGCCGAAAACATTCCGCTCGGCATCGCGCGAACGGAACTCGGAACGCGCTTTGAGCCCCCGGTGCACGAGGTCGAGCGGCTGTTTTACGCGTCGATCGCCACGGCAAAAAACCTGATCTACATCGAGAACCAGTTCACCAGCTCAGCCGAGATCGCCGAGGCGCTCGCAAGGCGGATGCGCGAGGTACCGGAGCTGCGCGTCCTGATCGTCACCCCGAAGCGGCACGCATCATGGCTGGAGTCGCGGACCATGCAAAGCGGTCGCGGCGACTTTGTCGCTCCGTTCCATCGCGCCGAGGTCGCCTCGCGCATTCGCATGCTCTATCCGCTGACAAGAGACAATGACGATGCTGTTCCCGTCATGGTCCACAGCAAGCTCATGACGATCGACGATGAATTCCTGCGGATCGGCTCGTCCAATATCAACAACCGCTCGATGGGGGCGGATACCGAATGCGACCTGTGCTTCGAGGCCACCGATGACGGACATCGCCGGTTCATCCGCAATGTCCGCCATCGGCTGCTCGCGCATCACTGCGGGTTAAGCGAAAGCGCGATCGCGGCCAATGAGGAATGTCTGCTTGAATTCCTTGACGCGCATGCCGCATCGCGCGCCGAGAAGGTGCTGCTTCCCGTGGATCTGGAGGATGCCCGGTTTGGTCCGTTCACCGAGATCCTGCAGCCGATCGCCGATCCGAAGGAGCCGCTCGATCTGCAGCGCGCGGCGGATCGGACGTGGACGGCAAGGACGATGGCGGGCGTCCTGGGAATCATCGCGTCGCTCGTGCTGCTGACGCTGGCCTGGCGTTACTCGTTCCTGAGCAGCTATACGGATGTCGGTTACGTGGCGGGCTTGATCGGAAAATATGCGCAATCACCGCTAGGTCCGCCGGCTGCCGTTCTTGCGTTCCTCGTCGGCGGCCTCGTGATCTTCCCTGTCGTCGTCCTGATCGCCGCGACCGCCGCCGCGCTTGGGCCCGTCAAAGGGTTTGTCGCGGCTGCCATCGGCGTGCTATCGAGCGCCACATTGCTGTTCTTCATCGGGCGCGTTCTTGGCCAGGAGCGCCTGCAATCGATGCTCGGACGTCGCGCCCTGCGGGTCCAGGAACGCATCATCGGCAAAGGCGTGCTCGCGATCGCGATGATTCGCATGGTGCCGGTGGCGCCATTTTCAGTGATCAATGTGCTGGCCGGCGCCAGCCGTCTCAGGCTGACCGATTTCCTGATCGGAACCGCGCTCGGCATGGCGCCCGGGATCATCGCGATGGCCGCGCTTGGTGCGCAGATTGCGGACTTTGCGAGGCACGCCTCCTGGTGGGGCGCGCTGCAGCTTGGATTGATCATCGCAATTTGGCTGCCGCTCTGCCTGGCAGCGCAATTCGTCGTGACATGGTTTGCCGGGCGGCGCAGATGACCGACGTGATCCGGGTGATGACGTGGAACGTGCACGGCACGTTCAACCTGAACAGCAGGTTCGACCTCGATGGCGTCTGTTCTATCTTACGAAAATGGTCGCCCGATATCGTGGCGCTGCAGGAGATCGATTCGCGTGGTGCGACGGAGGATCCGTTCCTGCGGCTCGTCGGCGTCATCGGCGTGCATCGCGTGGAAGCGCGCTCGATCGTCACCGAGGATGGCGATTATGGTCAGGTCCTCCTGAGCCGCTATCCTTTCATTGGCTCCCCCATCATCACCGACGTATCCTATCAGGAACGCGAGCCGCGCCGCGCGATCTCCGCAACGGTCGATACACCCCTCGGTCACGTGTCGGTCGTTGCGACGCATCTTGGATTGAGCATCCATGAAAGGCACGCCCAGGCGCTGGCGCTGGCCGATCTCGCCAAGGCGCCGCGGACCATCGTGCTCGGCGATTTCAACGATTGGTTCTGGGTGAAATCGGTGCGGCGCGTGCTGGTCCGATCTTGTCCGGTGCGGACACGGCTGCGGACCTTTCCCTCCCGCTTGCCGCTTCTTCGTCTCGACCGCATCTATGTCGATCGTGACGGCGACATCCTCAAAGCCTGGACCGATCGCGAAGCGAGGCGCTACTCGGATCATCTCCCCGTCGTGGCGGATATCGTGTTCGCTGGATAGGCGCGCGAGCGGCGCGGGATCATTCCGTCCATTTTTGATGATCGGCGTAGAAGGCGCCCCGCGCCGTGCTTCAAAAATTTGGATAGCCATTTCATTGACCAAAACGGGCTTTCCCGGGATATTCGATGCAGCAGATTGTGCTGCTTCGGGGTTACCGCATGAGAGCAAGAGACCGGAAAGTGGTGGGCGACATGCGCAAGCGCATGACCCGTCGCTGTGTCTCGGCGGCGACCGGAGCCTGTTGCTGATTCCCGCCTAGTTACCGACCTCAACCATGAATCAGACGGGAGCGCCGCAGCAGCGGCGAACGAGCACGCATGTCCAAAGCCTATGTCATCGAAGTTTCCAACCAGACCGCCGGCATCGTCGTGGGTGACGAGCGCGGCTTCCGCTTCTTCTCTTCCGAACGCGCGTTCGACAGTCTCGAGGGCGGCCATTTCGGCTCGGCCCGCGCCGCGGAACGCGCAGCACGGGCGCTGATCGAGCGGCGGCGACGCCCCGACAATCGAACGGCATTCTGACCGCACATGAAAGGACGGATCATGACCGCAAGACAAGGCTGCCGGGTTCGTAGCATGTGTGGCGAGCCACTGCTGCCGGTCGAGAACCAACTGATCGGCTGGAGCCTTTGCATCGGCGTGGTGGCGCTGATGATCCTGGTCGCGATCAACCACTTCGTGCCGATCGCGGTGTAGGCCGCGAGGTCACCTCTCCCGCTCGCGGGAGAGAGGAGTACGGCAATCTTCAATGCGCGCCGCCGGCGGCGCCGCCGCCCTTCGGCTTGCCGGTCAAGAGAATCGCGATGGCGGCGAGCACGAGCACGAAGCCCAGCACGGCGAATGTATCGCTGTATCCCATCACCAGCGCCTGGCGTTTCACGGCGTTGCCGAGCGCGATGATCGCCTGGTGCCTTGCGGCTGCCGGATCGGCCATGCCGTGGGCCATGAAGTAGTTCGTCATCTCGGCGAGGCGCTGACGCACCTCCTCGCGGGCGAGGTCGACCGACTGACCGATGATGTTGGAATGGAACTGCTCGCGCTTGGTGGCGATGGTCGCAAGCAGTGCGGTGCCGATCGCGCCGCCGAGGTTGCGCATCATGTTGGAGATGCCGGAAGCGGCCGCTGCATCCTGCGGCGCGACGCTGCCGAGGCTCACGGCGCTGAGCGGGGCCAGCATCAAGGCCTGGCCGATAGCGCGGATGATGTTGGGGACGAAGAGCTGGTCGCCGGCATAGTTGAGCGACATCTGCGTGTTCATAAAGCAGCTTGCCGCGAACAGCGCCATCCCTACGGCCGCGATATAGCGGGCATCGAAGCGCTGCATCAGTTTCGGCACCAGCGGGATCAGGATGAGCTGCGGCAGGCCGGTCCACGCCAGCACCTGGCCGATCTGCTCGGCGTTGTAGAGTTGCACCTGGCCGAGATAGGCCGGCAAGAGATAGACCGAGCCGAACAGCGCAAAGCCGACGAACACGGCCGAAATCGTGCCGAAGCCGAAACTGCGCTGGGCGAGCAGCCGCAGCCGGATCAGCGGCTTCTCCACGACGAGTTCGATCATCACGAACAGCGACAGGCTGACCGCGGCGACAATGGCAAGCTTCACGATGAAGGGCGAGCCGAACCAATCGTCCTTGTTGCCTTCCTCCAGCACGGTCTGCAGCGCCGAGAGGCCGATCGCCATGGTCGCGATCCCGAGCCAGTCGCCCTCGCGCAAGAGGCCGAGCTGCATCGGCTGCCGTTCCAGAGTCAAATAGAGCATGGTCACCATGACCGCCGTCGGTACCACGTTGACGAAGAAGATGGTCTGCCAGCCGTAGTTCTCGGTGAGATAGCCGCCGATGGTCGGGCCGATCGCCGGCGCAAAGGTCACGGCGATCGAGAACATCGCAAGGCCGATCGGTTGCTGCGCCTTGGGCAGCTTGGTGAACACCAGCGTGAACGCCATCGGGATCAGGACGCCGCCGAAAAAGCCTTGCAGCGCGCGCATCGCGATCATCGATGGCAGGTCATGGGTGAAGGCGCAGGCGACGGAGAAGATGGCAAACAGCGTGGCGTGGCCGATCATGATGTTGCGGAACGAGAACACGCGGCTGAGATAGTCGGTGAGCGGAATCACCACGATCTCGCCGATCAGGTATGACGTCGAGATCCAGGAACCGTTGTCGACGCCGGTGCCGATGCCGCCCTCGATGTTGAGCAGCGAGGCGTTGGTGATCTGGATGTTGAGGATCGCCATGAAGGCGCCGATCATCGCCGCGAGTATGGAGATCCACACCGTGGCGCTGGCCCGGTTCGGGTCGACAGCCGCACGCGGCAGGGGGGCTGTGGCCGACAATGTGAGGTCCGACATGACGTCACCTCTGAGCAATCGAAGTCGTTGGCTTCGGCGTTGCGACTGGCTGCTGCAAGGCGTCGCTGTGCGACTGTGTATCGATCGTCGGGATCACCGACATGCCGGGGCGCAATTCGACGGGCGTGGAGTCGAGCAGGATTTTCACGGGGATGCGCTGCACCACCTTGGTGAAATTGCCGGTGGCGTTGTCCGGCGGCAGTAATGCGAACTCCTGGCCGCTGGCCGGCGCGAGTGAATCGACGTGGCCGTGCACGACCTGGCCCGGGAACATGTCGACGGAAATGTCCGCCTTCTGTCCCTTGCGGACGTCGGTGAGCTGGGTCTCCTTGAAGTTCGCCACCACATAGGCGCCGGTCGCCGGCACCAGCGACATCAATTGCGTGCCGGCCTGCACGAACTGACCGACGCGCAGCGTGCGGTTGCCGACCACGCCGTCGATCGGCGCTGTGATCGTGGTGTAGCCGAGGTTCAGCTCGGCCTGTTGTTCGATGGCCTCGGCGCGCGCGGTCGCCGCCACCGCCTGCGTGATCTCCGCCTTCAGCAGTTCGACCTGCTTTCGCGCCGAAGCGAGGTTGGCGATGTCGCGCTGGACGGCGGCTTGCGCGCTGGCGTGGCGCGATTGCGCCTGTTGCGCGTTCTGCACGCTGCCATAGCCTGTGGTGGCGAGGTCGGTGTAGCGCTTGTTCTCCTGCGCGGCGAAGGTCTGCGTCGCGGTGTCGACGTCGAGCGTCGCCTTCGCGGCCTCGATCACCGCCTGCTGGACGTCGAGCTGCGCATGCTTGCTGGCAATGGCGGCCCGGGCGGCTTCGACATCGGCTTTGGCCTGGTTCAGCGCCACCTTGAAATCACGCTCGTCGATCCGCGCCAGCACCTGGCCGGCCTTCACGCGCTCATTGTCGCCGACCAGCACCGCGCTGAGATAGCCCGACACCTTCGGCGCGATCGTGGTGTTGTCGGCTTTGACATAGGCGTCATCGGTGGAGACGAGGAAGCGGCCGACGGTCCAGTAGTCCCAGCCGTACCAGGCGGCGCCCGACAGCGCGGCGACGGCGATGCCCGCGAAAGCGATCCGCCGCAGCCTGCCCTTGATCGATGCCGAGGCAACCGGGGCGGGTACGACCGGCTCCGGCGTCGGCGCGAGCCGCTGCACTTCGGCGGCCGAGAGCGGGCGTTCGACCTCTAGCGTCGGGGAATGCTGGTTCATGACGGCCCTCCTGACTTTCTATCCCCTTGCCAAGACTGGATAATTTCCAGGTCACGGGCATGAGGCAATTAGGAAACTTGATATTTTCCAAAATAGGCGCCATATTGGGTCTGTCAATGGAATGACAGGCGTCATCTTAAAGCATGGCTCAATGGCATGACGGTCACGACAAGACAGGGCAGAGCGGACAAAGGCGCTGCGGCACCCGAGCGTCGCAGCCGGGGCAGGCCGCCGCTGCGTTCCGATGACGAGACGCGGATGGTGATCTTTGATGCCGCGCGGCGGGAATTCGCCGCCAGCGGCTTCGCGGCGACCAGCATGGATGACGTGGCGCGCCGCGCCGGCGTTTCGACGAAGACGCTCTACCGGCTCGTTTCCGGCAAGCAGGCCCTGTTCGAGGGGATGGTCGCGGACCGGATGGACCGGTTCATTTCGGGCGTGCGGCTGCGCGCCTGCGACGGCAGCAACATCAAAGGTGCGTTACGCGAGGCCTGTCTTGCCTGCGCCGAACTGATCCTGGATGGCGAGGTGATCGCGCTGCAGCGCCTGGTCCTCGCCGACAGCGACAAATTCCCCGATATAGCGGAGAGCTTCTACAAGAGTGCGATGCGGCGAACGGTGACTACGCTGGCAAACTGGTTGCGGACGCAACAGGAGCGCGGCCTGATCGCGCTTCGGGAGATCGATCCGGAGGCCGCGGCCGGCATGCTGCTTGGCATGGTCGTCTTCGCGCCGCAGCGTGCTGTATTGTTCGGCCGTGAAGCACCGCCCGACCGTGCCGAACTCGAGCGCCGCGCTGAGGCCTGCGCGACTTTGTTCCTCGAAGGCTGTGCCGTCCAGCGCTGACACGCCTGTCCTGTGGAGAGCTGTCCCAATCGGGTCCATAAATGGAACTTTGTGCCGAGTTCCCAGTTTGTCAAAGCTGGGGACGGGCATCTTGTCACGGCACGGACATGGCTCGCAAAAATTTGGTTCGGACGTCAATCCTGACAATTCTCCTCGTCGTTCCAGCGGGAGCCTCGATGGCCCGCGATGACGGGCGCTATTCCAACTCGCCACTCAAACCCTGGTTCGATAGCCTGAAGAGCAAACTCGGCCCTTGCTGCTCGGACGCCGACGGCGTCGCGGTGGCCGATCCGGATTGGGAGTCCAAGGATGGGCATTACCGGGTCCGTCTGGAGGGACAATGGATCATGGTGCCGGATGAGGCCGTGATCACCGAGCCGAACCGCGCTGGCCGGACCATGGTCTGGCCGATGAAGGGCACCACGGGAATCACGATCCGCTGCTTCATGCCGGGAAGCATGACGTAGAGGTCTTGTGCGGCCGTAGCCCGGGTGGAGCGAACGCGTAACCCGGGACGCCTGCATGGGCATCGTAGAGTTACGCTTGCGCTCCACCCGGGCTACGAGCGAACACCGCTAAAACGACTCCGCCCAGGGGCGGAGGTCGAGTTCGAGGGTCCAGGCGCTGCGGTGCTGATGGTGCAGCACCCAATAGGCGTCGGCGATGGCGGCGATGTTGAGCAGGCCGTCCGG
Organism: Bradyrhizobium sp. Ses1; assembly: GCF_059512365.1. Classification (NCBI taxonomy): domain Bacteria; kingdom Pseudomonadati; phylum Pseudomonadota; class Alphaproteobacteria; order Hyphomicrobiales; family Nitrobacteraceae; genus Bradyrhizobium; species Bradyrhizobium sp. Ses1. The sequence goes on from NZ_JCAMOQ010000028.1 coordinate 74,011, forward strand.
CCCGCGCTCCTCCTTCAATTGCGGTCGCAGGCTCATGAGCCGATCGCCCGCGATGCCGCCGTCGATCACGACATGGCCGACATGGATGCCCTGGGATCCGAATTCCCGCGCGATGCTCTGCGCCATCGCGCGCAGCGCGGCCTTGGCGGCGGCAAAGGGGGCGAAATGGGCCTTGCCGCGAAGCGAGCCGCTCGCTCCCGTAAACACCAGCGTGCCGCCGCCACGCGATAGCAGCGCGGGGATTGCCGCCTGCGCCAGGTGAAAACCGCCGAGCGCATGCTCGCGCCAATGTGACTCGAACTGCTCTTCGCTTATCTTCAGGAAGGGCGCCCACCGGTTCGAGCCGGCATTGTGCACCGCCATCGCAAGTGGCGCGAGCTTTTGCGCCGCCGCCACGAAGCGGGCGACATCGGCGGGCTTGGAGACATCGCCGACGACATGGGCGATCTTGGCGCCGGCGGCAGCAAGCTCCGCGGCGGTTGCCGTGAGCTTTTCGGCATTGCGGCCTGCGATTGCGACCGGGTACCCGCCCGCCGCGAACCGGCGAGCGATCGCCGCGCCCACCCCCTGGGACGCGCCGACGCCCGCGATCAGCACGCTGCCCTGCGGCGCCGTCGGTTCGAGAATGGATGGGCTGGCCATGATATGTTCCCCTGGCTTTGAATGACGGGCATAATACAAGAGGGTTTGATATAGGCGGACGTCCGGTCGATGCGAAGTCCCACCGCCGATCATCTTTTTGGCATGCGCTTGGGCTGATTGCCCGTCATTGCGAGGAGCGAAGCGACGAAGCAATCCATGCCGCAACAAGCGGAGAGGTGGATTGCTTCGTTCGCTCGCAATGACGGGGAGCTCGGAGCCGCGCTCTACGCGTCCTCAGGCTTCTGCGGATTTCCGAGCCGTGCGAACAGCACGGCGAGGATACATCCAGCGACGATGCCGAAGGTGAGATCCTTGAATATCGTCAGTGCGAAGGTCGGCACCAGCACCACGCCGCTGCGCCAGTCCTTCACCAGGCGGACGAACTCCTCCTTCTCCGCCATGTACCAGCACACCACGACCAGCACGCCGGCAAGGGCCGCGAGCGGGATGTAGCGCGCCAGGGGGGCCGCCACGAGCATGAACAGCAGCAGATAGACGGAATGCAGCATGCCTGAGAGCGGGCTGCGGCCGCCGGCGCGGATATTGGTTGCCGTGCGCGCGATGGTGCCGGTGACGCTGATGCCGCCGAACAAGGCGGAGGCGATGTTGGCAATGCCTTGTGCGACCAGCTCCATGTTGGAACGGTGCCTGCGACCGGTCATGCTGTCGGCGACTTTTGCCGACAGCAGGCTCTCGACGCCGCCGAGCAGCGTGAACGAGAACGCCGCCGGCAAAACCTTCAGCAGAAGGTCGTAGGAGATATCAGGCACCTGCGGCGCCGGCAGGCTATGCGGGATTTCACCGAAACGGGTGCCGATGGTCTCGACCGGCAGTTGCAGCACCAGCGCCACGACCGAGGCGATTGCAATGGCGATCAGCATTCCCGGCCAGGTCGGCCGCCACTGCCGCACCGCGAAGATGATCGCCGCCGTCCCGGCACCAATGCCGAGTGCGGCCCAATTCAGGGTCGGAAGCGCACGGCCAAGCACAATCAGCTTTGCGAGCAGGGACCCCGGCTCGGGACCGGCAAGCGTCAGGCCGAACAGGTCCGTGATCTGGCTCGCAAAAATGGTCACCGCGATTCCGCAGGTGAAGCCGACGGTCACGGGATGCGGCATGTAACGGATCAGCGAGCCGAGACCGGTCGCGCCGACCAGGGTCAGCATCACGCCGGACACCAGCACGGTCAGCAACAGGCCGTTGACGCCGAGCTGAGCGACGGTCGCCGCCACCAGCACGATGAAGGCGCCTGCCGGTCCGCCGATCTGAAATCGGCTTCCGCCGAGCGCCGAGACCAGAAAACCGCCGACGATGGCGGTGAAAAGCCCCCGTTCCGGGGTCACGCCGGAGGCCACCGCGATCGCCATCGAGAGCGGCAGCGCGACCACGGCCACGGTGAGGCCCGCAACGGCATCCTGGCGGAGTTTGTCGAGGCTGTAGCCCTCGCCCAGGGCGGTCATGAGCTTGGGGCGATAGAGATGGGCCGTCGAAGAACCGTCGGGCATGGTGTCAACCAGGAGAAATGCGAGTTTCTTGAATGCAAACTAGCCGAATCGAGCAGGGCAAGAAAATGCGCTCGATCAACAATCCTGCCCGGACAAATACGGGGTTGACCGCAGAATCCCGTCCAGAGCGTTTTCGAGCGACGTGGATACCGGTTCGCGTGAAGAAAACGCGTCAAAACTAGAATCTAGAGCTTCGGTTTTGATTCAATCAGAGCCGAAACTTTAGGCTGCAATCCTCCGGTATGCGACCGCAGCGCGCCGCAGCAGCCGCTGTTTTTCCTTCTTGTCCAGCAGCTCGAGCGGTTTCCGCTGGCGGCCCGCAGGGCGCGTCCCGACGCGCTGTTGTAGGCCTGCCACAAGCGCCCGCGCAGCCTCGGCGTCGTGCAGTTCGCCGAGAATCTGCTGCGCCTTGCGTAGCTGCTTCACGATCGCGCGCCATGGGGCGAAGTCCTTCTTTGCCAGCACGTCTTCGGAGAACTCGATCGCATAGCGCTGCCGTTTGCTGGCCAGGCGAACGCGGTGCTGCTTGCGCCCGCTCATTCCCTGCAGGCCGCGGCTCTTCTTGACGAGCTTTTCATGCCAGCCGGCGAGCCGGCGCGCGTGGTACTCGGAGGCCCGCGATGCGCGGAGCCGCACCAGGCGGTGCTCGCTCATATGAGACCATGGGCCATGGTTGACCCAATCGACCATGTCCTTGAACCAGCGGCGATAGCGATCTGATGTCAGCGCCCGTCTCAACTGGCGCTGGCTCTCGGCCCGGGCTGTCCTGAACAGCCGTTCGCGGGGAGCGTTCCCGATCGCGACATCAAGGTCGCGCGTGGCGCCAAGATATCCGTTAAGCCATTTCAATTCGGACTTCAGGCGCGGCCATTCGGAATCCTGCACCATGGGCTCAAAGAAAGCGATCGCCGCGCGAAAACGGGTCAGCGCCACACGCGTCTGATGCACGGCGACGGTGTCGCCGTTACGGGCGCCGCGATGATGAGCCTTGACGTCTTCGAGGCAGGCGGAGCCCACGAGACGAAACACGGTCGCGCAGGGCATCTCTCCGCTCAGCCGTGCACGGGTCCGCTTGGGGCGGAAAATACGCTCCTTCGCGGACCTTTTCGATCGCTTCATAAGTGGCTCACGTCCCGGATGAGGACCCGCGAATCCTCGTCCGGCGGTTCCTGCCTCGATCAAATGGTTTTTGACGGCGGGCTGTCAAATAGACATTGCGCCAGATCAAGCAGCAATGCGTCGCACCCGCGAACAGTGTCGCGCGGTGCGTTAGCCGCCTGCATCACATTGGCGCGAGACGACACAAACATCCGGAACGACGACGTGTCTTTGGGTATCTTCAAACTTCAGGATGTCTTTCGGCAAAGTTCTGAGATGGCTCACGGTCCGAAGAAGTACCTCGAAACTTCAACAAGGCTCGAAGTATGACAGTCTCACTGTCAGTTTTTTCGCCGGATTCTGAAGCGCAGAAGTATATAATGGCGGTCCTGCAAGTAGTCTGCTGTTGCCGTACCAACATGCAGAGATTTACGCCGATGCCGGCTCATCCCGTCGAGTACAAGCTTTTCCAGTTGAACCTTCATTGCTTCAACTCTGTGCGGGCAATCTCTCTGACCCACCCAATGCGTGCCAACCACAAGACGTCGAAAAAATGGGGCAGAAAAAATGGAGGAAGCAATATGACGCAGACCACTGTGACAAAAGTTGCCATTGCGATCCCGGCCTTCGCCTGTGCGGCGCTGCTTTCATTCAACTGGTCTGAACAGCGCGGAGTGACGCTGTCGGTCGAGAGCGCCCAGGCGCGGGTCGGTCGCCCGTTGACGCCTGTGAGCGCTGCGGGTGTTGCGCGTCGGCAAACGCGGCGGGCCGCATACGGTGCCGGTATGGCCGGCGCCGCGGCGGTCGGAACCGCCGCGGCAATCGGAACGGCTGCGGCGGTCGGTGCCACCTCACCCGCCTGGGGATGGGGAGGCGGCCCTTACTACGCAGGGACAGGCTACTATGGAGGCGGCGCTTACGGTGCCTATGCCCGTCCGATGTACTCGAACGCATTTGCGGGTCCGGCTCCGGCCGGCTGGCAGGGCGGTATGAGCAGCGGAGACCGCGACCTGTATTTCCGAAATCTACGCGACTCCGGGTACGATAAGAAGAAGGACTTCAACGCGACCGGGACCATCGTGAATCAATAGCGTCTGGGCTCTCGTCGTCCATCTTCGTCTTGCCCTCACCTCAAGCTGGGATGACAGCATCTTGGGGTGAGGTAAGGGTTGTTGAGGTGCGGCGGTCGCCGTGCGCGTTGAGCGCTGTTTATAGACGTAGGGAGAGAGGCGGTTATTTGGAGCCGCCTCTCTACGGACCAACCGCCATTGATCTTTCATCCGAGAATCGACCAGCGCTCCCGAAGCTGAGACAACACTCGAACAGCTCTTTCACACCTACCGGGCAGGACCCGAGTCAACGGCGTATGCGTGGCAAGGACGCGGTTCGCAGGTGTGTGCGATGGCAGGGTGGTGTTTAGTCATCGCCGCGTTTGCGCTGCTCGTGTCGGTTATGATTCTCGAAGGCTGCCAACTCACCATTGGAATATGGCGTCGCCGACCGCGATGGAGCTGAACAGCGGAAAATCCGGCAGAGCGATGATTTGCAGGCGTTCATCGTACTGTAATCTCCACGTATCCTATCAAGCATCTATCTCTTTGTCGCGCGCTCGAGAAATTGCACCAGTGCGGCGCGGTCCTGTGCCGAGCCAATGCGCTGCTCGGGCATCTTGGTGCCCGGGGTGTAGGCCGAAGGTCCGACCTCGAACAATCTGGAAACCGTCTCCGGCGTCCAGACAATATCGAGGCGCTTGAGTGCTTCGGAAAAATTATAGCCCGGCACGGTTGCGATCCGTCGGCCGAAAATGCCGGACAGGGTTGGGCCCGCCCTGTTGGCTTGCTCGGCGCCAAGGGTATGGCAGGCCACACAGGCACGAAACACCTCCGCACCATGGTCGCCGGCATAGGCGGCCAGCGGATCTCCCGTCGTCTCCAGGAGAAGTGGATCGATAGGATCTCCCGTCACCACGTTCCAGCGGCGGATGATGTTGTCGGCGCCACCGGTGAGCAGGGTGCGGCTGTCCGGCATAAACGCGACCGACCAGACCGGCAGCTCGGGACCGGCCAGTTTGCGCGCCAGAGTGCGCGTCTTGCGATCGATCACTGCGACCGATCCGCCAACGCTCGCGGCAGCTACCAGCGCGCCGTCCGGCGAGATCGCAATCGAGGTCACTGGTCTCGGGCCGGCTGCGATCTCACCCGCAGCTGCACCGGCTCCTGTCAGAAAATATAGCTTACCATCGGCGCCGCCGGTCGCGATTTCGCCATTGCTGTCGATTGCCACAGCGTTGAGCGGGCTCGGCATTGCAACAACGGTCGGCGTGTCGCCGGCTGACGGCCAGATGCGCACGCTCTGATCGTAGCTCACGCTGACCACTGTGCGACCGTCCGGAGCGAATGCAACGCCATTGACGTTCTGAGTTTGCCCTTCGAGCACACGCGCCGCACCGCCCGCGAGCGGCCACAACCGAACCGTATGATCCCACGACGCGGAAGCCAGTGTTGTGCCGTCGGGCGACAGCGCGAGGGCGGCGATCGGCGCCGTATGGCCTTCCAAGACGGAATCGGGCTCCGCCTTGCCGGGACTCCAGATTGCAATGCGCCCGTCGGCGCCTGCGGTCGCGGTGCGCCCGTCCCCCAGCAGCACGACTGCATTGACGGCGCCGGCATGGAACCGCAGCACCTGTTCGGCCGCATTGAGCGTCAGCGACCAGCGGATTGCGGTTGAATCAAAGCTTCCTGAGATCGCGGTTTGTCCGTCAGACGAAATCGCCAATGCCCGCACCGGCCCGCCATGGCCGCGCAACTGCGCCCAAGCGGTAGTCATCCCCAGAGGCAGACTCACCAACAACAAGGCAGCACACATCAAAAACGCAGGGGCGCATTTCGCGAGGTGGAGCATTCGCAGCAATCGTTTCCTCCATTCGCATCGCCCTTGGCGCGCGACGAGCAACTCAAAACAGTTTCGGCTCAGTGGCTCCGGAGGCTTTCCAGATTGATAGAGATCAGTTTGCCTCATGAGATTCGAATATCGAAGAACTCACAGATTGTGTGGTGTGGTATTTTTACTGCGGCCAAGTCCTTGAAAGTACGAGTGCCGCCAAACATTCAATCCCCATAGACGACCCTATTGATCGTCTGAAGGTTGTTTGACACGACTTAGCTCGATCACGCGGCATCGTCCTACGTCCCCCCCCCAGCGCGGTTTCCTCCTTTGGAGGCTTTCGGACGCCGGCCGCCGAATACGCGGCGCCGTCTATCAAGCGGCCGGCATCCGAAACCCTTCACAGGAGCAGACTTCGCACCTAACCCATGAATGTTCCCAAGCTGCCCTGAACCGACTTATGGCTTCTAGGGCTGTTTCATCTTGCCGATCGTGGACTCGGGCACGACCCCGAAATTGTTCGCCAGCAAATAGTTTGGGCTCGACCGCACCCAATGGTCGAGGTCGATCTCCTCAAATTTGCCGTTGTCCCACGTTTGCACGATTTCAAGGTCTTCGTCTCCGACATTCCTGATCGCGTGGCCGAAACCCATAGGGATGTAAACCGCATCGCCCGGACTGACGTCAGTGACCTTGCCGCGCCCGCCCGATCCGAACAACGCGACCTGCCCTTTGCCGCGCAGATAGTAGTGCCATTCGTTCGCATTGGTGTTCCAATGCAGATTGCGCTGCTTACCCTTCTCAATGATCATCAGGCCGCCGGACATGGTCTTGGAGGCCGGGAACTCGTCAACGGAGGCGAGGCGAAACGTGCCGCCCTCGAAGTCACGTACTGCCTTTTGGTCTCGCAGCAGCCTGAATTTGTGTGTCGACTCCCTCGGCCAGGGCGCGTCGAGCGCTTGCGAAATAGGCACAATCGGCCCCGCCTGTATGTAGGTCTCTCCTTTGGGAAAGGCGTCGAACAAGTCCGTCGGCAGATGGAAGTTGGCTGCCACGAGGTCCTTCGGCGTAATGTCAATCCAGTCGGTGATCGAAAAGGTACCGTGCTCGGAGAACGCACCATTGTCGAAGGACAGAACAAAGTGGCAAGGCTTGTCGCCGATGGTTTGGATCGAATGGCCGTGGCCCCTGGCGAAGTACCAAAGATCGCCCGGCTCGTAGTTGTTGATCTCGCTCGCGCCCGAAGGCTCGACCACCACTGTTTGGCATCGGCCGTCAATGACGAAGGCCCATTCGGCTGCTATGGCATGCCAGTGTAGTTCGCGCGATGCTCCCGGGTTAAGGAACATGTGAACGCCCGCGATCCCTTTGCTTACCGGGAGCTGATGTTCCGTCGATTCCTTTGCCCAGCCGCCCGATGTAAGTTTCGGAACGCTGCCGTCGAGCGGATACTTGAAGTTCGGCATGGCCTCAATGTCTTTTGGGTCGTGGTACGCGACCTTGGCGCCCGGCGGAAGCTGCACTGCGTTTCGGCCATACCCGCCGTCGCCTGGATTGCCCCGATCGTTTGCGGCTGCTCCAGCCGCGTTCTGCATCAGTGCGAGCCCACTAGCGCCAAGCGCGGCTGCGCCTAAAAGAGCACGTCGAGTAGCGTCCATTTGACACCTCCTAACTAACTCACTCCGTTTCAGTTGCTGGAATTGCATTCGCCCTCCCAACCGGGCAGGGCGGGATTGGATTATATCGCGATGTTGGGGACTCTGTCAGAGTTATGGTGCGCGCCGATTTATGACCGCTTTGGGTCAGGGGACTAAACCGCTCGCGCGGTAGAACGCCGCGGCTGGCGACACGGCGAAGCAATAGGCGACAGGTCATCGTGATGAGCGGTGCAATTAGCCCGTTGGCAATGATCGGATGATCGAGGGTCTGCCGATCTGGAAGTTCGTGGCGAAGCATCCCCATTGCACAAGAGCCAACTCGAAACCGGCATTCTCGACCGTGATTGTGTGCACCATCGCGCTTGTTGGACCCAGTCCAGGAATCTCGACGCAAGCAGAGTTACAAATGGCGTGATGCTCTTGACGAGCAACTCAAAACAGTTTCGGCTCAGTGGCTCCGGAGGCTTTCCAGATTGATAGAGATCAGTTTGCCTCATGAGATTCGAATATCGAAGAACTCACGTTTAGATTGTGTGGTGTGGTATTTTTACTACGGCCAAGTCCTTGAAAGTACGAGTGCCGCCAAACATTAAACCCCCCATCGACGACCCTATTGATCGTCTGAAGGTTGTTTGACACGACTTAGCTCGATCACGCGGCATCGTCCTACGTCCCCCCAGCGCGGTTTCCTCCTTTGGGAAGGCTTTCGGACGCCGGCCGCTTGATAGACGGCGCCGCGTATTCGGCGGCCGGCATCCGAAACCCTTCACATTCGCGCGAAATGGCAGCCAGCCCGGCCATGTCCGCTATGCCGCCGAAAGCGGAAGTAAATTCAGGCCATTAGCGGCGTCGCCATAGGCTATTGCGGGTTGGCTCTTTCCCACGATCGGACAGTGTGAATACGCGAAGATGCCCCCGACCTGGCCTAGCCTTCCCCCGCAAGCGGGAGAGGGAGCACAGTGTCCATCGCGGACGCAATTTGACATGATCTCATTCGAGATCGTTATTTCTCGATCCAGGCGTCGCGAAAGCCGTCATTGACGCCGATCGCTGTCGTGATGAGGTTCTTCACCTTGCAGCGCGTGATGGTCGGAAACTGCAATTCCAGCATCCAGGCAACCGGCACATCCTCAACCAGGATCTTCTGCGCTTTCTCGTAGATTTCCTTGCGCTTGGAGTCGGGTGTTGCGACCGCACCTTCAGCGAACAGCCTGTCGATCTCGGGGTTCGAATATCCCTCGACATTGTTGAACATCTGGCCCTTGGCGATGGCACTGGAGACGTAGTTGCGGCCGACGCCCAGCGCTGGATCGCCGTACTGATAGAGGTAGGTGAAGGCGATATCGTAATCCCAATCGCTGATCTTCTGGTTGCCGCCGGGCACGTCGGTTGCGATCATCTCGATGTTCATGCCGACGTCCTGCAGGTTCTGCTTCACGGCTTCGCCCCAGCGCTGCCAGGTCTCGCCATAGGCAAGCGGCAGCAGGCGGACCTTCTCGCCATTGTAGCCGGCTTCCTTGAGCAGCGCCTTGGCCTTGGCGGGGTTGAAGTCATATTTCGGCACGTCGTCGGTGTAGAACTTGACGGCCGAGGATGACGGGCCGGTTGCGACCTTGCCGAGCCCGTTCCAGATCACGTCCTTGGCGAAGTTGCGGTCGATCGCATACAGGATCGCCTGACGCACCTTCTTGTTCGCGGTCGGACCCTGGCGGTTATTGAGCCACAGCCAGGCGAGAGGGCTGAAGAACTCCCAGCCCGCGCCGGTCACGCAGGTGTTCTTCAGCTTCGACAGGCGCGGCACGTCGAAATTCTCCACGGAGCCGCCGGGCAACACGTCGACCTTTCCGGTCTCATACGCCACCGAACGCGCCGCGGCGTCGGGAATGATTTGCCAATAGATCTCATCGAGATAGGGCTTGCCCTTCTCGTGGTAGTTTGGGTTCTTCACGAGGTGAATGAACGAGCCCTTCTTCCATTCCTTGAACATGAAGGGACCGGTGCCAACAGGCGCATTGTTGTAAGCGTTGGTCTTGAAGTCGGTGCCCGCATAGAGATGCTTCGGGATCATCGGCATCGAGCCGACCTCGAAAATGCCGAGGAACGGTCCGAACGGTTCCTTGAGCGTGAACACCACGGTGAGGTCGTCGGGCGCCTCGACCTTCTCCACCTGCAACAAATTGTTGCGGGCGCGCGCATGGGTCTGTTTCAACATGTCGATCGAGAACAGCACGTCGGCCGAGGTGAACGGCTTGCCGTCATGCCAGGTCACATCAGGCTTGAGCTTGAAGGTGTAGACCTTGGCGTCCGGGCTGACCGTCCAGCTTTCCGCGAGGCCGGGCAGCGGCTCCAGCTTCGGGCTGTAGCGCAATAACCCCTCGAAGATATTGCCTGACACCATCTGGGTCGGGCCGTTCTGGATCATCGCCAGCATCAGGCCGGGCGGCTCGGGCTGGATCACGGTGTTGATCACGCCTCCCATCTTCGGCGATTCCTGCGCCATCGCGGTGCCGACGCTTGCGGTGGTAAGGAGGAAGGCAAACAACAGCCGTTTGAACATGACCTGACTTTCTTGGAACGAGCTCTGCTCGCATCGGAACAGCCGCAAATTCGCTTCCGAACAGCGGCTGTCCCGGGGAGGCTCACATAACCGCGATTGTCGCGGCAAGATGAAAGTCTCGACATCGTCAGCCCAAAAAATATACAGGGATTGGCGCGCTTTCCCGCGAGGTCAGACATGAGCACGGACACCCACATCATCGCTAGTGACGCGATTACCGCGACGATCAAGGCCGCTGGCGCCGAGCTGTGTTCGCTGAAGAGTGCGGACGGGCTCGAGCTGTTGTGGCAGGCTGGGCCGGAATGGCCGCGACATGCGCCGCTGTTGTTTCCCATTGTCGGGCGGCTGAAGAACGACGAGCTGCGCCACAAGGGAAAGACCTACCCCATGACGCAGCACGGTTTTGCGCGCGATCAGCGGTTTGAATGGGTCTCGCGCGAGGACGCGTCCTGCAAGCTGGTGCTCGTGGACAATGATGCGACCCGCGCCAGCTATCCCTTCGCCTTCCGCCTGGAGGTGACGTACGCGGCACGGGGCGCCGATCTGGAGGTGACGTTCGAGATCGCCAACCCCGGCAACGAGACGCTGCCGGCGTCGCTCGGCGGACACCCCGCGTTCGGCTGGCCGCTGCTTCCGGGCCTTGCGAAGCAAGCCTACATGCTGACCTTCCCGGATGACGAGCCCGCGCCGATCCGCCGGCTCGAGGGCGGTCTGATGCGGCCGGACGCGCAGCCATCCCCGGTCGAAGGCGGAACGCTCGCACTCTCCGAGCGGCTGTTCGACGATGACGCTGTGATCCTCGACCAGCTCGCCAGCACCTCGGTGCGCTATGCCGCCGATCGTGGGCCGTCGATCGAAGTTGCGTGGGACGGCTTCCGCGAACTCGGCATCTGGTCAAAGCCCGGCGGCGTGCCGTTCCTGTGCATCGAGCCGTGGCACGGCTATGCCAGCCCGGTGGATTTTGACGGTGAGTTCACAGGCAAGCCCGGCCTGATGCAGATCGCGCCCGGTGCGAGCCGATCGCTGAGCTATCGCATCCGTCTCGCTGGGCCGCGTACCCATAAACCCTCGGCGTGACGCGGACGAAGGCTACGTCCGCGAGGCGCGGAGACTTATCCTAGGCGACCCCACCGCGCGTCGTCCGCCGACGCCCGCCCGCGGACGTGTCGGCGCCCGCCAGCCTGCTGCGGACCAATCGCGTCGAAGGCCGCTTTCTGCTCGTCGGTCAGCGATCCATAGAAGTCATCCATCGCCTTGCGCACGGTCTTCACCGCTTGCAGCATCGTGTCGAGCCGCTGGCCGACGGCTATGAGGCGTGCCGGCGGCGTCAGCGCGTCCTCCGGCCGGATCTGACACGATGCCTTCAGCGTGTCCGCAGCCTGGGCAGCGGCGCCCTGAAGCGCGTCAAGATATCGGCGCTGCTGGTCGGTCGGCCTGACCGATTGCTCGATTGTGGCGGTCGGCCACTCGCTCAGCGTCGGTTGCGTCACATCGCAGGCTGGTCCAGCCGGGCCGGCTCTCGCCGCGGTCCGGCCCGGACGCTGGCGCGTAATGGAAAGTGCGTTGATCTGCGCCTTCTGCTCATCGCTCAGGAGGCCGTAGAACTTATCGAGCGGCCCTTGCACCGTCTGCACCGCGACGATCATCGCCTCGATGCGCTGCTGCATCGCTGCAAGCCGGCTTGGGGCCGTGAGCGCAACGTCGGTGGGGCAGGAGGCCTTGAGGCCTGCAGCGGCCTTTTCCGAAGCATTGGCGAGTTCGTCGAGCGCGGCGCGCTGTGCCTCGTTCGGCTGGATTGCATTCTGGAATGCCTCGATCGGCAGCCCAGCGATCACGCGGCCATCGTCGCCACACATTTGCGCGAGATTGGTCCGGCCGTTCGACGGCGCATAGGCATAGGTGTCGAGGTTGCCTCCGCGCCGGCTGGCATGGCCCGGCAGATAGCCCGCATAGCCCATCAGGTCGTCGTAGCCGTAAAGGCCGAAGATGCCGGCATAGAGGTCCGGGTAGCCATAGCCCCAGAACGCATCATCATAGGGATAGCCCCAGAAAGCGTAATCATAAATGTCATAGAAAGCGAACGGCCAGAACAAGGGGCCGACCCACCCAAAACCGCCATTGCGGTGGCGCCACCACGACCAGTTGCCACCATGCCACGCCGCCGTGGCCACGCTCGCGGTGATGAACGCGCGGGTGCGCGGATCGCGCAGCGCGCCGGTGTTGTTCAGCGCCCGGTTGATCGGGCGCGCGTTCAGTGAACGCCGCACGGCGTTGGCGTTCCGCGCCACGTTGACGGGCCTCGCCCTTAGCGCCGAGGCGCCGACCGCTGCGGTTCTGTTGTGCGGCGCGAACGATCGCTGGCTGAACGAACGGCCGCCATGGAAGCTCGGCCGCGCAAACGAACGGCCTACCCGCGGGGCAAAATGAGGTCTTGCGGCGAATCCACGGCCGCCACCGAAGTGTCTTCCGCCGATGTGGAAGCCGCCACCACGAAAGCCTCCCCCATGGAAGCCTGCCCCATGGAAGCCGCCGCCACGAAAGCCGCCACCGCCGTGAAAGCCGCCGCCGTGAAAGCCACCACCGCCGTGAAAGCCACCGCCGCCGCCGTGGCCACCACCGCCTCTGGCATATGCCGCGACCGACAGGACCATCGCGCAAGCCAGCACGGCAGCGCATGCGGTGAACTTTGACCTGAATTTCGACATGGAAGTCGTCATGACCTTCCTCCCACGCAACCAAGGTCCGCTCATCGGCTCCCAACTGGTTCTATCAGCGATGCGACCGAACTGCGAAACTCCTTGATTGCGACATTGAGCGGAAAAGCGGGCCACCAACTGCAGCCCCTTTTTGGCCTTCGGGTAAAAATCACCACCAATGGCGATGATGCCGCCAGCCATGGTGGCGGCCCCGATACCAGCCGTAGTGGTGGCCGCGACCGCCGTGATGGCCCCACCCATGCCCATGCCCATGTCCATGTCCGCCTCTGACCTGAATCACTGCCCCATCGGCGCCGCCCAGCGTATAAGGCGTTGCCGCGGGCATAGCCGACCCCGGCGTCGTTGGCGCGAGCCCAAAGGCACAGCAGGCAAGTCCGATCATCAGAAGCCGCTTCATTTGGTGCCTCGTCCGTCGTGGCAAAATGCTCCTGCGGATTATCAGCTCCGTTTTTGCAATGTTGACTGAACGGTGCATTCATAGACCCTTCAGAATTGTTGCGGCCGATTTGTAGAACTCGGCGGCTTCATGGGAACTTTGGGTGGCGAGCGCGGCCGCCAGAAGGAGAGTGCGCAATGCTGAAACACTTGCTCATTGAGGTCATTGGTCACGCTTCCGGTCTCAGCGATGCGCAGCTTGAGCAAATTGAACAGTCATTGCCAGCGACCAGGGCGCTGATCGATCTTTTCAACAAGGCACATCCGATCATCGAACAGGCACAAGCGCTCTATAATGAAGCGCAGCCGCTGATCGATGAAGCCAGGATCGAGTGGCAAGCGGTCGGCCCTGCAGCGCAAATATTGATTGAGGTGATCTCACATCATCTCAACAAAGGCAGTTCGCCGGCGCAGGCCGCTGAGGTGGTGCGCGCGGCGCTCGGCGGGTCAATGAAGAGCGTCGCACAGGATCGTGGGATGGGCCAGGCCATGAACCGCGTGACCGTGTTCGGGGGGACGGGCTTTGTTGGTCGTCGCGTCGTGCGCCATTTGAGCGACTCCACCGTTACAGTGCGTATGGCCTCGCGGCATCCCGCGCGGACCGAAGGTGACAACGTGGAGCAGATCGTCGCCGATGCACATGACGAGCGGTCCATAGAGGCTGCAATTGCGGGTGCCGACGGCGTCATCAACGCGATCAGCCTGTACCTCGAGCATGGAGGCGACACATATCATTCGGTGCACGTCGAAGCGGCCGCCAGGATCGCTGCTGTGGCACGGCGGGCCGGGACCAAACGGTTTGTGCACCTATCGGGAATAGGCGCTGATGCCGCCTCGCGCTCGCCCTATATTCGCAGTCGCGGTGAGGGTGAGGCGGCCGTGCAAGCCGCATTCCCTGGCGCAGTCGTTATCCGCCCGGCGGTCATGTTCGCACCGGACGACACCTTTCTCACCACAATTCTTGGGCTGCTTCGGACGTTGCCGGCTTATCCGCTATTCGGCGACGGCAGGACGAGGCTTCAGCCGGTGCACGTGGACGACGTCGCCGCGGCGATCGCACAAGTCCTGCGGCAACCACAAAGACCGTATCCTATCTACGAACTGGCCGGTCCGCGCATTTACTCGTACGAGGAGCTCCTGCGGACGATTGCGCGCACCGCAGGATTGCGACCGGCCTTGGTGCGCATACCCTTTGGTTTCTGGCATGCCGTCGCAGGCCTCGGTGAAATCCTGCCGCACCCGCCGCTCACGCGCAATCAGGTTGAGCTTATGCAGATCGACACGACGGCTTCGGGCAGCCGGCCAGGATTTGCCGTGCTCGGAATTTCGCCGCGATCGCTCGAAGAACAGCTCAAAGCGATGCTCAAGCCTACAAACGAGGAAACTCAAAACGCAAAAGAGCCTCGGACCAGGTAGAGGCCAAGGGGAGTTCGCTACGATCTCGATCTCGCCATCGCAGTACCTGGTTGGCTGCCGTTCATGAGTCTACTGCCTAGTTGAACGCCATGCCGCCGCTCATGGCGACGGTCTGGCCGGTCATGTAGGCGTTGCCGATCAGCATCATGACGGCCTGCGCGACTTCGTCGGCGGTGCCGAAACGGCCGAGCGGAATCCGGCTGACCAGATTTGGCTGGCCCTTCATCATGTCGGTCTCGATCAGCGAGGGCGCGACCGCGTTGACGGTGATGCCTTCCTTGACAAGGCGTGCGGCATAGCCGCGCGTCAATCCTTCGATACCGGCCTTCGATGCATTGTAGTGCGGCCCGATCGCGCCGGCGCCGCGTGCCGCTCCCGAGGAGATGTTGACGATGCGGCCCCATTGCTTGGCGCGCATCGCCGGCAGCACCGCCTGCGTGCACAGGAACACCGATTTCAGGTTCACCGCGATGGTGGAATCGAAATCGGCTTCGGTGAGATCGTCGACCCCGCGCGTGATCGCGATGCCGGCATTGTTGACGAGGATGTCGATCGGGCCGAGCTCGGCGGTGGCACGCTGCACCAGCTCCGCAACCGCCGGCCCTTGCGAAACATCCGCGCCGATCGCGATCGCCTTTCCGCCCGCGGCCGTGATCTCCTTTGCCAGCGCATCCGCTTCGCCCGCGCGCTCGCGATAGTTGATCGCCACGGCCGCGCCTTGCTCTGCCAGCGCGCGCACGATCGCGGCACCGATGCCGCGCGAACCTCCGGTCACGAGTGCCACATGCCCGCGCAATGTCGCTGTCGTCATCATTCTCTCCCGTCTGAAGGTTGCGAGGTCATGTTACACGAAAAGGCCGACCGCGATGTTCGCGGCCGGCCTTTGTTGCGTTCAGCCTCGATCGGCTCAGCGGCCGGCGGGTGCCGACCAGCCACCAGTGAAGACGCTCGGCGGGTAGTCGTACATCTCAGGGGACGGAGCAGGCCAGGCCGCATAGGAATTGCAGGGACACGGCTGCTGGCGCACCACGACGCGGTCCGATTTGTAGTGGTGAGGACGCTGCGCTGCCGCAGCGAACTGGACGGATGACGCAATAATCAAAACTGACCCAAAGATGGTGAGGAATGTCTTCATGTGGTTCTCCCGGCTTTATTACGCTTCGTCTGCGAGGCCTGTGCGGCTCGCACCTCAGCGCTAAAGAGGGAGATAGCGATGTGCGCTGACGGTTAGTACGGTTGCGCCTATCACGAAGCGGCGAGCAAATTTCTTGGTCACGGCTAAATATTCAGCAGGTATTACAGGCGGTTCGCGCTATCATGGACTGACCGGTGCCGGTCCGGTTCAATAAGGCAAAGGATTCCCAACGAGTGAGGCCGATGAAGAAGTTTTTACCAGTGTTGCTGTTGGTCGCCGCGCCAGTCTCCTCGCTGGCCGTGGCGCAGACCCAACTGGCGCCGAAGGAGACCAAAGGTGCGACAAAAGGCGCGGTCGCGCGGGCGGACGATTGCGCTCCGATCGGCCGCACTGCGAAAGGCGAACTGGTCTACTCCTTGAAATGCGAGAACCTGCCGGCGCCGCCTGCACCGCCGCCGCAGGCCGAGGCCAAGGAGGCGCCGCCGCCCGAGCCTGAGACGCAGCGCAGCGGCCTGTTCGGCTGGTCGTACGATCGGAGAAACTAGGCCAACGCTGCCTCTGGAATGGTCCTTGCTTCCGATGCCGCGCTGCAATGCGGTAGCGAGAGGCGGTTCCCAGCTACACAACAGCAGAGATTCAAGAGAAGAGATCAATGAGCAAACTGATTGTCCATGCCGGTGACTTCAAATTCGACGCGCGCTTTGAGGAGGCGCTGGCGCCGAAGACGGTTGCAGCGTTTCGCAAGGCGATGCCGTTCGAGAGCCAGGCGATCCATGTCCGCTGGAGCGGCGAGGGGGTCTGGATGCCGCTCGGCGATCTCGACTTTGGCGTCTCCTATGAGAACCACACCAGCTATCCGGCGCCCGGCCAGATCATCCTCTATCCCGGCGGCATCAGCGAAACCGAGATCCTGCTCGCCTATGGCGGCGTGCATTTCGCAAGCAAGATGGGTCAGCTCGCCGGCAACCATTTCATCACGCTGACGTCGGGGCTCGAGAACCTCGTTACCTTCGGCAAGACCGTGCTCTGGAAGGGCGCGCAGAAGATTCGTTTCGAGGAAGTTTAGTGACCGAAGCATATCCGCGCGATCTTCGCGGCTATGGCCGCAACCCGCCCGATCCGAAATGGCCGGGCAATGCCCGCATCGCCGTGCAGTTCGTGGTGAATTTCGAAGAGGGCGGCGAGAACAACATCCTGCATGGCGACAGCGCCTCGGAAGCGTTCTTGTCGGATGTGCTCGGCGCGCAGCCCTGGCCGGGCCAGCGCCATGCCAACATCGAATCGATGTTCGAATATGGCTCGCGCGCCGGCTTCTGGCGGCTCTGGCGTATGTTCGGCGAACGCAAATTGCCGACCACCGTGTTTGGCGTCGCGATGGCATTGAAGCGCAATCCCGAGATCGTTTCCGCGATGAAGGAGGCGGGCTGGGACATCGCGAGCCACAGTCTTAGATGGGTCGAGCACAAGGACATGTCGGAGAGCGAGGAGCGCGCCGAGATCGCGGAAGCGATCCGCGTGCACACCGAGGCGACGGGCGCGCGGCCGCTCGGCTGGTACACCGGGCGGTCCTCGATCAATACGCTCCGGCTCTTGATGGAGGCGGGCGGCCTCGCTTACCTCTGCGATTCCTATGCCGACGATCTCCCTTACTGGATCAAGGCGGCGGGCTTGGAGCCGCATCTGGTGATCCCGTACACCCTCGATGCCAACGACATGCGCTTCGTCAACCCGCAGGGCTTTGGCGGCGGCGATCAGTTCTTCAACTATCTGAAGGACAGTTTTGATGTGCTCTATGCCGAAGGTGAGACGTCGCCGAAGATGATGTCAATCGGCCTGCATTGCCGCCTGGTCGGCCGCCCCGGCCGCGCCGCGGCCTTGATGCGCTTCCTCGACTACATCGGAAAGCACGACCGCGTCTGGGTGCCGACCCGGCTGCAGATCGCTGAGCATTGGTACGCCCATCACAAGCAGTTCGCCGAACATGCCTTCAGCATCGGATAGGCGGATGTCGATCACAATCGCCGATCTCAACAACAAGAGCCGCGACGAATTTGTCGCGGCGCTTGCCAACATCTTCGAGCATTCGCCGTGGATCGCCGAAGAAGTGGCGTTGCTGCGGCCGTTCGCCGGCATCAACGTGTTGTTCACGGCGATGAAGGCCGCGGTGGAGCGCGCACCGGCTGAGCTACGGCTCGCGCTGATCAAGGCGCATCCCGATCTCGCCGACAAGACCCAGCGCGCCGCGGGCCTCACCGCCGAATCCGATGCAGAGCAGAACAGCGCCGGCCTCGACCGGTTGTCGGATGCCGAATATGACGCGTTCGAGCGCGTCAACAACGCCTATCGCACGAAATTCGGTTTTCCCTATATCGTCTCGGTCCGCCGCCATACCAAGGATTCGATCCTGCGCGATTTCGAGCGGCGGCTGCCGAACGACGTGCCGGCCGAGATGCAGCGATCGGTCGAGGAGATCTGCCGCATCGCCGCGCTGCGGCTCGACCAGCTCGTGACGGCCGAGGATCGCCTCGCCGTACATGGCCGCCTGTCCACGCATGTGCTGGACACCCATAGCGGCAAGCCCGCCGCCGGCATCGCGGTCGAATTGATCGAGCTGTCCGATCTCGGCTCAAGCCGCGTGGTGACGCGCGCGGTAACCAACGCCGACGGCCGCACCGATCAGCCGCTGATCGGCGGCCGTCCCGTACCGATTGGAAAATACGAGCTCCTGTTCAGCGTCGCCGACTATTTCGCCGGCCGGCAAGTGCCGCTCTCCGATCCACCCTTCCTCGACCGCATCCCGCTGCGCTTTGCCGTGAGCGAACCCGAGGGCCATCTCCACGTCCCGCTCCTGGTCACGCCCTGGAGCTATGCGACGTATCGCGGCAGTTGACGTCGCCCCTCATGGTGAGGAGCGCGCAGCGTGTCTCGAACCATGAGGCCCTGATCTCTCCCGCGGCCATCCTTCGAGACGACCGCTGCGCGGTCTCCTCAGGATGAGGACCTGGGCACGTGGCGCCGCTGCTGAAAGCTACGGCAAGGATGGCGCAGATTGTGGCAACGATCGCAGGTCACACCAACTCACTTTGCCGTGCCTGCAGCTTGCCCGGTGGCACAAACGTTGCTCATTATTACGCTGACAGGGCGATCGCGCCCGCAAAACTTACCGGTGGAGGCTTTGACGTGCCGCTGATCAACAACCGCTACGGTAAGGGCCGCGTGCGCGTGATGCGCATTCATCGCGATGGCGACAGGCACGAGGTCAGCCAGCTCAACATCAAGGCGATGCTCGAGGGCGATTTCGCCCGCACCTATACGCACGCGGACAATTCCAACACAGTGTCGACCGACACCATCAAGAACGTCGTCAACGTCGTCGCCCGCGAGAATACCGGGCTCTCGGCGGAAGAATTCTGCCAGGTCCTGGCGCAGAAATATTTCGACACCTATCCGCAGGTGTCGTCGGTATCCATCACCTCGCACGAGACCAGGTGGAACAGGCTGAGCTTCGGTGGCAAGCCGCATCCGCACAGTTTCGTGCTCGACGGCAACGGCAAGCCGACCGTCGAACTCACCGCTGTCAGGGGCGGACCGACGGCGCTCGCCTCGGGTATCGACGGCTTCGCCTTCATGAAGGCGACCCAGTCCGGCTGGGAGAACTACGTCAAGGACCGCTACACCACGCTTGCCGAGACCCACGACCGCATCTGCGCGACCAGCATGGTGGCGTCGTGGAAATGGTCGGGCAAACCCGTGAGCTATCCGGCGACAAATGCGAAGATCCTCGATGTGCTTCTTGAGGTGTTCTCGACCACCTATAGCTGGAGCGTGCAGGACAGCCTCTACCGGATGGGCGAGGCCGCACTCGCATCGGTGCCGGAGATTTCCGAGATCAGCATGGCCTGTCCGAACATGCATTTCATCCCGATGAATCTCTCCGCGTTCGGGCTCGACAACAACAACCAGGTGTTCCTGCCGACTGACGAGCCGCACGGCCAGATCGAGTGCACGGTGGGGCGGGGGTAGGGGTTCTCTCCCGTAGGGTGAGCAAAGCGACTCACTTGCCGCGACCCGTCCACGAGCGTCGGCGTAAGCGTGGCCACCCTACGCGGCGCCATACTTCTCATGCAGCGCCGGAAACAAACGGTCCGGCTTGAAGGGCGCGCTGGTGAAGCGGATGCCGGTGGCGTTGGCGATGGCGTTGCCGAGTGCGGCGGCGACGGGGTTGTATGGACTCTCGCTCATCGACTTCGCGCCCATCGGCCCAACCGCATCCGACGTCTCCGCAAAGAATACTTCCGTGCGCGGCACGTCGGCATAAGAGGGCAAATGATAGTCGCGGAACCTCGGATTGATCACCCGTCCGCCGTCGTCGATCACGAGCTCTTCGTAAAGTGTGGCGCCCAGCGCTTGCGCGACGCCGCCTTCGATCTGGCCGCGGCATTGCATGGGGTTGGCGACGCGGCCGGCGTCGGCCGCCTGCACGCTTTTCAAGATCCTGACTTCGCCGGTGCCCTTGTTCACGGCGACGCGAAAGCCCTGCACGTTGAAGGCGACCGAGCGCGGCGTGCCATGCGCGCTGCCGCTGGCTTCGAGCAGGTTGCCGCGCGCCTTCGCCGCTTTCGCCAGCTCGGCGAAGGACAGCCGCCGCTTGCCGCAGACAACAGTTTCATTGTCCAGCAAGCATGACTCGGCATCCGCTTCGCTCATCTCCGCCGCGAACGCCTTGATCGCGTCGGCGAGATTTTGCGCTGCATGCTGCGTTGCGCGTCCGGCCACAAAAATGCCGGCGCTGCCATAGGCGCCGGTGTCGTGGCCGCCATGCGCGGTGTCGGATTGCTTCAGGACGATGCGATCGACCGTCGTCGCCAGCGCGCTGGCCGCGATCTGGCGATGCACCGTGCTGGTGCCGTTGCCGAACTCGGCGGTGCCGACCGTCAGCTCGAAGCCACCATCCTCGCGCAACGCGATTTTGGAATCGGAGAGGTGCCCGGCCGGCGGGACGGTGTCGATCATCGTCAGCGCCATGCCGTCGCCGACCAGCCACTCCGCCGACAATCCATATCGCGGCGTGTCCTCGGCCATCGCGCGCTCGACCAGGTCGAGGCACTGATCGAGGCCATACGAGCCATAGAGCACGTCATGATATTCGGACGGCGGCGGCGACAGCATGGGATCCCCGGGTTTCACGACATTGCGGCGGCGGAAGTCGAACGGGTTGATGCCGAGCTGTTTTGCCAATTCGTCGATCGCCGCTTCCACGGCGAACAGGCTTTGCGGCAGGCCGTAGCCGCGGAAGGCGCCGGCCGGCAGCGTGTTGGTGTAGGCGACGGCGGCGTCGACCTTCTTGTTCGGGCAGTTGTAGACACTGATGCATTCGGCGACCGCATGAAACAGCACCGGCCCTGCATGGTTACCGTAGGCCCCGGTGTTGGACAGCACATCGAGCTGCAGCGCCGTCAGCTTGCCGTCCTTGTCGGCGCCGGCCTTGACCGTGACGCGCATCGGATGCCGCGTCGAAGTGCCGATGAACTGCTCCTCGCGGGTGAATTCCAGCTTGACCGGGCGTCCGGTCTTGAGCGCGGCCAGTGCAAGAATATCCTCGACGAACATCTCCTGCTTGCCGCCGAAGCCGCCGCCGACGCGTTCGCAGAACACCCTGATCTTATCGGGCGGCAGAGCGAAGATCTGCGACAGCCCGCGCCGTGTCAGGAACGGCACCTGCGTGCTGGAGCGGACATTGAGGATGCCCTCAGTGTCGATCCAGGCGAGCCCGCCATGGGTCTCCAGCGCGGCATGCTGGACGCGCTGGGTCGTGAACGTCCCCTCATAGGTGACGGCGGCCTCGGCGAGGCCCTTCGCAACGTCGCCATATTCGCCATGCGTTTCCGCGACGAGGTTGCGCGTGGGGTTGGTGATGCGATGTTCGACCGTCTTGTCGCCATGAAGGACCGGGGCGCGCGGTGCGATCGCCTCCGCGGGGTCGAACACTGCGGGCAGCAGTTCGTAGTCGACCTTGAGGCGGCGGCAGCCTTCTTCCGCGGCGGCCTCGGTCTCCGCCACGACAGCGGCGACCTTCTGGCCGATGAAGCGGACGACGTCGTCGAGGACGCGGGTGTCCTCGGGGTCCATCCAGTCCTTCTCATGCCGCGCGGTCGAGAACAGAAGCTTTGGCGCGTCCTCATGGGTCAGCACGGCGTGCACGCCGGGTACCGCGAGCGCCGCGCTCTTGTCGACCCTGACGATCTTCGCGTGCGGATGCGGCGAGCGCAGCAGCTTGACGTGCAGCAGGCCTTCCAACTTGGTATCGAAAGTGTAGCGCGCCGCTCCGCGCACCACGAGCGGCCCGGCCGGCGCCGGAAGGCTACGGCCGAAAGCCGTGCCTGCGTCCGCGTCCTCTATGTTTGTCTTGCCGTCGAGCGCGTCCTCGATCGAGCGATAGCCGGTGCAGCGGCAGATATTGCCTTTGAGCGAGGCGCCGAGGTCCTGCCGCTGCGCCTGGTTCAGCGACGCACAGGTCAGGATCATGCCGGCGGTGCAGAAGCCGCACTGGAATCCCTGCGCGTCGAGGAAGGCCTGCTGCAGCGGATGGGTGCCGCCGTCAGGCGCAAATCCCTCGATGGTGGTGACCGCATGCCCTTCGGCACGGAACGCGGGGATCAGGCAGCTATGCACTGGCTCGCCGTCGAGCAGCACGGTGCAGGCGCCGCAATCGCCGGCGTCGCAGCCTTTCTTGACGCCGAAATGCCCGAGGTCGCGCAGGAAGGTGCGCAGGCATTGTCCGGCCCGCGGCGTTTCCGAGAATGTCTTGCCGTTGATGTCGAAGGTCATGGTTGCGCCCCGAGTTCAGCGCGGATCTCTTCCGCGAGCCGCAGCGTCATGTGCTTGCGCCAGATCGGTTTGCCGTGGATGTCGGTGTGATACAGATTGTCCGGGATGCGCTGCAGGATCGTCTCGCGCAATTCCTCCTGCTCCGGGATGGTGACAAAGGGGAGCTTGATCGGCCGTATCGTCGAGGCGGTCACGGTCAGCGCAAAGCCATCCTCGCTGTCGATGCTTCCGATCAGGAGCGCTGCCGAGCGCCCGACCGGCGTCAGCGAGATCTGGCGAAATGCCGAGCGTCGCCGCAGCGCCGCGAGCGGAATATCGATCTGCCGCAGCAGGTCGCCGGGTCGAAGCAAATTCTGCTGACTGCCGGTGACCAAGTCGGTGATGGGAAGCTTCCGCTCCCCGCCATCGGGCTGCCAGATCGTGGCGATGCCGTCGAGTGCCGAAGTCAGAGAGATCATTGGCCCGGCCGGCAGCGACATGCAGATATTGCCGCCGACGGTCGCGGTCTTCCAGATCTTGAAGGAGGCGAGGAACGAGCGGCAGCACTGGTTGATCAGGGGTGCGGCGATCCAGTCCGGCGGGCCGGCAAAGCCGTCGAGCTGCGCCACGGTGCAGGTGGCGGCGATGGTGAAGTCGCTGTTGCCGATCGTCAGCGCCGGCCATTTCAGGTCGGTGAGATCGATCAGCCGCCTTAAGTGCGCCTGCGGCTCCGAGAACAGCCACGTGCCGCCCGCCAGCCAAGCATCGCCTGCTGTCCAAACAGGCAGTTGCGCCCGGGATTTCGGATGGGCGACTTCCGTAATCGTGTTCAAGTCCATCGATACGCCGACGCTTTCAACAGGATGCATCCTAGCTTAAGAGTCTTGCTCACTTAAGAAGCCTTGCAAGACCGGCGCCAATCGTTGGCCACAATTGGGACGGTCCTTGCATCGAAGCCAAATGCCGGTGCTTCTCGATAGATGGTGGGATCATGGACCAAACGCAGCCGACCTGGATCAAGGATCCGCTATCCATCTTAGCCGAAGGCGCCGAACGCGGCGTCGTGGTTCAGGGTGGCAAGATCGTCGAATTGGTCGGCCGCGGCAAGGAGCCGACCGCCATTTCGCCGCTGGTGTTCGACGCAGGCGAACACGTTGTCCTGCCGGGATTGATCAATACTCATCATCACTTCTACCAGACGCTCACGAGGGCACTTCCGGCCGCCCTCGACCGCGAGCTATTCCCCTGGCTCAAGGCGCTCTATCCGGTTTGGGCGAAGCTGACGCCGGAATCGCTTCAGCTCGGTGTTACCGTTGCAATGTCGGAACTGCTGCTGTCGGGCTGCACCACGACGACCGATCACCACTATGTGTTTCCCGCCGGGCTCGAGGAAGCCGTCGATATCGAGGTGGCCGTCGCAAAACGGCTCGGCTTGCGCGTGCTGCTGACGCGCGGCTCGATGAATCTGTCGGTGCGCGACGGCGGCCTGCCGCCCGATAGTGTCGTGCAGGATGAGGATACGATCCTGGCCGACAGCGCGCGCGTGGTCGCAAAGCATCACGAACGCGGCGAGGATGCGATGGTGCAGATCGCGCTCGCGCCATGCTCGCCGTTCTCAGTGACGACCTCGCTCATGCAGAGGACTGCCGAGCTTGCCGACAAGCTCGATGTGCGCCTGCACACTCATCTCGCCGAAACTGAGGACGAGAACCGGTTCTGTGAACAGATGCATCGCTGCCGGCCGCTCGATTATCTCGAGCAATGCGGCTGGCTCAATGGGCGCACCTGGCTCGCACACGGCATCCACTTCAACGCCGGCGAAATGAAGCGACTGGGCAAGGCGGGGACCAGCATCAGCCATTGCGCCTGCAGCAATCAGGTGCTGGCGTCAGGCTGCTGTCCGGTTTGCGAGATGGAGGAGGCCGGCGTCGGCATTGGCCTTGGCGTCGACGGCTCGGCCTCCAACGACGGCTCCAATCTGATGCAGGAGGTGCGCGCGGCCTTCCTGGTGCAGCGGGCGCGCTATGGTGTCGATCGCGTCAGTCACAAGGATGCGCTGCGCTGGGCCACCAAGGGCTCCGCCGCCTGCGTCGGCCGTCCCGAGCTCGGCGAGATCGCCGTCGGCAAGGTCGCCGATCTCGCTCTGTTCAAGCTCGACGAACTCCGCTTCTCCGGCCATGGCGACCCGCTCGCCGCGCTGGTGCTGTGCGGCGCGCACCGCGCCGACCGCGTGATGGTCGGCGGCAACTGGGCTGTGATCGACGGCGCCATCCCCGGTCTCGATGTTACCGACCTGATCCGCCGCCACACCGCCGCCGCCCACGCGATGCAGGCCGGTTGAGATCGCAGCCGGCTCTCTCCGTCATTCCGGGGCGCGCGAAGCTCGTCCTTCGGACGCCCCGGAATGACAGGGGGACGCATTCGCGCAATCCTCTCCTCCGTCATGGCCGGGCTTAACCCGGCCATCCATGTCTCTCCCGTGCACGGAGGCAAAGGACGTGGATGCCCGGGACGTCTGCGCGAAGACGCGCTTCGCGCTTTTTGCCCGGGCATGACGGCGCCATATCATTCGCGCGATTTTCCTTAAGCCAATCAATGTGATTTGCCTCGTCCAGCCCTTGCGGAAAAAACATTCCGCTTTCGCCGTCGGGCAAATCAGTGATTTAACTCGGCGCGTCTCACCCGAGAGAGGGGCGGCTCGCGATCGTCACGAACGTTGCGGTGAGATGCGGTGGACGCGATGCGTGCGACTGACGAGCGCATGAACGCGGACGGCGAAGTCGTGTGGTCCTGGCGCCCCGACGCTGGCGCTAAGCTCGCGAGCAGCAAGAGCTGCCGCGGGT